>NZ_CP036298.1:7702500-8071228 GCF_007752135.1 Aureliella helgolandensis | reverse complement strand
ATCTTCACCAGCTCGGGAGGCAAGCAAGGTGTAGGCTGGGTGTAGAAAGCTCGAGCCCACTAGCGAAGCAGGAGAGGTGCCCAGGGGTGCGCCGAGTGCCAGCAGTGGCATGGTCGTCAGGCCGTTGGGCATCGGAAGTTGCACGTGGGCAAAGCGATTGATGGGGTTCATCAAGTCTTCCAGGCTGTTGGCCGCGACGTAATCGGTGACCCCCGTCAGTCCATCGCCAGTATTGTAGACGCGTCGCATCGAGAGATCGCAGACGCCATGCACGCGATACATGTCGCATATGCTGTCAGGCAGTGTGGCGGTGCTGCCGTCGGGCAGCCTGATGGATCCCTGAGGGCCGACCGTGAAGATTCCTTCAGATGGATTGGCCGGTAGCAATCCGTTGGCGGGTAAGTTGAGGTCTGGTCGAATAATTAGGGTGCGGTAGTGCAGGCGATAGGCGTCGGGGAAGCCGTCGGCATCGTTATCTTGAAAGAAGTTCTGATTGGCGACAAGATAGCTCATATCACGTGCAGGGTTGTCGTACGCGCCACTGCCTGCGACGACCGGCTCGACAAACATTACGATCTCAGCGTGCTGGGCGCCCACGGAAATGAGGTTTTCTAAATCGTCCGGAGAGCCGTTTGAATTATTGTCGTCGGGTTGAGGGATGTCGCCATTCACGACGAATAATGGGACCTTACCGGAGTACCAAACGTCTCCGGCGCGAGCGGTCCCCATGAAGATGTCGTCCACATCACCGATGCGATTGGCACCCGTGGCTGAGCTGAGCAGCAGCGTCGAGTAATCGGTTTGAGGGCCATCGAAGTATTGCATGTACCCCATGCCCGTGGAGCCATCGGCAGGTGGATTGGGGGTGATCGTTAAGTTTTGGAGATCGGTTCGCACTCGATACGCTACCGATCGAAGGCTGTTGTTGAGTTGCAGCGCAGAACGCCCCTGCTGCATGCTGTCGCCGATGTCTTTGAAAATGCGGGCGAGCGCTACCATCATCAGCAGCGTGACCGCCGTCGCTATTAAGACTTCGATTAGAGTGAATCCGGCGCGAGAGCGGCAGGATGAACTTCGATTGCTAGATCGCAACATGGGGAATTTCCTTCACTGCCGTACAGCGGATAGACTGACTGTTCAGCTCCCGGCTGTGCCGCCAGCGACTGCGCGAAAGCGCGGTTTTGAGACAAGTTCGGCCACACTGGTCGCCCGCTAGGCTGATGTTTTAGCCTTGCTGACGCTCCAGACCACGTTGGATGGACTGCAAATTTGGATCCAGACGGATCCAAACGGCTTATCCACCCCTACTATCTTACTCCCCACCTCTTCCATTGCACAACGTGAACGTATTCCAGTCAAGACTTAGGGCTTCTTTTAGCCGGATGCTAGCTATTGTGAGGGGGGGTGCGTTGCGGCAGTGGTTCGTGGGGGGGCTGATTTCGGCCGGAATGATCTTTGGTTGGGCATCGATGGCCGAGTCGTTGTGGGTTGACGAGCTGCATACGAGTTGGGTGATTTCAGGGGCGTTCTCGGATATTCAGTCTCGGGCCGCCCAAGGGAATCAGTCTCCCTTCTATTTTTATCTGTTGCATGGCCTGCAGTGGGTGGGGCAGGCCGTCGGCATCGGCTCGGGGGAATTGGGAATTCGCCTCCCCTCCTGGATCGCTTGGTGCCTGTTGCTGGCGGTAATTGTCCGCGAATTGAAGCGTGTCCAACCGGCGGCACTTTCAATGAATTCTGGTTCCCAAACTCAGCCCTGGAGCCGACTGGCTTGCAGGCTCCGACTGCCAAAACAGAGGGACCGCGGTGGAGTCTTGCCTGCAGCGCATTCTCAGGGAGACTCTGAGAACGAAGGCGGGGGCGACCTAGCGTCTCTTTCGCTAGTGGCTATTCCGCTCGCTTGGTTGGCTTTGGACCGAATTCAGTGGTTCTATGCCTCTGAGGCTCGGGTTTATTCGATGCTACAACTCCTGAGCTTTTTGGGGTGGCTCGTGATTGCGCAGTTGTTTGTCGCGGCGCGTAATCCCTCGAGAGACGGCGGGGAGCATTCGGTGGCAATCCTGCTGGCGTTATGGATTGGGCTGGGGGTGGGGATGGTGCATTTGCATGTGACCAGCATGCTGGTCGTTGTCTGGCAGTGGTTGTTTGGCTTGGTCGCCCTAGGGCTCAACTGGTGGGGCCAGCACATGAGGCTTCAGGCTGGTTTTGAAGCGAGCGGAGGTGGAGGTGGGGCTCGGTTGACGAGGACCGTTTCGAGTCTCGTTCGGTGGTGTGGGTGCGGGGCGATTGTAGGGGGGATCGGTAGTACCGCCTTGCTGTGGACACCTGGGTTGTGGAACCGCCGTCAGCAGTGGGAATCTTTCGCAGGTGAGACGTCCTGGACGGCACTTTTCCAGTTGTTTCCAGTGCTTGTGCTCGTGGGCCCCGTGGTGACTGCCCTGGCTCTTCAGTACTTTCTAAAGGGGACCCATCGGGCAGGTTGGAGCCGTCAGAACTCCTGTCCTGGTCCATCGGTAGTTCCTGGGCCATTGGTAATGTGGTGCATGGCAGCGCTGGGGCCCTGGTTGACCGCCTGGGGCATGGCGGCCAGCCAGCTAGCGCCGCTGTTTCACCGCCGCTATTTGCTGGTCTGTGCGGTGCCGCTGGTGATGTTGGCTGCCTGGTTGCTTAGCCGCGTCGAAAATCATTGGTTGCGTGGTGGAGCCGCCTGGGTAGCGTTGGTCGGATTGTTGTTCACGCAAGGTACGCTCGACGTTTGGCGAAATGGGGAGCTTGTAGGGTGGCAGAGGGTAGAAGGGTGGCGTCAGGCAACCGAATACGTGCAAGCCCAGCATCGCCCGGCGGATCAGCTCGCATGTGCCAGCCAGCTCATCGAAGGGGAGGGGCTTCCGTTGCCGCTAGACGCCACCTGGAATCGATATTTGAGCTTTCCTCTGCGTGGGTTGTATGGGATTTCGATCCCAGGCGGGCTACCGGGCGAGCCTCAGGCGCTGACCAACGACGTGAAGCAATGGCCACAGCTGCTACAGGTGGATTCTGCGGCGAGAGCGAGCCACCGCGTGTGGTTATTCTTCCGAGGTCCCGCAGAGCAATTGGAACAACGCTTGCAGGAGTTGGGCGATTTTCAGGCGCTCGGTGCTCAAGAAGGGGGGCCGTCTGGAACATTGACCGCGGTTGCTCCAGTGCGTGGTTTTGGCCGGGTGTCGGTAGTGCTTTTGAATTTAGAGCCGCCACAGCCGAGATCGGAAGTCAGGTAAAGTGGCCTGCGGACAGCCTACTTGTCTAAATAAATTCTCTGTAGGTGTTGTGCCGGGTTCTCGAAAGGGTCGAAATCACCCATAATCCTGGCGTTTGTTGGGTGAGCGATAAGTACGAATTACCACCCTTCTGCTTGTTCTCTCTCGGCAATTTAGGCTGCGTGAACCGGAGAGGGCAGATTTGAATCGACTGCTCGCCTGCCAGTCGGACAGAATCCTTCGAATTTTTAACCGCACGGTCCTAAGCCTCATCAAGGAGTCGCTCGCGCATGACAACTCAACTACTAGCCGCTCGTGCCGGGGAAGTCACCCCAGAAATGAAGTTCGTCGCTGAGCGTGAACACCTGGACGTAGAAACCATACGGGCAGAAGTGGCTGCGGGCCGCATGGTCATCCCAGCCAACAAAGTGCATTTGCAGGGACAGCTCGAACCGATGGCCATTGGTATTGCTGCCAAATGCAAAATCAATGCGAACATCGGCAATAGCGCTGTAACGAGCAATGCGGGTGAGGAGTTGGAAAAACTCCATACGGCCGTTCACCACGGTGCGGATACCGTAATGGATCTTTCCACCGGGAAGGATATCGACAATATCCGCGTGAAGATTATCGAAAAATCCCCCGTCCCTATCGGTACGGTCCCCATCTACCAAATGCTCGAAGAGCTGGGGGGCAATATTGAAGACATGCGGGCCCAGCACTTTTTGGATATGGTGGAACACCAAGCCAAACAAGGTGTGGACTACATGACGGTGCATTGTGGTGTGATGCTCGAACATTTGCACCTCTCCACCAATCGAGTGACCGGTATCGTGAGCCGTGGTGGATCGTTGATTGCCAAATGGATGATGGTGCATCGCAAGCAAAATCCGTTGTACGAAGCGTTTGACGATTTGTGCGACATCATGCGGCAATACGATGTGACTTGGTCCTTGGGCGATGGCTTGCGGCCTGGTTCCATCGCAGACGCTTCCGACGCGGCGCAGTTTGCAGAGTTGGATGTCTTGGGCGAATTGACCAAGCGTGGCCAGGAAAATGGTACGCAAGTCATGGTGGAAGGACCTGGGCACATTCCGATGCATCAGATTCAAATGAACATCGAGCGGCAGATTGAAGTTTGCAACGGAGCGCCCTTTTACGTGCTCGGCCCCTTGGTGACCGACATCGCGCCTGGATACGACCATATTACCAGCGGGATTGGAGCGGCCATGGCGGGCTGGTATGGCGCCGCCATGCTGTGCTATGTGACTCCCAAGGAACACCTAGGCTTGCCCAACGAAGAGGATGTCAAGCAAGGGGTAATTGCTTACAAAATTGCAGCGCACGCGGCGGACGTGGCTCGCGGTCGTCCCGGAGCCCAAGACCGTGACGATGCATTGTCCAAGGCACGGTTTGAGTTTGATTGGAAGGAACAATTCCGATTGTCGCTCGATCCCGAAACTGCCCAGCGCTACCACGACGAGACCTTGCCCCAGGATACGTTCAAGAGTGCTCACTTTTGCAGTATGTGTGGGCCCAAGTATTGTTCGATGAAGATCACTGAAGATATTCGCAAGATGGCTGCAGCAGATCAACTCGTCGAGATCAATCCGACAGCGAAGTAGTTCTACGGTAGCGGATATTCACTCGTTGCAGTCTCAAGGGGAAGCAGGCTAGACATGGCACGTGCAGTATGGAATGGGCAGGTTATTGCTGAGTCCGATGTCACGGAAGTCGTGGACGGGAATCACTATTTTCCACCTGCTTCCTTGAAGCGAGAATTCTTTAAACCTTCCGCCATGACTTCGGTCTGTGGATGGAAGGGAACTGCGGAGTATCTTTCCATTGAGGTCGATGGGAAGGTCAATGTGGATGCAGCTTGGTATTATGCCACTCCCAAGGAAAAGGCAGCCAATATCAAAGATCACGTGGCGTTTTGGAAGGGCGTTACCGTCGAGGCAACCGCTGGCCAGATCGCCAAGGATAGCGGTGCCAGTGGCGTGTGTAGCCCGGACAGTAGCTCCCAAGGCGATTGACTCGCATCGCAAATCTCTCCACGGTACCAGGGTGACTTCAGCCCACTTGGAATCGTAACCCGCCGCGTGACGGGCTGTTGAAATAGTAACCCGCCTAGGCTGTGAATTTTTAGCCAAGTGGTTTGCAAATTAATTTTGGGCGCTACAACTATAGCATGAATACTCAAAAACCATCGCAGCTTGCTCGTGTTTCCCGCCCCCATCGTATTCAAGTGGAAATGCACATGCTTTCACTTGAAGATATGCTTCCGCGCGACCATCGTGCTCGCATTGTCTGGTCGTTTGTCAAAACGTTGGACCTAGAACCTCTGTATGAAAAGATCGTTGTCACCAAGAGCACCGTTGGCCGCAATAGTATTGCGCCGGAGATACTGGTTTCACTGTGGCTTCTGGCAACCTTGGATGGCATCGGCACAGCCCGAGAACTTGGTCGCCGATGCGAGACGGACATAGCCTATTTATGGACGCTCGGAAATGTCACGGTCAATTATCACACGTTGAGCGACTTTCGAGTGGAGAACGGAGCATTCTTGGAGAAGACGCTCGTTGACACGGTTGCCTCGTTGGTCGCCCAAGGTCTGGTGCCCCTGGAGACCATTGCCCAAGACGGAATGCGCGTTCGGGCTAGTGCAGGCAGTAGTTCGTTTCGCCGCAAGCCGACGCTTGAGTCATTGCAGCAGCAGGCTCAGGCTCACGTAGATAGATTGAAGAAAGAATCCGAGAACGAATGCGATCGTTCCGATGGAGACGCACGTCGCCAAGCGGCAGTCGAACGAGCATCGCGTGAGCGTCAAGAGCGATTAGATGAGGCTTTGCGACAGTTTGAGGAGCTTAGTAAGCAGCGCGAGTCTCGGAGAAAAGGTGACGGCGAAAAGACTCGCGTGAGCACTACGGACCCTGACGCCCGTAATATGAAGATGGCCAATGGTGGCTTCGATCCGGCCTTCAACGTCCAGTTCGCAACCGATGCTGACTCGCGAGTAATAGTCGCTGTCGATGTTATCAACTCGGGAACTGACAGTGGCCAAATGGCACCAATGCACGAGAAAGTGTGCTCAACTTACGACAAGACACCAAAGACGCAATTGGTCGATTCCGCTTACGCAACCAAGGGCGATGTTAAGACCGTAGAGTCTAAAGGGACCGAAGTCGTCTCCACGATCCCCCGTGGATCGGTATTGGAAAGCAAAGGCAAAGATCCTCACGCGCAGCAACCTGGCGAAAGCGACGAATACACAGCGTTTCGCGCGAGAATGGCCAAAGAGGAATACAAAGAGCTTTACAAGACGCGCCCGTCGGTTGCCGAGTTTCCCAATGCGGACTGCCGCAATCGGAACCTTCGGCAATTCAAAGTTCGAGGACTGGTGAAGGTCAAAGCGGTAGCGCTATGGCATGCCGTGGCCTTTAACTTCACACGCATGGTAAACCTGGGGGCCTTGGCAATCTAAGCAGTTGCAAGGCAACCGCTTGGTTGAGAAATAACACAACTCGAAGAGATGAGCATGATGGACACGAGCTAACTTGCTGGCCAACAATCCGACCCAGTAAGACTTTCAGCCGCCAATTCGAAAAAATTTCGTGGTTGGAATACCAAAAGAGTCCGTTGGTGAAAAAACTTCACAGCCTAGCCGCGTGAGCAAGGAAAGATAACCTCCGCTACAAGTCAATTAGGGACGCGACCTCCGCGCTAAAATTCAAATTGCGATTAAATCAACAGCCCGGTTAGCAAGGGCAGGTGCCTGCCGCTGCACGGCAATTGGGTACCTCTGCGTTAAACTCCAGATTGCTATTCAATCAACAACCCGTCACGCGGTGGGTTACTGAGCCACCGCGCGGCGAGGTGCGATAGCAACCTGCGGCTACGGGGCGGAAGCCAGGCTGTTGTGCGCCGCTTGGTGGAGCCGGCGGTATTGCTCAAAGGTGGAGGAATCGCTGGCAAGCTCAAACTGCACGGATTGCAGCGACGCCAGGAGTCCAGCTAGGTCACCAAAGCGAGCCGACGCTGGCAAGAAGTTGGGATCGCGAATTGTGCTCGCCTTGGCAAATTGGAACCCTTGGGGATCCAAGTGCAGCTCGAGAGGTGTTTGCGAGCGGGGCGTCCCGTTCTGAAGGCAGAAGACCCCCGCAGCAGCCAGGGCGGCGGCACTGCCGCGTGCATGAAGTGCTAGGGGTTGCTCTGGGTGCATTCGCTGCAATTCTGCCAAGGTGAGGGCGAGTTGTCGGGCGCGCTTGGCAAAGGCGGGCAAGTTGTACCCAAAGGTGTAGGCGGCGGCTAGCCGAGGGTTGGGGACTAAGGGCTGCAATGTCTCGCCCACTCCCGAAAATGCGTAACGCTGCTGAGTTTCGCCGGTGCCTACGGTGAGGGTGATGGAGGATTCCGAGTCGGCTTCGGTTGGCGCTTGCGGACTCAATTCCCAGGTTCCGTCATGGGGGCTGAGAAATTGTATACCCGTGGAGGAGTTGAGGGCCGAATCGAGGGTCAGCTCTGCGGTGGAGAGTCCCAACGCGACGCTCCAGCCGCTGCGGAGGGTTTGTGCCAGCTGAGTTAGTTGCGGGCCGTCGCCCTGCAGCCAACCTTGCATTTGGCTATCCAGGGTCTCTGCCCATAACTTCATTAGCTTCCGCTCGAACTCTTCGCCGCCAGCAGGGGCTGGATGTTCTGCATCCCATACGGTCAGCTCGTCACGATAAGCGAGTGGGAAATCGCTCTCTAGAACCGGCGTTTCCAGTCCTAAGTTGAAGTGTTGATTGATCCAGCCGTACATGGCGGTTCGGCTGACATGGTTGAAATTGTGATTGAAATGCACGTTGGCAAACAGGGCAACGTTGGATTCCTTTCCGAACAACTTGTAGAGGCTACGCAATTGGGGGAAGCCGTCGGTAGGCATGGTTTTGGTCCAGTCGTTAGCGGCGGTCAGGCCTAGAGGCCGTGGCGCGATGAGTCCCGCCATTTCGACGTTGCCTGTTCCGGTACGGAGGAGGCTGCAATTCTCGCAAGTGCATCCGCCCTGCATGCCGGTGCTGACCATGACCGCAGGGAATGCGAGGCTGATGCGTTGGTCGATGGCGGCGCCCAGAAACGATTGCGTTCCTCCACCGCTAGCTCCGGTGATCGCGATTCGCTGCGAATCTACTTCGGGCAGCGTGAGCAGCATGTCGACCGCTCGCATGATGGCCAGCGTTTGCAGTCCTAGCACCGATTGGGTGTGGGACTCTGCCAGGGGGCTAAACAGTAGCCAGCCGTCGTCGTTGACTTCCGATTCAACAGGTTGCTTGGCGAATCGATGCGCGCGATCCATCGAGATCTGTTGGCTGTCGCAGTACCCCAACATGTCCCAGTGGAAAACGATGCATCCCATTCGCGCCAGCTGCACGCAGCGGGCTTGGATATGGTTTTCGGCAGCGTGTTCAAAGCGTTCGGCACCCTGTGCGAGCAGGCTGTTGATTTCTTTCGGAGAAGCTTGATAGAATCGGGCGGAATCCCAGTGGCCGTGGGGACTGAGCACGGCGGGGACTAGCGTGTTGGCAGCGATCTTTTCGGGGCGGTACAGATTTCCGGTAACCTTCAATCCAGGCAAGCTATCGAACGTTACCTTTTCAATTGTGTAGCCTGGCCGTGCGATAGCTCCATAGATCTGGGGTTCGACCGGATCGAGCTCAATCATCGGCATGAGCCCCAAGCTGACTTGGAGCTGTTCCCGAAGTTGCGATGCTCGGGCTTGCCAGGCGTCGAGCGAAGTTGGCGCCACAAACGGACAATGGCTGTCGAGATCACGCAGTTCCGGTTCGGCGGCATTCAACGGCAAGCAGAGGGACAGGCCACCACAAACGCAGGCCATCGCCGTCATTGCTAGACGGGCGAATGACCGCGCGCTAGAGGCCGGTGGAGGCGCCCTCCATGGAGCTGAGAGTCGCGAAACTAAGCGCCGAGGGATGGGGACGCGTAATGTGGGGACCAGTGCAGCCAGGCTGATTTGGGGCATGGAGGGCATCCTCGGAAGGGGGAAGGGGAGGGGGATGCCCTATTGTACTCAAACCTCTTCGCGTTTGGCTGCTGGTTGGTGGGGTTCGAACATCGTCCGCCGCTTTTGCTCGGCATCCTTAATCGCGTTGCAAGCCTTCTTGTAGAAGTGTTCCTGGACTCGGAAGCTGCGTCCGCTCGGGCTAGTGCGTCGAATGTAGCAACCGTCTGGTTGGAGTTCCCAGGCGTGAGAGGTGTCTTTGAAGTAGTTTTCCAGGATACCGATAAGCCGTTTTTTGCTGCCGACATGCTCGATCGGAACGAGCAATTCAATACGCTTGTCCAAATTGCGTGGCATCCAGTCGGCGCTGCTGATGAACATCAGATCATCTCCACCGTGCTCAAAATAGACCATCCGCGCATGTTCTAGGATGCGATCGACGATACTGATCACGGAGATGTTTTCACTCAACCCTGGGACACCGGGACGCAAGCAGCAGATGCCGCGTACGTTGAGTCGCACGTTGACACCTGCTTGGGAAGCTTGGTAAAGGGCTTCGATCAATTGAGGGTCGACTAGGGAATTGAGTTTGGCGGCAATGGATGCGCTTTGACCTTGCTTCTTGCGTTCGATCTCAGCAGCGATCAGTTCGAGTAGTTTTTTGCGCAGTCCAATGGGAGCGGCTTCGAGCGCGTTGTAGGGTTGTGGTTGGCTGTAGCCGGTGACTGCATTGAAGAAAGCACTGGTATCCGTTCCCAGTTCATCATTGCAGGTCATGTAGCTAATATCGCTGTAGAATCTGGCTGTGGTTTCGTTGTAGTTTCCGGTGCCGAAGTGCATGTAGCGCACAATTCCACGAGGCTCGCGGCGAACGATGATGCAGACTTTGGAGTGCGTCTTAAGGTATTTTACACCGTAAACGACCTGAACCTGCGCCTCTTCGAGTTCTTGGGCCCACTCGATATTGCGGGCTTCATCGAAGCGAGCTTTGAGTTCCACTAGGGCTGTGACGTACTTTCCTCGTTCGGCCGCTTTGCGCAGCGCATTGACGATGGGACTATTGCGGCTCGTGCGGTACAGGGTCTGCTTGATCGCCAGCACATCGGGGTCCTCGGCCGCTTCTTCGATCAGTCGGACGACCGGTTCAAAGCTCTCGTAGGGATGATTGAGTACAAGATCGCCTTCGGAAATCGTCGTAAACATGCTTACCGTCGGGTCGATTTGCGGGCTCTTTTGCGGTGTCCAGGTTGGGTCCCGTAAATGGTCGTAGCCCTCCAGATCCGTGAATTGCATAAAGGCGGACAGGTCGAGTGGGTTGGGAGCTAAGCAAGTCTCGCGATCGGTAACTTCTAGGCAAGTTTGGAGGAATTTCCGGATCTCGGGAGCAGCATCTTGATCGACCTCCAGCCAGACGCAATCGGCCGTTTTGCGTTGTTGGAGCAATTCTTTCATACCATGCAGGAGATCCGCTGCGGCATCTTCTTGGATGCTGACGTCGGCGTTACGAGTGATTCGAAAGGCGGCTGCCGAGACGACTTGCTCTCCGGTGAAAAAACTCTGGATGAAGTGGCAGACGACATCCTCGAGCATGGCAAATCGAAAGCCATTTTCTGCGGGTAGCGTGATAACTCTGGGAATGACTTTGCCCAAGGGGATGATGACAAAGCGGTGGGAATCGCTGCCTTCGGTGGCAATCTGCGCGCAGACGTACAAGGCGTGGTTGGCTAGGAGTGGAAAATCCTCAGCAGAGTGAATTGCCATGGGGGAGAGGACGGGAAAGATTTCCTCGTCGAAAACAAGGTTGGCAGCCTCCTGGTGCTTTACACTGGCGTTTTTGAGAGTGACTCGTTCGATCCCCTCTTGCCTCAAGGCGGGTTCGAGTTGATTGAGGAAGCAATTGTATTGGCCTTCAATCATCTCGGCGGTTCGCGCGCGGACGGCTTTCAATTGAGCGCGGACCGTCATGCCAGCTGGATCGGTGGAGGCCACGGCTGCTTTGAGTTGTAGCAGCAGGCCTCCCACGCGAACCATAAAGAATTCATCTAGGTTACTGCTAGAGATGGCTAGGAATTTTAGACGTTCCAGCAAGGGAACATGCGTGCTCTTCGCTTGTTCCAAGACTCGCTGATTGAATGCCAGCCAGCTCAATTCACGATTGATATAATTTTGGGATTCGATCGCCATGGTCGTTACTTGGGAAATGCTGGGTTACGTAGTGACGTGGGATAGCTTACTGCGGATTCTTAAGATAAACCGCTTCGGTGTGGCTGGCCATTGGTCTGCCTGTGCTGAGTTCGTCAGAGTAGGGGGGGCTGTCCAGGGATTTATGAAAATTTCATCGAAAACTCGTTTGAGCTCCAAGTCCGCTTTGTCGACTACCCGGCCGGATTCTCAAGCCAGTCGGCCGCGTCGCCAGATTTCGCGTGGCCGCAAATTATGCTTCGCGCTCATCCCTGTGCTCGCATTAGTCGTTTTGGCAGAGTTCCTGCTCATGCTGCTGGGGGTCGCTCCATTGTCAAGCACCGCCGATCCGTTTGTAGGGTTTAGCAATAGTACTCCATTGTTCTCTCCCCTGCCCACGGCCCCCGATAGCTCTGGCGACGATCTCTTAAGCCGCTTAGAAGCCATGCAGGACGGTGCCCCTGCCGTCTCTACGGACGCCAAACCAGCCGAGGAGTGGCTGGCGACGACTCCCAGCAAGCTCGTGTGGTTCAACGACCAGAGTTTTCCTAGGGTGAAGCGACCGGGCACGAAGCGGATCTTTTGCTTGGGTGGATCGACTACTTTTGGGCGGCCCTATTCCGATACAACCAGTTTTTGTGGATGGTTGCGTGAAGTGCTAAATCGGATCGATCCCCACACGCGGTGGGAGGTTATCAATGCGGGTGGAGTGAGCTACGCGAGCTACCGTGTAGCCGCGATCATGGAAGAGTTGTCGCAGTACGATCCCGACTGGTTTATTGTCTACAGCGTTCACAATGAATTCCTCGAACGCCGAACCTACGCTGACCTGCTCAATCGCCCGGGCTGGCTGCTGACGCTGCAGTCATTCGCGGCTCAGACACGTTCTTATTCGGTCTTGGATCGCTTGTATCAGGCCGCCAGACGCTCGGCAGATCATTTGCCGGTCGCCACACAGAATCAGTTGCCACCGGAGGTTGACGAACGACTCAACCATACCGTGGGACCGGTGGACTACCATCGCGACGCCTCGTGGCGCAGCGGTGTATTGCGCCACTATGAATTCAACCTTCAGAGAATGGTGGATATCGCCCGCCGGTGCAATTCTCAAATTCTGTTTATCACGCCTGCCTCCAACGAAGGTTCGTGCACGCCATTCAAAAGTGAATTTAGCAGCCTGCAAAGCGAGTCGCAGCAGCGTATTTTATCCAGGGTACAGCAGGGGGTCGCGGCACTCGATGATGCGGACTATGCTGCTGCGGCGACGTTGTTGGAGGAAGCTGTGGAGTTGGATCCGGCCTACGCCGAAACTCGCTATCGACTTGGTCAAGCCTACGTGGCACTGGAGCGGTTCGATGAAGCGGGACGAGAGTTCTCGCTGGCAATTGAAGAGGATATTTGTCCACTGCGCGCGGTTGAGGAGATCGACAGCGCGTTGCGTCGGGTCGTAGCCGAAGCAACGCAGGAGCCACGCGATGTATGGCTGGTCGATTTTAACGAGAAATTGCACGCCCTGAGTGAGCGAGAGCAGGGGAACCGCATCTTAGGAGATCGCTACTTTCTAGATCACGTCCATCCGACTCTCGAGATCCATCGACAGTTGGCGGTGTGGATTTTGGAGGAGTTGAAAGTGGCAGAGAATGGAGTGGGGGCCGAGGCCTGGATCCCCGTGGAGGAAACCGTCTTGAGCGAGTCTGAAGCGTCCATCTTCTCTCGCGTTGATCTGAGGAGCCATGGAGTGGCTCTCCGCAATCTGGCCAAAGTTTTGCATTGGTCGGGTAAGTTCGTGGAGGCGGCACCGCGAGCTAGCGATGCACTCGAGTTGTTGCCCAATGACCCGGAGAGTCGTTTTGTGCTGGCCGATTGTTTGACCCACATGGGAGAGATCGATGCAGCCCTGGTGCAATACGAATTGTTGTTCGAAGACTATCCTGAATGGGGCCGCGGCTACGTTTACTATGGCGCACTTCTATCCCGAGTGGAGGAGTACGAGAAGGCTAAGGGGTATTTGATGCTGGCGGTACTCCACAAGCCTGAGGATGCGTACGTTCTCTTTGAGCTAGGTAGAGTCCATTTGGCACTGGAGGAATGGGCGTTTGCCGAAGAGTCGCTGCGCAAAGCCGACCAACTCTACCCAGACGATCCGGCTACGCTGGAGTTGTTGGCGACGGCGAGAGAGAAATTGAATCGCAACCCGTCCCCGCTGCGTTGAGACGAACGCGCGACAACATGCTCGCACCAAGCTGTTCGGTCAAGCTGTTTTCTATGGCTCCAAGTCCGCCCTCCGAGTCCGCCTTCCGAGTTCGTCGAGCTGGAGTCGATGCACTGCGAAAGATGGTTAAGGAATGTTAATGCTGGATCGTGGGATCGTTGCGTTATGGAAAGCGGTGAGTTGCTAGCGATTTGTCTTTCGAAATGCGCTCCTCAAGTGCTTCGATGATACAATCGAGGTCTCGGTGATCCACGCCTGTCGAAGTCGCAGCTGGACTGGGTCTCATCGATCGAATCCGACGCAAGTGTCTGTGTTCGAGGTTTGGAGCATTTCTATTGCAATCTGACTAGTGAAAGTGATGAGACGATGAACGCTTCCCTGTCGGTTCGCCAACGCCTACATTTCTTCATCGCGATGTTGGTTGCCATTGGTCTGATGGTAGTCGTTATGTACCTGCCGGGGGATTATTTCCAGCGACGGGCAGCACCTCCCAGTACTCTGTCGCAAGGTTTTGTTGATGCAATCCAGAGAGGTGGGGGCGTCGTGCTGTTCAGTCCAACGGACCCTTCTTCCGTAGTGAGTGTGGCTCTGAGAGACTTGGTTATCAATGCTGAGTTGCGAGAGGCGCTAAGTCAGTGCACAGGAATCGAACGTTTGACGTTGGATGGGGCGAGTTTGCAGCCCAACGACTGCGCGCTGCTTGACCGATTTCCGAAACTGAGCGTTTTATCACTGGCCCGATCTAATATCACCGACGCGCATATTGCCTGCCTTCCGCTAGGTATCGTCAATCTGTCGCTGAATGACACATCGATCACCGACGCGAGTATGCCGCACGTGGCGACGATGAGCAGTCTCGTCAATTTGGATCTTACCAATACCGAAATCACTTCCGAAGGTCTCCAGGAATTGGAGCCATTAACGTCGCTCGAGAAGTTGTGGGTGGAGGATACTTGCATCACTACTGAAAGTGTTCAGGCGTTGCGCCGCATGCAACCGGCCAGCGTGGATGTCGTAGTCATGGAGGGAAATGGGAAGAGGGCTTATGAATTGCTAACCGGCAGTAAGGACTTTAAGAGCCGAGGCAATTTTCGCAAAGGTTACACCTTGTGGGACAGTGATCAGGATTGGGGGCTCACGCTAGCCGGCGTTGCTGAGGCGGTGGTTGCGGAGGCTGATCTCAATTCCGAGCAGGCGGCGCGATTACGCGACGCACTGACATCCGTGATCGATTTTAAATCAACCAAAGTGGTGCTTCCGTTGGTTTTCACTTACTCGACTTCCGGCAGCCCTGCGGCCGGGAGCCAGATAGGGATAGAGATCGAGAGTGCTGAGGAATTCCTGGAAGTACTGTTGGAAGAACGGTCGTCGGGTGTCATCACGCAGTCGTTGGTCCAATATGTCAGAGAGAGGTTCACTGCCAGTGACGTACCAAAACTATTGGCGGCGCTGGACTCTACACCCTATCCGAGTGACAAGAGGGGGAGTGCCCAGAGGCTGTTCTATGTTGCACCCTTTTTGTTGGTTCATTGGGGAGAGGGCTTGCCGCAAGTCGAAGCGGAGCTAGAGCGTTTGTTGCTGCATGAGTCCTACGTTGTTCAAGAAACTACCGTGTGTGCGTTTGGCTATGGTGGCGCGAGACCGTTCTATTCCCGAGAGGAATGGATGCCGAGCGAGGCATCCGACGCGCTCGCCGTCAGAAAGCTTCTTCCTATTTGTAAGGGCGAAGGACAAGGCTTCCGACCGCGTGGTGCGGCCTGGTGTGGCTTGGCGGAGATCGTGCATCGACGGCCCCAGTATGCTGAGCAAGTCGTGCCGGTTCTGATCGATGCGCTCAATGACTTGACTGCCTTCGGCAACTACAAGTTTGGTGACTATTTCTTGAAGCTTGGTGAGGTTGCACCGGACGTCGTAGTCGCGAGTGTTCCCAAGCTGAGGGCCCTGCTCGAAAGCCTCGATGTTCAGTACTTTAGCGATCCAGAGGCAGAGTCTGCTACGCCCAATTGGGAACATCGCGGCCACTGTAAGGTAGTGCTTGCATCCCTCTCGGCAGCAGCTTCCCCGAGTCCAGAGCTGTCGGAGGAGGTAGCAATCCAGTATTTGGAACGCATGGGGCAAGGGCAACTGACGGGGCCTTTTGCCCCTCTGTTGTCTCCGGACAGGCCTGCGATTACCAAGCGAGTGATCGAGGCGTTGCTCGATTCACCTGACGTTGCCAAAGACGAATTGGAGCCGGTAGTCAAAACAATTCGTGACTGGAAAGAGGCGTGAGCAGTAGTCGCTTTTGCCTTGCTCACGGGATTGTTGAAATAGTAACCCGCAGCGTGACGGGCTGTTGATTTAATAGCGCCTTGAGTTCTAACGTGCAGGAAGTACCCCTAATCGACCTGCAGTGGCGACCACTTATCCTTGCTGACGCGGCGGGTAACTATTTCAACAGCCCGGTGAGCAAGGACAGGTGGTTGCCGCAACCGGCCAATTAGGAAAGCTACCTACTCAGTAAAACTGAAATCGCGATGAAATCGACATGCCGTCAGGCGGCGGGTTCCAATTTCAACAAGCCTGGTTAGGAGGATTGTTGTCTTACCTTTTGGGCCCAGGCGGCGGCGCCGACGGTGCCGGCGTCATCGCCAAGTTTGGCAGCGCGGACTTCGAACTCATCGCGATAGCATTCGAACACGTTTTTCTTCGCGTACTTGGAGATCGCTTTGACGAATCGATCGGGCATGGCTTCGACCAGACCGCCACCCAGAACGATGACATCGGGGCAGATCATGAGGACGGTGTTGGCCACGGCGTAGCCGATCATCTCGCAGGCGTCTTCCACGACACGCTCGACATTTTTGTCTCCGGCAGCAATGGATTCCGCGATCGTTTTACTACGGATTGCGCCAAGATCGGTACCGGCCGTTTTAAACAGGTTGGGGGCTTCGCCTCGGTAAGCGAGCTTGGCAAGTTCGCCAGCTACTGCTAGGCGACTGGCTTCCGTTTCCAGGGTGCCAGCCATGCCGGTTCCACCGGGGCGTGGCGAGCCATTGATTTTTGTATGACCAATTTCCATGCAAGTGAGGTGTTTACCACGCAGGATTTGGCCGTCATAAACGCATCCGCCACCGATACCCGTGCCGGGGAAAATTCCGACGGTGGTCCGCGCTCCCTTGGCAGCCCCAGCAGCATACTCACCGTAGACGCCCGCATCGACGTCATTCAGAACCGTTACTGAGCAATTGAACTTGCCTTCCAAGTATTTGCCGACGGCTACGTTTTTCCACCCAAGATTGACGGCTACGCGAACGACCCCCTTGCTCCACTCTACGGGACCAGGGCAGCCAATTCCAATTCCGGCCAATTGCGAGGGAAGCACATCGGCATCGTCCAGAACTTTTGAGATCGTAGCGGCAATCCGATCGAGACCTCCCTCGACGCCCAGTTCCGTTTTGGTCCGCCGGCGACGGGAGCCGATTTGCTTGAGCGATTCGTCGAAGAGGGTGCATTGCATCTTGGTGCCCCCCAGATCAAATCCAATCCAATAGCGGGCTGACCGATCCTTGACGGCGGCTTCTGGCGCGCCGGAATCGGGATCGGAGGTGGTGGATTGGGTGTTGACTTCGGCTTCCTTCGTCACTGGTGACTCCCCGGGGTGGAAGGCTGGAGGAATGAGAGTGTGGTCCATAGATGGTAATCGCGGAGCACGCTAGGTGAAAAATTTTCCTAGCGACGATTGGGTCCGGAGCGGTAACACCCGAGTTCAATTACACGGAGTAATCAACGATACTGAGCAGGTAGATAGGGCTAAGGATGCTGTATTGTGACGGACACAGAGAACACTGCAAACGGCCCCAGCCTCCCGTGGAACGGCAAAACCGCTTGGTAAGGGGGTGGAATCTCGCGTTGGTCGGTCAGAATGTGTCTGTGGCGCTCGTCAGGTTCGGAGAAACCTAAAGATTTTCCAACTTTTCTAAGGCTTGGAGTGAATAAATGGGGCATCGGCTGACATAGCACGGTAGAGTCGCGCCCTAGTGCGATCGACAGATGTTAATTTACCAATTCAATCTTTGGATTGTTTTGATTGTGCGAGGTGGGAGGTTTGAGCTGCCGCTTGACTAGGGAACGTGCTGCCGCTCAAGGTAGCTGGGAGGGAACTTGACAGCTGATGCGGCCCCCGAGGAGCCACAGTCAACCGATTCGACCGAACGAGCATGGGGACCGCGAAGCAATCCCGAGCGAGGGAGTTCGTATGGTGTCGGTGCGGCGGAGACTTCGCGCCAGATCGTCGGTGAGTTGCACGCGGAATTGGCTCCTCAGTTGGAGAGGATTGCGTGGGCTCTGCTACGAGATTGGGAGCTGGCGCGAGACGCCGTCCAGGATACTTTTGTGCTTTTTTCAGAGAAGCTTGATGCCATTCCCGAAACGCAGCGGTCTGGCTGGCTCGTGAGAACCGTTCAGTTCCAGGCCAAAAATTTACGCCGCAAAGAACGCCGCCAGCCTCACCGCGCTTCTGACCAGTACGGCGCAGAGTCCAGCTGGGGGGAGCAGCAGCCAAGTGGTGGCACGACGGGGGCAGGTGCTGATCCGTCGCGGAGTATGGAGCGGCTTGAGCAAGTGGAGAGGCTGCAGGCAGCTATCGATCATCTGCCGATCGAGCAGCGGCAGGTCGTCTTGGCCCGTATGGCCGGGCAGCAGGGCTTTGCAGAAATTGCAGCCAGTTTGAAAATTCCACTAGGTACCGCATTGTCTCGGATGCGTCTTGCACTTGAGAAACTTAAGAGAAGCTTGGCCGATGAATCCTAAACTGCCTACGACGCCCATGAAACAGCCCGGAAGCCTCCTCTTCTCCGAGGAAGACATGGATCGCTATTTGCTCGAGGATCCCACGCTGGATCGAGCTGAGTTTGAATTGCGCATGCTGGAAGAGCCCGCCCGAGCCTTAGCGGTTGCAGACCGCATGGAGTGGTTGCAGTTGGTCTCTTGCGCCGCCAAACGCTCTGGGCAGAGGATCGTGCGAAGAGGAGAAGGTCGAGTGAGGCTCAAGCAATGCAGTCGTGGGAGGGTTTTCGCGAGTGCGAGAGGCAAACTGTGGGGAGTGGCAGTTGTGGCTGCGGTGGCGGTGCTCCTGATGCTCGGGAGATCGTTGGATTGGACGGCGGGCATCGGTGAGAACTGGAACCGCGTTGTTGCCAATGGGGCCCCCCGTTCGTTAGAGGCCGCACTGACGGATGAGGGCGGCGAGTGGTATCCCTTGGAATTGGTGGCCGATTCATGGTCGAGTCTGGATGCAGAGCTGTCTGCAGACGGACAGGTTGAGATTGAGTTTCGACCCGACAGTGATGCAACGGATACATCGGAGAGGGGCGGAGAGATGTTGGCCGGCCCTTGGAGTGAGGCGCAGGGTGAAGAAACGCAAGACTGGGTCGTTGAAGCGGCTCGGTTGATGTGGATGGAAGGGGAGTCCTAAGGTGACCAGTAGAATGAACAGCTACAGAAATACGAGAGGCAGATTGCAGGGCTGCCGATTGCGTTGCGGCGTAACAGCCTTGCGGGGACTGCTCTGTGGAGTGGGGCTGCTGTGGGGAATTCAAAGCGCTAGTGCTCAGAGCCCCCGAGAGGAATTGTCGGTCAGCCAGCCTGAGAGCGAAGACCGCTCGGACACGCAAGCGGACGCGGGGGCCGAGAGTGGGAATCGCAGATCGCGCTCGCGGACGCTCGGTACTCACAAGCCGCAATCTCCGGAGAGTGAGTCTGCTGCCAGCGAACGAGAAGCAGATGTGTTGGAGTTCGTGCGGGAACATCAGCCTAAGCTAGCCAAGTTGCTCCTTTTTCTCAAGAAGCAAAATCCGAACATGTATCGGCAAGCAATGCGAGAGATGTCGCGCGCCCACCAACGCTTGTCGTCCTTGTCGCAGCGTGACGCTGAGACCTACCAGATCGAGCTCGATTTGTGGAATACCCGGTCGCAACTCCGTTTGTTGGCCGCCGAGATGTTGATTGCGGACGGGAAGTCGCGGGCAGCCCATCAGGAGCGATTCGAGGAATTGGTGGATCTCGAAATCTCACAAGACTTTGCCCGGCTGAAGTTGTTGGAAGAGCGCGCGGCCAAGCAATTGTCGCAAATTCAGACGCAACTCGAGCGGCATGCGAATGGTCGAGAGGAATTGAAAGCCAAGTCCATGAAGAGTTGGGAAGCTCGGATGAAGCGGCAAACGCCACGTCGTTAGGAGAACACTCGCCGGGGTGTTGGAGCATACTAACGCCCGATTATTTGTTGGAGAGAATGTCGAATGGTAGGATCGCAAATGAGCCGATTTCTGTGGCTGGTGTGGATCAGCTTCGTGTCCAGTACTGTGGCCGCCGAGCCAGCGGGTGGAATACTTACGGGAGAGGCCGTGCAGGTTGCTCTACCACCGATCTATCAGAGGTTTGCACCACGAGCACTGCCAACTTCCTCAGATAAAGAGCTGACTCCGGAGGAGCTTCAGGGCAGTGGCCCAGTCACGGAAGAAGTGCCTGACTTCCAACGCCATGTGTCCCCTTTGCTGGGGCGTTTGGGCTGCAATGGTCGCGCTTGCCACGGCTCGTTTCAAGGGCAGGGGGGATTCGGACTCTCCCTGTTTGGATACGATTTTGTCGCGGATTACAAAGCCCTATTGGAGGATGGAGCGGCCCGTGTCGACCTCGAGGACAAGTTGGAGAGTTTTGTTTTAACGAAGCCGGTTAGCGCAGAAGATCATGGTGGGGGCGAGCGCTTTGCGGTTGGAAGCTGGGAGTACTGGGTCTTGCGCAAGTGGATCGAGGCTGATGCTCCTTTCGATACGCAAGAGGTGCAGCATTTAGAACATTTGCACGTTTCTCCAGCAGAACTTTGGTTCGGAAGAGCAGGGGATCAGCAGCAGGTCCGTGTGGTTGCAGAGTGGGCGGATGGTAGTCGCGAGGATGTGACGGCGCTGTGCCGATTTCATTCCAACGACGATGCGATCGCGGACGTCAATGCTGAAGGCTTGGTGACAGGTGGAGAGGCGGGGGATACGCATGTTGTGGTCTCTTACGACAATGCAGTAGTACCCATTCTGGCGCTGCGGCCCGTGACAAGTGACTCTGGCAAACCGCAGCAACTCGTGCAAACCGAGGCGCGAACGGAAGTGGATCGGCATATCGCCGTCAAACTACAGAAGCTGGGAATGCGGCCCTCCGCATTGTGCACCGACGAAGAGTTTTTGCGGCGCGCATCGCTGGATGCGATTGGCACGCTTCCCAGTGCTGCGGAGGTGTTGGCATTCACTGCCGATGAATCGGCTGACAAGAGGCAGCAGAAAGTTGAAGAATTGCTGGAGCGACCTGGATACGCGGCTCAGTGGACCACGTTTCTCTGCGACATTACCGGTAATAATGACGATCAGCTTCGCAATTTTTTGCCGCAATCGGTGCGTGTCGAAAACCAATGGTACCAGTGGGTTTTGAAACGCGTCCGGGATAATGTGCCCTACGACCAACTGGTCGAGGGAATCGTTACAGCCAACAGCCGCCAGCCGGATGAGTCGTATGTTGAGTACTGCGAGGTGATGAGCGAGTTGTGTCGCGATTCTTCGGGAGCTGGATTCGCTGAGCGACCAGGGTTGGTGCACTATTGGGCGCGGAATAATTTTCGCACGGCGGAAGAGCAAGCCATCGGTTTTGCTTACTCTTTCTTGGGCGTACGCATTCAGTGTGCGCAGTGCCACAAGCATCCGTTTGACCAGTGGTCCAAGCAGGATTTTGAGCAGTTTCAAGGTCTCTTTGGCGCTGTGCAGGCTCGCCAGAATACGTTGGCTCCCGATAGCAAACGAAGTTTTGCAAAAATGCTCACTTCGCTCGATGTCGATAGGGAGCTCAAGGGCAATTTGCTACGACGTGAATTGAGCAAGTTGTTGGTCGATGGCGAAACTATTCCCTTTCCCGAATTGACGGTCAATACGCAATCGGCGGCGAACCGTAGGGCCAAGGCAAAAGGGAGAGGCAAGCCCGTGGAGCCTCCTAAGGCAAAATTGCTGGGAGGCGAGTGGGTCGAATTGGATGGAAGCGATGCACGAGAGCAGTTGATGGCTTGGTTGCGATCGGAAGAGAATCCCTATTTTTCCAAGGCGTTTGCCAATCGTGTGTGGGCCCAATACTTTGGAGTCGGCATCGTTGATCCACCCGATGATTTGAGTCTCGCCAATGCGCCTAGCAATGGCCCATTGCTGGAGCATTTGGCCAGTGGCTTTCGCGAGTCTGGATTCGACATGAAGTGGCTGCACCGAGAAATCTTGAATAGCGATGCCTACCAACGCAGCTGGCAACCGAACGAGAGTAATGCAGAGGATAGGCACAATTTTAGCCACAGCTTGCTGAGACGCTTGCCTGCTGAGGCGACGCATGATGCAGTTCGTACGGCCCTAGCGAACGACGCTCTGGGGAAGAAGGTTGCGGAATTGGAGATGCCTCGCGCCCTGACCGTGGCTGGTGCGAGTCCACGCTCTTTGGCGAAGACCGATTCCACCAGCTATACGCTAAGCGTTTTTGGCAGGAGCGTGCGAGAGTCCAACTGCGATTGCGATCGTTCGAGTGAATCCAGTTTGTTGCAGACCGTGTTCCTCCTCAACGATACTGCGGTCCATGAATGGCTGGAGGATCCAGCCACGAGCTGGGCCGCCGCGGTAGCGCGCAAATATGGTTGGCAGATTACAGGGGCTGGACCCGCGAATGCGGCGCGCCAGGAAAGATTTGAGAAGCTGATCGAATCGTTTGGCAAGCAGATGGACCGCATGCAGCAGCAGATGCAACAAGCTCGAGCACGCGGGCAACAGCAGCAGGTCAAGCTGCTTCGCGAGCGGCGTGATGCGCTAATGGGCAAAGCGGAACAGATTGCCAAGAGAAATGGTTTGGAGGATGAGTTGGAGCGAGTGTTAGCTTCCTCAACGGTTGAAATTCCCGAGAGGGGGCAACCCAAGCCCGTAAATGCAGCGATCACTGATGAACAGGCGGAGTGGATTGTCGAGAACGCGTACCTGCGAACCGTTAGTAGGCAGCCTAAGCCAGAAGAGCAGAGCGTGGCCATGAATTTCCTGCGGACCGGTGACGACCCGGTCGAGGCCGTTCAAGCGCTGATGTGGAGCTTGGTCAACACGAAAGAGTTTATTCTCAATCACTAAAATCGCGAATCAAATACAGCTTTGAGGGAGATGAAACATGGTCTTGCATCGTACCTGTGACGGACGGACTCGCCGCGATTTTCTGCGCGTCGGTAGCGTGGCGGCCAGCGGCCTGACTCTGGCGAACTACTTGAAACTCACGCATGGGGGAGAGGTGCGGCAGGGGGCACCGGCCAAAGCCGCAATCTTTATCGATCTGCCGGGTGGGCCATCCCATCTGGATTCGTTCGATCCCAAGCCGCAAGCACCGAGTGAAACGCGTGGTACCTTTCAACCCATCGCCACCAACGTGCCAGGCATCCAGGTTTGCGAGCACTTGCCGAAGTTGGCGCAATGTGCGGACAAGTACACAATCCTGCGTGGTGTCAGCCATACTCTGGCGGCTCACCGCCTCGGGCAGGAGTACGTGAACACAGGCAGTCGACCACTAGCTTCGCTGGAATACCCGGGCTTCGGGGCGGTGGTGACTAAAGAACTTCCTGTTGCCAAGGAGCTACCTCCCTTCGTCGCGATTCCTCGCGGTAGCCAACGCGCCGGCTTCTTGGGCATTCAGTATGCTCCCCTGAACACCGGTAGTTCTCCCAAGGCGGGGCAGCCCTATCATGTGCGCGGGATTTCATTGGGGGAGGATTCCACACTCGAGGAAATCGAACGGCGAAGAGGCCTTCTGAAGGGATTGGATCAAACGTTCAGCGAACTGCAAGAGAGTGATCAATTGTTGGTAGGGCTGGACCGTTTCAATCAAAAGGCGTTCGATATGATCACAAGTCGCCAAGCGCGCGAGGCCTTTGATATTTCCAGAGAGTCCCCGGTTTTTGCCAAGCAGTTTGAGCCGGAGAATTTTTCGCAGAGTTGCTTATTGGCGATTCGCTTAATTGAGGCTGGCGTGCGTTTCGTCTCGCTTTCGTTGGGCGGGTGGGATACGCACACAGACAACTTTACCAAGCTCAAAACCCAATTGTTACCCAAACTGGATGCCGGGCTCTCCTCCCTGCTGACTGGATTGGAGCAGCGCGGCTTGCTGGAATCGACCTCGGTGATGACGACCGGTGAGTTTGGCAGGACCCCAAAAATCAATACCCGCTCCGCTGAAGGGGGCCGCGATCACTACCCGCGTTGCATGTTTATGCTCATGGCCGGAGGTGGAATGCTGGGGGGGCAAGTGATTGGTGAGAGTGATGCCACCGCGTCAGGGCCCGCACACGAGGCGATCAAGCCCGATGACGTCGCCGCTTCGTTCTATCACAGCCTGGGAATCGATCCTCGGCAGGAGTATCACACCGAAACGGGCCGCCCCATCACGTTGGTTCGTGACGGGCAGGTGATTTCCCAACTGTTTGGGTAGTTCCAACCGGTCTTGGGATGCCAGGTCGAGAGCTCATGGGCTAGGAAATTCAGACAGACCAACTAGACTGCGAGACTTACTCCGTGTTTTGTCTCGACCAGTCGCATTGTGATTCCCATGCAAGCCCTACCCCAACTAATCCTTAATTCTCGCAACGCCGGAAATTTTACGGGGCATCATCCCTGGGTCCTCAATCGTTCCATTATTGAGCCGACATCCGCAGTTGCGGCGGGACAAGCGGTGGAACTCGTGACATCATCTGGGCAGTGGATCGGCCGTGGAATCTACAATCCGGCCAGTCGAATTCGGGTGCGATTGTATCAGTGGGATGCCAACCTGAATCTCGATTCTGCCTGGGTTCTCGGGCAGGTCGAGCGTGCGGTCAACCTGCGGCAGCATTGGCTACAGAGTCACCAGGCGTTGACTGCCGTCCGGCTCGTCAATAGTGAGGGAGATGGGTTGAGCGGCTTGATCGTCGACCAGTTCGGTGACTATATCGTCGTTCAGGTAACCGCGTTGGCCATGCTGGGGTGGTTGGATGAAATCGTGGCCTGGCTGCAAGAGCGCTTTCATCCGCAGGGGATCTTCCTACGCACGGATGCGAAGACAGCCAGCAACGAGGGAATGGAGCCGCGTGATGAATTGCTACGTGGCGCCGCACCGGAGTCGTTGGTGGAATTGGTGGAGAACGACGTGCGGGTGGGGATCGATCTAACTTCGGGCCAAAAGACCGGTTACTACCTAGATCAACGTGCGAACCGCTTGCGGGCAGCCCGCTGGGTCCAAGCAGGGGAAATGCTGGACGTGTGTTGTTATTTGGGCGGTTTTTCTTTGGCGGCGTGCCGCTGGGGCCAGCCGACCAAGGTTACCGCCGTGGACAGCAGCGCCAAGGCGCTCGAGCAAGCGCAGCAAAATGCTCATCTCAACGGCTTTGCTCAGATTGAATTTCAGAAGGCAGATTGCTTTGACTATCTTGAGCAAACGGTCGCGACGGGGAAGAAATTCCAGACGATCGTCCTCGACCCCCCGCGTATGGCTGGCAACCGCAACCAGGTGCCTGCAGCACTGCGAGCCTACCACCGCCTAAATCTGTCTGCGGTGAATCTTCTACAGCCCGGGGGTATCTTGATTACCTGCAGTTGCTCGGGCCGCGTCGGTCGCGAAGATTTCGTGGGCATGCTCGGCTCGGTAGCGAAGCGAAGTCGACGAAGAATTCAGATCCTGGAGAATACGGGAGCGGACGTCGACCACCCCGTCGATGTGAATTGTCCAGAAACCGAATATCTCAAGTGCCTGATTTGCCAAGTCATTTAGCCACAGGTCGCTTGGCAATCTAGCGGTGAATACCAACTCATTGGAGGAGGGGCACTGACCGCGCACGAAAAATGGTCATGATATGCCGCTCCATCGTCACACCATGACCATCTATGTCGTGGGAACGGAATTGCTTCCGTTCTCGACTCCCAATCCGTGGTACCAATAGTATCGGAAGAATGGGAGTCGAAACTTCAGTTCAATAACTGCACAGCGAGGGCTAGTGCATTGTCCAAGCTTAATTTTCGGGTTGCCCGGAAAAAGGTGTCCGACACCAAAAGCCGGAACGGCCCTTCGGGTGCTTTGCACTTTTGGTGTCGGACACCTTTTTCCGAACGCTCGCTAAACCCTAATTCTTAAGTCTTGACAATGCGCTAGTGGTACTTCAGATCGCTAGGAGCTGTGGCTACGTTGGTGCGAGGGGTGGGTTGGGAACCGAGGTAGACGGGAGGTTGCGGTGCGGCGGAAGTCGATCCGCACGTTGCCGAGTCACAGCCACTGGGGGCTGGGGGAAAGCTTAGGTGCTCGAGATAGCGGTTCCGCGGTCGGACCGTGGCCGCATCGCAGGCACCCGATGCACAGCTACCGGTGCTGCATCCCCCAGTGTCACAGCCTGCTGTGCCACACGTGCCACATGGGCTGCCACCAAAGTGGCTGTGAAGTTTTTCGCAGAGTGTCGGAGCGTGGATGTGCGCCCACATGGCGGCACAATCGGCCGCTCGTTCATTGGGATAGTTCGCCCACAGGCCTTGGCCACAGCCTTGACGCAACAGGAAGCTGGCTAGCGGGTCGGTGCGATGGGCGGTTTGCGGCCAAGCGACTTGCGAGAGGTGTGTCTGCTCCATACCTGCGATGGTGCCGTAGTTGTTGATCGTATCGACAATGGCTGGATTGTAATCGTGAGGAGATACTAAAGCATTGGGATCGCTAGCGTTCGCTTCGTGAGGAGAGAACGGCTCAGCCGGGATGACTTCCGTGGGAGCCGGTGGTGCTGGTGCGGGCGGAGCTGGAGGCGTCGCGGGCTCTCGCAGTGCTTCGATTAAAGCTTCTGTGTTGCCAGCGGAGTCGGAGGTAGGTGCCGCCAAATCAAGTGCATCTGATTGTGCCGCGACAAGCCGAGGTGCTGGGGTGGGACTTCCGAAACCCCCTAACACGCGTACTTGAGCAAACGTCGAATGAACACCACAGCAAGAGAAGGCAGCGGCGGCGAGTGCGATCTTAAATTTCATCTTTGGTACCCTTGTCGAGAAGTGGCGATCTTAGCCGAATCCATGGCGCTACGCGTTCGGAGAAAGGACAGCCAGTCTCGGCACATCATGTACACAAGAGTTGGCGCATGATTCACGCAAACGGTAGAGTCTCACATCAAAAAAGGGCACCACGAACCTAATCCCTCGAGATGGCAAACTGGGCCACATGAACTGCGGGGCTGGTGCCGCAGCGGGCGTCGTGGGTGCTTACTGAAACTATTCACCGCGGCTAGCGAAGTGCAAGTTTTTGCTAGCTAAAAAAATATGCAATCGGGCGACGACGGGCGCAACGCAAGGGCTAGCAAAAGAGTGAGCATTGCACCGTACTCTCGCGATGCAGAAGGCTGTAGCGGCTGGGTTGGCTTTGCGGGGCTGTTGAAGTAGTAAGCCGCTCCGCGAGCAAGGAAAGGTGGTTACTGCTACAGGACAATGGGGAGTGGCTACCTCCGCACAAATTTCAAATTGCTATTAAATCAATAGCTCGTTGCGGTGGGGTTCTGGCAGCTGGCGTGAATGGTCGTTCTGCCAGCTCTGCCTGGGCTGTGCGACCAAGTTGTGCGACCGAGAGGAGTCTGAAGGCTTACTGTCCTTAAGCTTTCGCTGCCAATCCTGAGTGCGTTTTCATCAGACAGCCCAGGGGAGTCATGGAACGGGGCGCCGTGGTTGATGAACGGCACGACGCTTCAGCGATTCGCCGAACAGAAGATGCATCACTGAAACATAGAGGCATCACCGCTGCGCATCGTAGACTCGCTCTTTGACTAGCTGCCTTTGAGGCTCTTCAGAGGGCTGCGAGCGGCTTGGAGTAGTCGTTGACGTATCATGTAGAGATGTGTGCTTTCCTCGATCTTCGCATGATTCATATCGGTTACATAGAACACGTCGACGACCTGATCGAGATGGGTACTAATTTTTGCAAATTGCAAAATTAATTCCATTTCGAAGAGCGCCTTCGAAACTGAATAGAGAAGTCCCAAGCGGTCGTAGGCGAACAGGGTAATGATGGTGTGGCTCTCGGAGGTGCTGTTGTCAAACCGCACTTGCGTGGGTTGGATCTCCAGCGACTCCGAATTCTTGGAGCCTCGCGAGGACCATTTCATGGGGAAATTGGGAACGGCGGGGCTCTCGGGATTTAGGGATTGATTGATTTTTTGACAGACGAGATCGATCCGTGACTGCGGGGGGGCGCCTTCGTATTCTTGGTCTTCAACCAAGAAGCGATCCCAGGCGATATCGCCTGGTTGTGTATGGATGTCGGCGGCATTGATTTGCATGCCCAGGCTGGAGATGACGCCGGTGATGCGGTGAAAGGCCCCGATGGGACGGCCCGTTTGCCGCGTAGCGATCGTGTACTCCACGGCTTGTTGCGATTCGATGTAGCGTCCCCAAGTCAGCGAGGGCTTATGCTCCAATTCGAGTAGATTGGCCAGTTCGCTGACAGCCAAATGCGGTGGTGTACGCATTAGGTAGCCGATGGGAAGTGCATCGATTTGCCCCTTCCACCAATCCTTACCAGGGTTAATATTGGCGGGGACTGCATGGAGGATGGCTTCGCGGCGAGAGGTGATTTCGCCGCGGAATCCCTCCCCGGGTTTATCATCTCGAAAGTGCGAATCGGTTTGGTAGTAGAGTTGGAGTAGCAAGTCGACCTTCCACTGATTGACCACATCGGGTCCAACGCTGGCTAAGTCGGCGTAGGTTAGCAACAGCAAGAGTTGCAGGCGTTCGCTGGAGCCAACCACCGAGGCGAATTTGACGGCCGCTCTATTGTCGCTCAGGTCGTACCGAAAGGCGGTGTGGGCTAGCAGCAGGTGTTGGTGCACAAGGAATTCCAGCGTCTCCTTGTCTTGCGCCGACAGGCACAGCCGATCGGCTGTTTTGGCGGCAATGCGTCGGCCCACTTCGCTATGATCCTCTGCAAAGCCTTTGCCAAGGTCGTGAATCAGCAATGCTAAGTGCAGGATGGCTTTGTTTTTTAGGCCGCGATACATGATTCCCAGAAGGGATTCGTCCGACTCTAGGTCGGTGACGCAATCAACCGCTTGAATTGAGTGAGCGTCGACGGTGTATTTGTGGTACTGGTTGAATTGCAGCAGGCACCGCGCGTGGGTCATCCCTGGAATGATCTGTTCTAGCACGCGCAGTTCGTGGAGGCGTCGCAGTTGATCGGCAAGGTTACCGGAACTGGAGAGGAGTTCCATAAAGCGTTGAATGGTAACATCGTCGATATCTCCGGCTTGCCGCGTCAGCATCGCGGCGCGAATTTCGCGCCATGTCGTGTGTTCGATCGGCTTGTCGAACAAGCTCGAAACACTCATGAGTTCCAGCACTGCAGCAGGATCGCGTTTGAGACGCTCTAAGCCCGATTTCGTGGCCCACACATGCCGCCAACCGACGCGGTAGTCGCGACGTACGGGGAAGGCCACGGTATGTTCAATGGACTTGGCGATGGGAGATTGCCACTTCGCCGAATTGGCGAAATGCGCGCTGCTATACCGGATCTCACTGGTGTGCTCGAAATACTGCTTCATAAACTGCTCAACCGGCAAAATCCCCTCCTCACCTTCGAACCCACTCCATTCGGCGAGGCGTATTTGCAGGGCTCGATCGAGTTGATCTTGAGACTTGCCGGCGGTGAAATGCATTTGATTGCGCAGTCGCAGCAGGTATTGATATCCCCGTCGAAGCGCTTGGTGATCTTCCGGTGTGATGTGCCCCAACTGGGCCAAGCGTTCGATATCGCATTCGCCGAACTTCGCAAAGCCGATCCATCGCATGAGTTGGATGTCTCGCAGTCCTCCCCGTGAGCGTTTGATGTTGGGCTCGAGGAGAAAGACCGTCTCACCGTACTTGCGACGCTCCTCAAATCGAGCGTGTTCCACCTTGCGGATGAGCTTTTGACTCCGTCGGCGAGCGCCTTGGCGGAGTCCGCGAATATAGGTCGCAAACAGTTCCGTGCTGCCAGCCATCAGGCGGCTTTCCGCCAGGGAGCTGAAGACGGTTGCGTCGGACCAGGCGAGCTTCCAGGATTGCTGTGGGGTTCGGAGTGAGAAGCCGAGTTGGCAACCCGAATCAACAATCCATTGGCTCAGCAGTCGAGCCACCGAGACCGCTTCGGTGGCCACGGACTTGGAATGCAGCAGCATCAGGTCGACATCGGAGAAGGGGGCCACGTCGCGCCGACCATAGCCTCCATGGGCAACCAGTGAAAATGCGCCACTGGAGTTCGCCATGCCAGACTGTTCTAGAGCCAGATCGAAAAGGTCGAGTACGATCGAGTCCACCAAATCGGTCAAACGCACGCACACATGCAGGCCGGGCGAACCTGAATCGTGTTGGGCGCGGAGCTTTTGTCGGCCTTCGTCGAGCCGTTTTCGCGATTGGATGACTGCCGCTGGCAAGCCACCTATTACGGGCATGTAATCCTCGTCGGACTGGGTTGAATGAGTACAGAAGCCATCAGCCGCTCTGGGGGCAGAGAGGCAAGCAAGGCGTTTGGTGTCTGACGGAGTCCAGCATGGGGCGATGTGGACCAGGAGCATGCACGGGAGACGCGGTGGAGTTTAGATGGCCTCTTCGCCACTTTCGCCTGTCCGAATTCGAACCGCATTGCTGAGGTCTGTCACAAAAATCTTGCCATCGCCAATTTGACCAGTCTGAGCTGTTTGCAAAATGGTGTCGATCACAATCTGCAAATTTGCGTCGGTGCAGACCACTTCGATTTTGACTTTAGGAACGAAATCGACTGCGTATTCTGTACCACGGTAGATTTCTGTGTGTCCCTTCTGCCTTCCATAACCTCGGACTTCACAGACCGTCATGCCGTGAATGCCTTGTTCGGTAAGCCCGTTTTTGACATCTTCGAGTTTAAAGTGCCGTACGATGGCCTCGATTTTCTTCATCCGTTATCTCCAGGATTCTATGCGAGCAATTCCGCGGTGGTTTCTCAGTAGAGAATGTATTTGCTTGGGACAAGCAGTCTGGGGACGCTATTCGGCGAGCGGACGCATGGAATCTTTCGCTCGTCTAATCTACAACTTTTCCTCAATCGAGGCTCCAACCACTTCGTTGGCTGCTGAGAAGTTTCAGCTGCCAAGCCGCCGTGCCCAACAGTCTAGCGTTTTGCGGCGCGGCTCGGAATCGGGAGGAACCAAGAACTGGGAAAGTTCGTGTCCTAAGCGAAAAAAGCTCAGTTGCTACTCTTATTATTAGGTTTTAGCTCTACGGGGTTCAGCCGTTTGCGAACGGCGGGCTCTAACTCGGCTTGCGCCACGGGATATCCTGCACCCCTGCGCAGTGATTGTCGTATCGAGCTAGGACGAACAGCAAATCGCTGAGTCGGTTGAGGTAGATAACCACCAAATCACACTCGTTCGCATCGGGTTGGAGAGTGAGATGGACGACCTCGCGCTCGGCGCGACGGCAAACCGTGCGAGCCCACTGGAGCATGGACGATCCCTGTGTTCCGCCAGGCAGGACGAAGCTCTCTAGCGGGGCAAGTTGCAGCTGCATTGCGTCAATACGAGCTTCAAGCGCTTCGATGCGTGCCAGATCGAGCAAACGCATGCCTTGCTTGTCCGCGTTGGGAGTGGCCAACTCCGCTCCGATCGAGAAGAGGTCGCTCTGGATCTCTTGCAGAAAGGTGGTGAGGGGGACCCCGTCCTGGAATAACAACTGGCTCGAACTGGCGATGACTCCCAGCATGGCGTTCAATTCATCAACCGTGCCGTAGGCGGCAATGCGTGGGTGATCTTTAGAAACGCGGGGTCCTGCGAACAGGCCCGTAGTCCCCTTGTCGCCGCTCTTGGTGTAGATTTTCATCAAATGTGTTGCGAGGTTCAACGAAATAAGAGGTTTAAATGGCCACTCGAGTCGAAGCTGCTGGATTCTTGCTCTTCTCTAGAGCTGTTCCTCCGAGCTTCCTGCTGATGAAGCATAAGCATCGGTGGGATCTTCCTAAAGGGCATGCCGAACCGAACGAGAGCATTTTAGCAACTGCTTTGCGAGAAACCGTGGAGGAAACCGGGATCCCCCCAGATTGCATCGAGGTCGATCCCGATTTTCAGTTCGTGTTGGAATATCAAGTTGACAACCAGCGGCATGGCGTCCATATCAAGCGCGTCACTTATTTTCTTGGATATCTAGACCAGCCTCGAGAAATTGTCCTCACAGAACATCTGGGATACGAGTGGTTCCCGTGGCCGGTGGAGCAGGCGATTCAAGCGGAGACAATCGACCCGCTGCTGGCCGCGGTAGCGGAATACCTAGATCGGCCCTCACTCCACCATTGAAATTCCAATCTCCAGTTTCGGCATGACCTCGAGGACCGGCAATATCGCCCCATAGGGATTCTCACTGGACAGTGGGGAATCCAGCAACTTGATGTAGTTGGTATTCGTAGGGCCACCGCGAGTCGCGTCGAGCGGCAGCCAGTGATCGTCGATCCAGGCTTCGGTCCACATGTGGAAGCTGAGTTTGCCATCGGGGGATGCAAGCAAACCACTAGCACATCTGGCTGGAATATCGCGGCATCGCAACAGGGTTGCCAGTAGGACGGCACATTCGGTACTGTCGCCTTTCAGCGATTGGCTGGCTTCCAAGGCCGTTTCAAAATGGCTGGAGAGGGTGGGTTCCAGCTGCATGTTTTGGAACACCCACTGAGTTAGTTCGAGGGCGAGATCTGTTGAATTGAGTTCAGCTTGAGCGGCTTTTAGGCTGAGCGCTTTGAGTTTGGGGTGCTCGGTTTGCAGGAAGGGGGAGGCGGCTAAGTAGTCGCTCAAGTTGTCGGGCGCGGCGATCGCTGGGAAATCTGCTAAAGCGATGTGTTGGACGGTCAGGGCGGCACTACGCGCACTGACCGACTGCACGGCTTGTGCCCCTTCGCGTGGCAGTAGGTCGTAGGGATCGACACCCAGGCCGTCGACTTTGTAGACAATGGTTTGCGGCTGAGAGTCCTGGGGGAGTGTCCCCGCTAACGGGATGTCGAACGATTCCATGTCATCGATCTCGTATCCGGCTTGCATGCTCTCGATCATCGCCACGGTGGTTCGAAAGGTGCTCATGTTGAGACCGCTCAGTGAAACAGTTTTTTGAATTTCACCTTGGGCATCGACCCAGTTGCGAGTCCGCACACCATTGTCCTCATCTGCCATCATCACGATATCGACGGGCAGAAGTTCGGCGTGGCCACTTTCAGGAAGCGTCGTTGTTTCCCAGTCGCCGGCGATCAACTCTGTATCCACGATCCGTTTTAGTTGGGGAAGGAATATTTTGATGATTCGCTTTTCACCGCGCACCATGGGCTTTTGCATCAGTACCGCTTGGACGCCCATCGCCCCCCAGGTTCCCGCTTCCATTGGGATCGACTGGGTCTTGATCGTTCCGGCGACTTCCGTCTTGAGCTTCAGGACCTGACGAACCAACTTGCCCTCGGTGGTCGTCACGTTATCTCCATGCGTGGTGGTCTCGGTGAAGTCGACTAGGCCGCCATTCATCGATTCCAGAGATTCGAACTGAATCTCGACGCGCGACAGCTGCCCGGCTCTCATGAATTCCACGGAGTCGGTGCGTTGGACGGTGATCTGCTTGGTCCCCTCCAAGGCGGAGGCCGAAATCTTGAAATGGGTGTAGCCAATTCTGGCGTTGCCCACGTACTGCAGAAAGGCGGCTTCCCAGGGAAGTTGCTCCGCAGTGATCCACGGGCCATCGCCGGCCAGTGCGACCGATGTAGGAGGTGGGGTGGTGGATTGCGGAGAAGGAGAAGCAGAACGGGGCGGCGATTCAAGTTCGGCCGTGGGGGTAACACTGCTACTCACCGCTTTTTCGCCAGTGGTTCCGGGAGATCCAGTGGCTGGGGGCGAAGCGTCGCCCGCTTGTTCCGCCTCCAGCGCTTCCGCTGCAGCCGCGTTTTGCTGGGCTGCCAACGCGCGGCCGGCGGCTTCCCGCTTCTGCTGGGCAGAGTCGCATCCGAGGGCTAAACAAAACAATACCAAAGGCAGCAAACGTGGAGCCCAACGGCAAGGGTGCAGAACGCTCATGGTCTTCATTCAATGAGGTTAGTTTGGGCTCGAAACAAGCAGGCGGTTGGCTGCCAAGTTGACTCGCAGAACGCCTCCCGGAATTCCATCATGTTGCCTGCGACGCGAAATTGGAATCGGTTTAAGTTGACTTTTCGCATCACGGTGGAAGTGCAGGTTCCGATTCTAGGGGCTATGGCAGTTGGAGTGGAATAAGTAGCTAGGAAAATTCACAACTTTGTAGGTTCGCGGACTCGGAGGTTTAAGGTGACCTAGCTTTGGTTGTCCTGAGAACCAAGGGCACTGTGGCATTGGTCCACGGCCAACGTGTAAATCCCCAACTGAATTAATCTTAGTAAGAGAATCAAGATGGGCTCGCAGCAACGCTCCCAAGTCAACACCTCCTCCTCCGCGACTTCCAGTTCGAAAGCAGATGCTCTTACAAGCTTCGGAAGCTTGTCCGACGAGCAGCTTGAAGCCCACTTGTTGGTCTCCAACTACGGTGCTTTCGAATTGACCGATGCGATTCGACCCTCGGTCGATTTGCAGGTCGTGCCTCGGCAAGGGTTTCGACACGATGTTTACTCTGATCCGACAACCAAGGTCAAAGTACCTGTCATGATGGCCTCTGCTACGAAGCGCAGGTTGTTTGACTTGTTCATCGACATGATCGATACGCTGGGTCCGGTTGTCGATGTCGTGCTCGAAACAAGCCATTATCATTCTGGGGGGCATCAGGATCACTATCGCGAGCATATCGATATGCCTGTGCTCAAGAGCATCCTCTACGATTTCGAGGAGATGCTTCTCAATGATGGCTGTACCGGAATTGCGGTGCTCAACCCACAGCGCCAACAAGAGGTGCAATTCGACGAACACAAGCTGATTATTGCTTATGGATCACCGTTAGAGTCCTTCGAGCGAGTGCTGATCGACCACGATGTGTACGTTGATGAGAAGATTCGGTTCGTGACCGAAGCGGAACACGTTCATACCAGCAGCGATCAAATGTTCGACCAGTTCCAACAATTGACCATGCGACTCGGAATGGAATCTGAGGGAGATGTGACCACTTGCTGAATGCTACCGGGAGTGCTTTACTCCTCCCGGGCATGGATGGCTAAGATGGTCGAGGGGTTAGACCGGATCCTGCAGCCGCCGCTGATTGCGCCGGCTGCTGCAATCTTGGCAGACCCCTTGAAGATGGTCGAGGGGTTAGACCAAGTCCTGCCGCCGCCGCTGATTGCGTCGGCTGCTGCAATCTTGGCAGACCCCTTGAATGATCAGGCGGTGGCTGCGAGCTCGGAAGCGGTGGCTCCGCGCGATTTCCTCTCGAAGCAAGGTTAACTGCTCCGACTGGAATTCCAGCAAGCTCTTGCACTTCACGCAATACAGGTGGTCGTGCTCGGGATATCCGTAGTCGTGTTCGAAGACGCTACGGCCATTGAGTTCGAAGCGACGCAATAATCCCGCATCGACAAATTCTTTGAGCGTACGATAGACAGTTGGGCGGCTGACATAGTTGCTGTCACCCTTCTTAGGGAGCTGTTCGAGCAACTGGTCGGCATCGAAATGCTCATGCCGGCTGAATACCTGCTCAACCAAGAACCGCCGCTGCTCGGTTTTTCGCAGACCGCGACTCAAGAGGTACTCCTCAAAACGCTCTAAGGGCGATTGAGATACCTGGACCGCTTCTAAAGGGGTACCCGAGCTGGCGCCAGGTGAATTTTCGTGACGGTCTGATTTGGAAAGCATAGAAATAGCGAGGCCACGCATTTGGCAATGCCAAGCGGTGTATCCCATTGGAGCGACGAGTGTAGGAAGCGCTATGGATCAGATCTTGCGCCAGCCCGATGACCACTCATTGTACGCCGACCTACCGGGACATTACAGGCGCCCCACCACGCAACGGCTGAACAATCGAATTTAGCCGCAGAGACAGTCCCCCTGAAGTGACTGCTTGTAAGGCGAGGCAAGCATCGACGAGAGCTGCGACGAGCGAATACCAGAGTCCGCCCGTTTTAGCGGCCCCGATCTGAGATCGCACCCCACATAGCTACGCAAACGTATCGAGGAGCTTATCGAGAGCTGCCGACATGTTTTCAGGAGTTTCATAGGTGCCATCGGCAATTGCCTGTCGCAATGCCGCCACTTTTTCAGTGCGGATCCCGTTGATACTTTGGCCGGATCCGGTCGCTTGTGACTCGCTGATTTGCTGCGCTTCCAAAGATAATTCGAGTTGGTCGTTCGCGCTGTTCGCCGCAGACGGTGCCTCAACGGGGCCCGCTGCCTTAGCGCCAGCTGTACGACTGATGGATTGAATTGCTTGAGTCTGTTGCAAACCGTGTATTTGCATGTAGGTAGATCTCCCCTGCGAATGTGAGTCGTAGTTCTTATAAGACAGCAAGTCGGCTGAGGTCAAGTCCAGTAGCGCGTCGCATTCCTTGTCGGAATCGAATAGTGCTGTCCATAGTCACCAAGATGAGACTTCGCGAACGCAGTGGGTACAAAGGTAGTTATCGTCCCGTTCAATGCTAGCACTCAGCAATAATCAACGACTTCCGGTTGTGCCCACTGCAGCAGAAATAGCAGTCTGCTTGGTTGCTCCCAAAACTACACCTATGCGACCTGCTATGGAACCCCAGCCAGCTATTTCTTACGATGGTGGAACTCCGTTCCTTATGTTCTTGCTGTTGAATCTTGATGCGCTATTGTCTGGTTACTTCACAGTCCAATTGGGGTGGAGGTGAAACTCTCTTGCTCTCGATCAGCCGCGAGCTGGAGCAGGCTGGCCATACGATTGCTTGGATTGTTCGTGGCGATTGTGAAGTTGCCGAACGGATCAAGCAAACTGGGACTGATGTGGCCTATGAGAGTCGAGGACGCGGAACCAATGTTTCCGATTTGCTAGCGATCAAATCTGTACTCGACAATTGGCGGCCCGATGTGCTGCTCATGAACGACTCCCACGCGGTGGTGTTGGCCGGTATCGCCGCGCGGTTGACTCGCCGCCCCGCCCCCCTGTGCTTAGCGTACAAGCACACCGTTTTTCCGCTAAGAAGCAAACGCAAGTACCGCTGGCTAGCCGATCGCCTGATTTGCGTTTCCGAAGCAGCGCGAAGTACGGTCATTAGTGGCGGCCTGCCACGCGAGTTTACGGAGGTCATATACGGAGGGTGCTGTCCCCCTGTCGTGCAGCCCGACGCTCACCAGGCGATCCGCCAGCAACTGAAGCTGAAGCCGGAGGAGTTAATGCTGCTGGCGGTTGGGAACCTGATGGAAGTCAAGGGGCATGCAGAGCTCATCGAAGCGGTACACCTTCTCAATCCAACTCGTCCCATACGAGTATTTATTGCCGGTAAAGGCGAGCGGCACGCTGCATTGCAATCGCAGATCGATCGCTATCAATTGAACGGTCAGATCGAGCTTCTCGGATTTCGTTCCGACGTCAATGCGTTGCTGCAAGCAGCGGACCTCGTGGTGCACCCCTCGCACGCTGAGGGACTGCCGTTGGTGATCATCGAGTCTTTGATGCTTGGCAAGCCCTTGATCGCCACGCCCGTGGGAGGCGTGCCCGAATTGCTTTCGACGGATCCTGGTAAACAAGGACTGTGTGATGCGGGCGCTTTAGATATCGGAAACGCTTGGTTGGTCCGGCCGGACAATGTCCCGAGTCTGCTGGAAGGCCTGCAGCTAGCGTTGGCTGAATTGCCAGATTTGTCTGCTAGCCGACTCGAGGCCATCGAGCAGGCGCGGCTACGGACCGTCGACACCTTCAGTAGCGCTCGGCATGCAGCCAGACTCACCGAGTTTGCAAGCCAGCTTGTGAGCGACGGCTACTAGCCATGGGGCGGAACAGGCATCCGGCGCGTAACCGTTGGTCGATTTACCAGGATTTCAGTAAAGCCGCGTGGGTGGGACTCTCCAAACAGCGTTGGCGGCATTTTCTCCCGGCTTGCACAGCGGCCAGTCGATCTATTTAAAAGCGCCTTCTACTTCTACCGCGAAGGTAGCGGCCCTAGTTGCCCTGTAGCGACGATCACTCTCCCTCACTCTCGCTGCCTTACTCAAGCCGCGGTGTACTGTTTTAACAACCCGTTAGGCAGCGGGTTGCTATTTTACCGGATGCCCAATGCCTCAAGTGCATTGGATTTCGAGATGGCAAGTCATGCATTTCCCTATCCCTGAATCAGGCAATGCATTCCGGGTTGGCCTGTTTTGTTAAATGGAGGGCTGGAAGATCGATAGCGGTGGTTGCTGCGAATCGATCAACCCGCTGGCTCTAGCACGGTCAGATAGGGCTTGCAGGGCGGTTTGTCCGATTGTTCCCAGTTCAACGGTCCAGTCGTTGACGTACAGATCTACATGCTGCATCAGCACTTCGTCATCGAATTCCTGAGCGTACTTGCGCATTGTCGGCAACGCGGCAGACCGATTCTCTAGAGAGTACTGCAGTGAGGCAGCCACGACCTCCTGCACTCGGGAAGCGCTCTCGGGCGATAGCTCCTGCGATACCAGCAAGCCTCCCAGAGGTAGCGGACACTCGGTCTCAGCTTCCCAGCGCGTTCCTAAGTCGGCAACAAGACTGAGTCCCTGTTGTTTCCAAGTAAACCGTCCCTCATGAATGCAGACGCCAAAGTCGGCCGTCGCACGCTGGAGACGGGGCATGATGTCCGAAAAAACGACATGTTCGATTCGAGTGGTTTGCGGGTAGAACAGTCGGAATAGCAAGGCGGCGGTCGTGTGCTCGCCTGGGCAGAGTGTGAGCTGCTCTTTCTGTTCAGGTGTTGAATCGGGGTGGGCTGCAAGTAAAAGTGGTCCGACGCCAAAGCCGAGCGCGGATCCTGACGGTAAGACTTGGAACTTCTGAGACAGCAGCAACGCTGCATGGAAACTGGCTTTGGCGACGTCGAAGCTGCCCTCAAATAGACGTCGGTTGAGCTGTTGAATGTCTAGCAATTCAATGTGGAAATCGAGTCCCTTCCAGTCGACGAGTCGGTTCAGCAATGCGTGGAAGGTAAAGGTGTCATTCGGGCAAGTGGAAATACCCAGTCGGATTGGAGGGGGGGAACTAACGGAACGCGTCACGTGGTGATTCTCCTAGGGGAGGCTGCGGCGTTTCTTCGCGCCTAGCGATGGGGGGACAGCTGGGACGGTGGTTGCGAGTCTCTGGCTCTCAAGAACAGTTCCCCGACGGCACGCAGCGCTTGGTCGATCTTCCACTGATTGTGGTCTCGGTCACCAGCTTGGTTGGAAATGCCACGGATGATGTGTAGAGGCGTGTTTAGTAAATGGCAAGCGGTCGCGACGGAGAATCCTTCCATGTCCTCCGCGCAGGCATCTGAGTAGGCTTGCCGCCGCAAGGCAACGTCCTCTCGGTCTGCAGACGCGGATGGGCAGGTGAGTAGGACACCTTTTGCAATGGCAGTCGTTGCCGAATCTTGGTGGAAGGCAGGTGAGACGGTCAGTGGCAGAGTGTCTCCAATCTGCGGCGATTGCGGCCACTGTTTCCAGCCCATGCTTGCAGCCGACTGGTGAGCAGCGCCGGTTCCCGCTCCGATGCCATAGCATGCGGTTGCGTCGAACGTGTATGCTTGGCCGATGCGCAGCTGATTGGTGAGCGTTCCGGCAATCCCTAGCAACCAGACTCGCTCGGCCTGCGTCGTTTGGAGCAATTGCACGGCGCGTGCTGCGGAAACGATTGGCCCGAAGCCACACAGGGCGATGCGCAGTTGAGGGCGAGCTTGGAGATGCGTCCCGCCGGTATGCGGGGACTGCGAATGCTGGTCTGCTTCATCCAAATAAGGCTGGAGGGTGTTTCGCTCCAGCTGAGTGGGGATGAGGATTAGGTCGGTCGTCATTGCGCACTACTTTTTGGGGCGTTTGTCGAGCGGTTTGTTGGACCACCAAGCCGTCCACTTTAGTTGCAGTTCGGTGACTTTGGCTGGATCCTGTTCGGCTAGATCTTCAAGCTCCGTGGGGTCCTTAGCCAAGTTGTAGAGTTGCCAGTCACCAGTCCCATGCTTGATGAGTTTCCAGTCTTGGTCGCGAATCGCTTGAGACTTTCCAAATTGCCAAAACAGGGGCCAGGGGCGCTCGACCTGCTTTCCTTGTAGGGTAGGCAGCAAGGAATGTCCAGCCAGAGCAGTAGGGATTTCCGCCTGTGCCAGGTCGAGCATCGTAGGAGTGAAGTCAATTAAATGTCCAACTTGGTCGGTAACCTCTCCCGGCGCGATAACTCCAGGCCAGTAGGCGATCATGGGAGTTCGCGTGCCACCTTCGAAGTCGGTGGTCTTGTATTGTCGGAATGGGGTGTTCGATGCATTGGCCCACGTCCGACCTTGAGTTAGAAAACTGGTGACTTCCCATGGCATGGCTCCCGGGACGGTCGAGCGATCTGCGGAGTCTGCACAGGCGCCGTTGTCCGAAAGGAAAAAAACGACGGTGTTGTCGGCTTTGCCAGTCTCTTCAAGTTTGGCCAGCAGGCGGCCAATGCTGCGATCCAAATTGTCAACCATCGCAGCGTAAGTTGCCATGCGCAAATCCCATAAATCTCGCTGATCATCTGGGATGGTATCCCAGGCAGGCAGGTCTGGATCGCGTGGGGATAATCGCGCGTGAGGAGGTAGGATGCCGAGCTGTTGCTGTTTCGTAAACCGCTCTGTCCTCAGCTGATCCCATCCCTTAGCTCCATAGCGGCCACGATATTTAGCGACTTCTGCTTGGCTCGCGTGGAGTGGGTAGTGAGGTGCCGTGTAAGCCACGTAGAGCAGGAAAGGTTGATCCTCTGCTTGGTATTCCTCCAGGTAGGCCAGGGCATTATCGGTGAAAGCATACGTGGTGTAGAAGTCTTTGGTGGTAGGAGTGAAGGGGAGTGATTCGTTACCGTCGATGGCCCAGCGCCGAACACGCTTCTTCGCTGGCTCCGGCTCGTCTGGTCGAGCGACTCCAGGATTCCAGTAATTGCAGCAGCCGTCCGTGAGGCCATAGTAGCGATCAAAACCTCGCTGAAATGGCGTTTGCCCCGCGTGCCACTTGCCGGTCATCAGGGTTCTGTATCCAGCCTCGCGCAGTCGCTCTCCGAATGTGGGCGCTGCATAGTGAACTGAGGCGGAAGCCCCCACGTGGTGCCACCAGTGTCCGGTGAGGATGGATGCACGCGTGTGTTCGCACTTGGCGTTGTTGTAGAAGTTACGGAACCGCAGCCCCTGGGCAGCCATGCGATCGATGTTCGGAGTATCGATCTCGCCTCCGTAGCAACCAATGTCGGAAAACCCCATGTCGTCGCACATGATCAGCACAATGTTGGGGCGAGTGTCGCCGGCGGAGGCTTGCTGTACTGGTACACAACATAAGTAGCTCAGGGCGAATAAAAGGCGTCCAATGGAAGGTGACATAAGATTCGCTTTGCCAATGGGGACTGTGGACCGGTCGAGGACCGAGCGGCGAAATCAATTTGAGTGCTAGCATTAGTATACTACAGCCGGTTGGGCGAACGGCTGCTGGATAGCTCCTGCACTCGGCAGTTTGACGACCTACCTCCGAGCCCGGCGTGGCTCGCGTCGCCCAGTCTCTTCGAGACTCTGCGGCCTGCTGCGGGAGGCGAGACAACGTGGCACACGGGAAAATTATTGCATTAGTCCCGTGTAGGGGAGCAGTAGTTTAACGCCGGTGGCCAGCATGACGACGATGAGAAAGATAAAGATCAGCTGGTTGCCCTTGCGAATGGCCAATTTCGCTCCGACGATACCACCCAACAGGTTTCCGAAGGCCATCGTCAAGCCGGGGATCCAGGCGATCTGGCCGTAGCCCGCGAACATTGCAACGGCCAGCAGCGTTACTAGGAAACCGATCAGGTTTTTGACGGCATTGGATGCCACCAGATCTCCCGTGTTCAAGAGACTCATCGCCAGCAGTAGCAAGATTCCCATCCCGGCTTGGATGAAGCCGACGTAGAGACCAATCCCAAAGAAGATTCCGGTAACTAGCCACTGCGGCGGCGTTTTTTGGCTCCGCTTTTCGATCAATCGCTTGGGATCGAGCAGCAGTAGGATGGCCATGAGTAGGAAGATGACGCCGAAGGCGGGCTCGAAGGCGTTGGCGGGAAGGTAAATTGCAGCCCAGGCCCCCAAGGGGACGCCCAGCAGGGTGGGAATGGTGAGCCGCAGTGCCAAAGAGCGATCGAGGTGCCCATGACGATGAAAGGTCATGGCTGCCGATCCAGAGGAAAGCAAGATGGCAATGCGATTCGTTCCATTTGCCAGCTTGGGTTCAAGCCCACAGACCATCATCAGTGCTGGTAGCGTCAGAAAAGATCCGCCACCTGCCATGGTGTTGATGATGCCAGCCAGGAATCCAGCGGGGACCAACAGTAGATACCAAACCCAATCTGCCATTATTGCCCATTCAAGAAACGATACTCAACCCATCCACTTCGCGTCTCTCCAGCGGGACAGATTTGCAGATGTGCTGCATCGACCATTCCGGCCGAGTGCAAATTATGCGCATCGGTGCTGCACGTTTGGCTTTCGATTCCAAAATAGTGTTGGTCAGGGGTCCAGACCACTAAGTGGGTAAACGCTTCGGAAGCGTGAATGACCACCTTACGTTTCGCGTCTCGAAAGTCAATGGTGGTCGGTTGGTCTGGCTGCATGCCCCAGAAGGCGTCGTCGAACTGCGTCTCGGCCAACGACATCGGTTGGCCGAGTGGATAGTCGAGTTCTGTGGCCGGGACTAGCTTGCCAGTGGGGAGTTGCTTGGACGATTCCATCCAGTGCGAAGCGGGAATTGTTAGAAAGGTTGCGTCGCGTGCACCCTGGTAGACAAAGTAGGGATGCAGAGCAAATCCAAAGGGGATCGCTTCCGAACCACTTTGATTGTCGACTTGATAGGTCCAGCGAACCGCGCGGTCCTTCACCGTAATTGTCAGGTACAGCCGGTGAGCGAACGGAAAAAGATCGTTCAGAGATTTTCCGTCCCCAAAATCGGCTAAACAACGAAGCGAGGTGCTCTCCTCCGAATCGGTGAGGCTTACGACTTGCCAGGCGTAGCGATTGACGAGTCCGTGAATAAAGTTCCCGGATGAGTTCGCGTCGAAGGTAACTCGCTTCCCTTCAAAAGTAAACTCTGCTCCCTTGACGCGGTTGGGAGTGGGGTAGAGCAGGGGCGTGCCGAAGCTGACACCGGGGAGTTGCTCGAGTGAATCGGGTTGCCTCAAGTACTCGACCTCGTCCACCGCGATGGAAAACAGATTGGCTCCCGCTTGGGGAGCGAACCGAACGACCGTATCCCCTTGTTGGATCTGGTAGATTGTCGACGCGTTGGCTGCCTTCCTGAGAACGTTGACTTCGGCCGAGGCGGTCGAGTGAACCACCCAGCAGACCAGCCAAACGAGGCTCGCCAAAAAGTGAGGAGTTGGGCGGTTCTTGATTGCTAGGAAGATGCTGTATGCCATGGGCAAACCTTTTCTATAGAGTGGAGGTGACTCCATTATAGGAAAGGTTTGCCCTGACTAGGCGAATTAACGGGTGGTACTGTTCAACTCGCCGTACTGGTGGAACAATCGCTGCGCAGTTCAAAATCCATGGCTGAGTCGGAGGCCGTAACTTCAACCTGCAACTTCGAATCGGCGTTGTAGCAAGCCGGCAATAGTTCTCCCGATTTCTTCTTTTTAGCGGTTTGGCCATCGGGATCTTCCTCGAGTGGCATGGAAGCTTCCTCTTCCTCCTCGACATCCCCGCCTGGAGCGGCAGCACCCAACGGATTGCGAGACGTGTAGATCTCAACCCGCTTCTCTCCAGGGGTGACTCCTGATTTCTCAGAATTGAGCATCATGGTGTAGCGTCCGGAGGCGTCGGTGATGCCATAGCAATAGCGTTCGTCTGGCTCGTAGAAAAAGACTCCAGCACCAGCGACTGGATCGCCATCAAGTGTGACCGTTCCTGAAACTTCCAGTAGGCCAAGTTTGCTGTAGTCGGGAGTGAGGCCATTGGAGCAGCCGCTCAGGCCTAGGATTGTCCCAACACTTAGGCTGAAAAGAACTCGAGAAATCGAAGAATGCATAGGAATTCCTTTCAGCTAGAAGTCGGCTTGAACCACTTGGCCGTCGTTGCGTGCGCCCAGGTTGCGGTAGGTCTGTAGATCGATACTGTCCGAAATGAATTGAACAGAACCATCGCCCAGTCCAAAGGTGCCGCCGCCAACGTGGTAGCTGCCAAAAGCCAGTTCGATGAGTCGCCCGTGTGCGCCAGGATCATGGATGCGGAGATTCATGGCCATGTAAAAACTACCTGCCGCTTCGCTAAACTCCGTGCCATTGTTGCTGCCAGTGCAGCGGCAGGGATCTGCTTGAGGGGAACCGATTGCCCAAAAATCCATCCCCTGCCCATCCTTGACGAATTCGGGATCGGTCTGGGATTCACCAATCAACACGGTGTTGCTGAGTCCGTCTGGAATGTCACCAAAACGCGTGGCGCTGCAGGCATAGAACGCCCCGTTCAAATTGAGCATCTCGAATGATTTGGTGTCGGGAATGGGACGGGTGCTGGTATCATCCGACGTAACCTCACTACCTCCGCTGGCTCGATAGCTGACCGGAACCCGACCAGCGACGCTGTTGTAGTCGAGGTGTTCCTGGATCGGCAGGCTAGGGCAGCGAAACGCCGACATCACGACGCTCAGCGAAGTTTCATTGGGAGTGTTGTTCGTTGCCCAATTGCGAGATTCGGAGAATTCGAGAGTGGAGTAGAGGTTACCTTGTTCGATGTAGGGCAACAGCATGGCTGACCACAGGGTCCCGTGAGTGTTCCAGCCAAAGGGAAGCTTTTTGTGGGAGCTTTCGTAGTTGTGCATGGCCAGCGTTAGTTGTTTCACATTGTTGCTGCAACTCATCCGCCGCGCCGCTTCCCGTGCCGCTTGTACTGCGGGCAGAAGCAAGCCTACTAAAATGCCGATGATGGCGATGACCACCAGCAATTCAACGAGCGTAAATCCTCTTTGTCGCGACATCGCAACTCCCTCCAATTAATTCTTGTATAAAGGAACGAAACTGCCGGGATCTTAACGATCTCTCAATGTGGGGCAACGCTTCGTAATATATCCTTAACAATTGCCAGATGAACTGGAATTCGCTGTTACGGTCGGTAAACCCTCGCAAGCAAGGTGTTCAGCTAAAGCTGTCGCCGTTAATGAGGCTATCGATCCCCCCGCTGGAATTTGAATCTTCATCGAGTCTTCATGAAGCGACTCGGTTGCAAGGCTGGATTCCCTGTATGGAAGCGAGTGCTCGTGATGCTCGAGCATCGCTGGTCCTAGGAATCGGGAGGACACCGCAGAGAAGTGGTTAGCCGGCGGGTGGGCGTCTCTTGACTATTCCCATCATCGCGGTGGAGCGCACCGCGCATGCGAAGGATGCCTGACCGTTGGGAAACGAGGGGCGTCCTCTCTTGGCGGGTGGAAATCGCAATGAGGCACGCGATTTGGGGATGGGAGCGGTGTCCGGTCGCTGCGCCCCTGCCGCTGGTAGACCTGCAGCCTCGGCGCTCGCGCGGCTCCTACGTGGGGACGATAATTAAACCTAGAGGCCAGCCAGCGACTTTAGGGAGTGCTGCGTTGCCATGAGCCCGGAGTCTTCCCTTTTGGCGCTCGATGGGAACCGGTCGACTACGGCTTGCTGGCCGCAAGTGCTGGCGTGTTAGGCTCGACGCTGGGTGGCGTTGTGAGTGGCTCGGCTTGGGAATTGTCCCCGACGGCATGGGAATTATCCCCGGCGGAAGTCGAGGAACTAAATTGCATACGAGCTCGAATTCTTTGTGCGTTTGCGAGCAATTCTTCAGCTTCGGCTCGCTCACCTTGCTCGATCAAAACTTGGGCCAGACGGCACTGCATATCCGCCTGGCGGGGCTCTCCGGGACAGCTCACGGAGATTCCCTCCAAGGCTAAGCGGTAAATCGTTTCAATCTCGCTATTCAATGAGGGTAGGTAACGCGTCTTGGACACGTTCTGCAGAAAATCTCCAATCTCAATCAAGAAGGAACTCCGGACCGGGGAGCTGACCTCCAAGTCGCTAGCGATCTGTTCAATACTTTGCATCGTTAACGATTTGCCGACGTTAAAAAGAATTGAGTTTTCCGATTCATGAGCCTGCTGCATTTGAAATAAACCAGTGGCGAGGGCGACACAGTTTTGGTAGATCGTGAATTGTTCGGGCGCCGGGATGCCCTCGTAAGCGACAGAGCTCAGTCGCTTGCATTCGCGCCAGTGGTGGCTGTCCGTGGATTCACCCGACAGCCTCAGTCGGATCAATGACAGATGCATGTAGTGCAGGAATTGATGGCGTTGCCGCTTCTGCAGGTCGTCTTCAACCGCGATGTATTCTCGAAGCCGCGTCTCGGCTGTCTGCAAAGTTGCTTCGTTGGCGTCAATTTCGAGTGCTGCTAGGCTCAGCAGAAAATCGCGAAAAGCGCGATCGTGCTGATCGCCTGCCTGCATCTGGTTGGCGGTGGCGATGGCTTCCGAATAGCGGCCTTGGATGATTTGGATGAGCGTTAAGAAACCCTTTTGGGCATTGCTTTGTTCTTCCCGTGGCGTTCTGTCGATGAGTTTCAGGGCGATCTGAAGTTTCCCGGAGGTGATGTATACGACGGTTAGCTGATCAAGCAGTGACTCGCGGATTGCCGGATTGGCCAGCTGCGAAATGGACGCTTGGGTGCGCTGCATGATCGTATTTGCGTCTGTACCGAGGGGAGATAGGTTCGAGGTGAGCGGTGATAGTGCACTGAGGCCAAATTGATCTTGAGAAAGCAAGGTTTGCGCGAGTAAATCCGCTACCGACTGTGAGGTGCGGAGTGCTCGTTGCGTGGCAACCAGTGCTTGTTCTTTCTCGCTTAACGCAACCTGCAGGCTTCCGCGTGCCGCGCGGGCATCTCGCCACTGCCAAAGAATTCCGGTGGCTCCCAAGGCGGCGATAATGATAATCGACACGCTTAGAGCTGCGGTGGCAGGATGGCGTCGCCCCCACTTGTCGAACTTCTCCAACAGTGAGATTTTGCGAGCGCTAATCGGTTCGCCGTTCAAGTAGTGCTGCAGGTCTGCGACCACCTGCTCCGCGGAGGCGAAGCGACGCGCCGGATCGGTAGCCGTTGCACGCAATACGATGGTCTCCAGATCCTTGGGGATCTTTGCGTTGAACTTGCGCGGTGAATCGGGAATTCCCGCAAGAATTTCCTGAACCAACTGTTCGCGATTTTGCGATTTGAACGCTGGGGTTAGAGTCAACAGTTCATAGAGGGTTACTCCCAGGCTGTAGACATCGGAGCGCGCATCGGTCACTCCTTCAAAGGCTTCGGGGGCCATGTACCGCAAGGTACCAATCCAGCTGCCGGTATGGGTTAGATCGTCACTGCCGGACGATTTTGCCAATCCAAAGTCTGCAATCCAGACTGCGTCGTGTTCATCAATCAATAGATTCTCGGGTTTGATGTCCCGATGTACCACGCCATGACTATGGGCAAATGCGAGTCCCTGCGCGACGCGCAGGGCGATTTTCGCGACGCGCTGGCAATGTTGCAAATTTGTGGATTGCGATTCGTCCTGGGGATGAAGGACAGAATTATCCGTACTCTGGCATGCTTGCTTGAGGCTGTCGCTCCACTCGGCCAGGGTGCGGCCTTCGATCAATTGCATGACGTAGTACTGTTGTCCTTCGGTCTCTCCGATTCCAAAGACGGGAACGATATTGGTATGGTGCAATCTCGCTGCCGCGCAGGCCTCGCGCTGAAACCGCGCCCGCGCGGCGGCCGAGAGGGAGTGCAGCGAGGGGAGCAGCTTAATTGCCACGCTTCGCCCCAGCGATTCTTGGACCGCTTCGTAGACCACCCCCATTCCGCCACGTCCAATCTCCCGCAGAATTCGATAGTCACCGATCCACTTCGTGCCGTTCATGTCGGGGAGCGCGTTGCGGAGCGTTGCAAGCTGCTGGGAGTTGAAGTCATCGAGGTGATCGGTAGCGGAGCTAGCTGGCACGTTTGGGACCTCACCTTTCGAGGACGGCGCGGTAGTTCACGCAATTCTCGGGCTTAAATAGGAGGAAATTGTGTGGGAGGAAGCACTGGAGCTCGTTCGCTGGGTTCCGCCGTAGACGGACCAGGGGCCGGAGCAACCTCGACTTCACTGCCATCTTCCGGACTAGTCTGAACACGATCCTTCAAATCTTGGACGCCACTCTTCAGTCGATCGGCATCTTCTTTAAAGCGGTCTTTGTCGATCTTCAATTGGATACTGGGCTCTTCCGATTCGGTGTCGGTGGATACGCTGAACCAGCCGCGCGCAAGCCCAACGATCCCTATGAGGATTACCCCTATCATGATTGTACCGAGCAGTTTGCGCATGGCGCTTTCCTCCGTGAATGGACGACGATGAAGGCGAGCTAGTCTAGAGCATGGCCTCTTCAATCTAAATCGTGGGCGCGAACTTGAGCAAGTTTTTTGCTCAGTTTTTTGGACAACCGAGCAACTTCAGCGGGATATTGAGTGGCCAGGTTGTGGAATTGCTGCGGATCTTGCAAAACATCGAACAGCTCAATGCCTTGCTGTGCGTCCTCCCCATACTGGATATAGGCCCAACGCTGCTCTCGAATCAAGAATCCCTTGCGCATGGGAGCCACGCTAAAAGCCGCGTCGCGGACCGTCGCGTGCGGGTCATCCAGCAACGTCGAAATGTCTTTGCCTTGCAAGTGCTCAGGGATCGGGAGTCCGGTCAAACTGGCAAGCGTGGGATACAGGTCGAGCAGCTCCACTAGGCTGTCGCACACGGCAGGTTGCTTGCCCGGAACGCTGATGATGAGAGGGACTTGCGAGGACTCGTCGCGGAGTGATACCTTGGCCCAGAAATCGTGCTCGCCCAAGTGATAGCCGTGATCGCTGGTGAAAATGACAATCGTATTGTCCGCCTGCCCCGAATCCTCCAAGGCGCGGAGGACAACGCCCACCTGCGCATCCATGTAAGACACTGCAGCGTAGTAACCCCCAATGGCCTTCCGCTGCCGACGCTCGTCCATCTTCATGTTCAAGCTCGTCTTGTAATTGATACCAGCCTTCGGAATATCGTCCCAGTCGTTTTCCATTCGCTGCGGTAGGGATAAGTCAGCGAACGGTTTGAAGGGAGCGAAGTACTTGCGGGGTGCCACGAACGGAACGTGCGGTCGGACAAATCCCACGCCTAGCCAAAAGGGCTCCGCTCGCTTGGTGTGAAGCAACTCTGCCGCCTTGACCGCCGTCTTGCCGTCGGAGTGGACCAGGTCATCGCCATCGGCTTCGACTACGACAAACGTGTTGCCACCCACCACGGGACGTTTCCCATCTGGATTGCTTTCCAGCGTCTCTCCAATTCCCGCCGCCTTCCATTCGGGGCCAGGACTATTGAAACGTTCGCTCCAGGAGCGGGCATCGTCGGCGCCATTGCCTCCATCGTGATCGCGTCCGTCGCCACCCTCTTCAATCCCACCCGGTACGCCCATATGGAAAATCTTGCTGACGCGGGCTGCGTAGTAATCGTGGTTCTTGAAATGTTCCGACCAAGTGGGGCGATCGCCAATCTGTGGACGCGGATTGGTGTAACCCAGAACCCCGGTGGCGTGTGGATAGTACCCCGACATGAACGATGCTCGTGACGGTCCGCAGTAAGTTCCCTGACAGTAGGCGTGCGTGAATCGCGTACCGCGAGCTGCCAAGGCATCGATGTTAGGCGTTTCGCACACCGTGTTCCCGTAGCAAGACAGGGCGGTTGACGTCAGATCGTCGGAGATAATGAACAGCACGTTCATGCGCTCTTTCGCTGGTCCTGCAGTGGCTAGCGTTGAGATCAGTGCGAGAGCCCCTGCCACCGTAACCAACGCGTGCTTCGCATCGCTTTGCAGCTGGAGGCCGATGGACCAGACAGCACGAGCCAGCAGAAACAGGGGCGTGGTTGGAAATCGAGAGTGGTGCATGGGCGAACTTTGAATACAAGAGATGGGAAGAGGGGAGGGGCGGCACAGTGGCTGGGTTTCATCGAGTCTCTTTGAAGAGCGTGTTCGGTTGCTCACACTTAGGAATTGTGCGGACGCGCCACGCTTCTATCCATTGAACCTGCCTGCGGCGCGGCGTGTACATGCGGGGGTGTGCGCATATTGGAAACCATGCTGAATGGACGGTGGTCCGACGTTCGCAAGACGAAGCGGCCCCTATCGAAGCGAACAGCGGAACCAGTCACGCGGCGGTCTTCCTACGAACGGGACACCCCAAGCGTCGATGGAATCCCCATGTTCAGGCTGACCAGCCAGCCTGTCAATGAGCGCATTGTAGGGAATGGAGCCGGGCGTCACGCGCGCCACACTTGCCCAATGATGCAGCACGCATGCATTCTTCCGGAGCAGAAAAGGCGATAACTGTCCCTGGAAGTAGGGAGGCTGCCTCAATGGTGGAGCTTCGGGGAGCTGGACTGGTAGACACCGTAGCTGGACGCTAGGGCGTTTAAATCCTCTGTATTGTATTAATTCTGAAGTTAATGTGTGAAATGGCGACATTTGGCGAGTGTTTGCATTGATGGAATGGCAGTTGCTTGGCTAGCGACGGTACGGTTTATTCTTCTAACCAATACGGAGCGTGTGATGAACAAGCTTGGTTTCTTAATTGACATGGATGGGGTGATCTACAAAGGCAATCAGTTGATTGCTGGTGCAGGCGAGTTTATCGAGCGGCTGAGAGCGGCAGGCTATCCGTTTTTATTCCTCACCAACAATAGCCAGCGGACGCGACGCGATGTGGCGACCAAGCTGATGCGAATGGGTATCGACGTGGGGGAGCAGCATATCTTTACTTGCGCGATGGCGACGGCCCGCTTTCTTTCCCGGCAAAAACCCAAAGGGACGGCTTACGTGGTGGGGGAAGGCGGTTTGCTGCAAGCCTTGCATCAGAACGGCTATTCCATCGTGGATGTCGAGCCTGACTACGTGGTGGTCGGCGAAGGGCGTACGATGACCGCCGAATCGCTGGAGACAGCCACGCGTCTGGTGCTAGGGGGGGCGAAATTGATCGCGACCAACCTCGATCCCAATTGCCCAACGGCGAGCGGCATTCGCCCTGGCTGTGGGGCCATCGTGTCGTTCCTTGAAGCGGCTACCGGACGCAAGGCCTTGAGTGTCGGCAAGCCAAGTCCTGTGATGATGCGCGCGGCGCGCAAGCAGTTGGATTTGGTGGCATCTCAGACGGTCGTTATCGGTGATACCATGGATACCGATATTATCGGTGGGGTTCAAATGGGGTACCACACCGTATTGGCTTTGTCAGGCGGTACTCAACGGCAAGACTTGGACCAATTCGCATTTCGTCCGAATCACATCATCGAATCGATTGCCGATTTGGCGGACCCCGCTTGTGATCTGCTAGGGATGTTTTCGGACCGCTCTACGGACGACGATACCGTCAGCGACCTCGATCAATGGCGCGAATTGCAATTGGCCAATGCGTAAAGAGGCGTGAGCCGCACCTGTCGAGGTACCAACCGGAATTCGGGGGGTGTATCGGCTCAGTCAGCCGTCACCCTGGGAGCAAGGATGCTTCGAAGGTGATTAGCCGTCGTAGGCGGTTCGAAGCTGCGCCACGTGACCTGGTGTACTGGTCCAGTTGCGTCCGGCTGTGTTGTTGGCCCACTGAACGCGAGGAATGCCTGTCACCCCATAGCTGGGATCACGCGTGGTTCCCGCTCCGGTCTGCCATTCTCCCTTGTTCAGTCCAATGCGCAATTCGGACATTGCGATTGAGTTGCTCGTACCATCGGTGATCGCACCAATCTTGGGAACTTGACCGAATGAAGCGAGTCCTGCCTTGCTGCCCCCCAACGACCAGTCGGAGCCAGGGCCAGCCGAAAAACCGTAGGAGATAGGAGACATGTTGGCGGTGTCGTTGGCGTCACTGCCGGCATCACTTGGACACGCGAAGGACGAGATTCGGGCACGAGCAACCACGGAATTGTTCACCGTGCCGCCATTGTCGTTGTCCCAGCGGTAGCCAAAATCAATTTGGTTGCAGAGTGGACCCTGCTCAATGTAAGGCAGGATCATCGCTAGACCGCTTCACGACAACCAAGCTTGGTTGTAGCGACCACCCACGTCCTCGGGGGTTCCATAGGCAGGGGATGGCGGGAACCTTCCGTGGGGCGATTCGTAATTGTGAAGCGACAGTCCCAATTGTTTGAGGTGGCCCAATTGCATGAAGTTGGTGAGGCACTGCTTGCGTTCCGCACCTGATGTTGCACTCCTTCCGCTGTAACTTGCTCTTGTGGCTGGTACCCGCTAGATTGGCCCTACCTACCCAATCCTGGTGCTCTTCTCGCAATTGCCGACTGCGCACCGGTTTTCTTCATCTCCCACCTAGAGTCTCGTTTCATGATCTTTCCACGTCTAGCCTGGCTGGCATGTGCTTACTTTACTGCGGTTTCGTTCGCTTGGGGAACCGACGTTTTTGTCGCTGGCGAAGGTGGCTACCATACTTACCGGATTCCCGCTGTCGCCGTCACCACACGCGGCACGGTGTTAGCGTTCAGTGAAGGGCGTCGGCAAGGGCGGGGGGATAGTGGCAATATCGACCTCGTTCTCAAGCGGTCGAGCGATCATGGGCAGACTTGGCAGGCTCAGCAAGTGCTGTGGGATGATGCCGACAATACCTGTGGCAACCCGTGCGTTGTCGTCGATCAGCAGACGGGAGTGATCTGGCTCCTGCTAACCTGGAACCTGGGCGCCGACCATGAAAATCAGATCATCGATGGAACGAGTCAAGATACCCGTAGAGTGTTTGTAACGCATTCGGCCGACGATGGACTCAGCTGGGCGAAGCCAAAGGAAATTACGGAGACAACCAAGCTGCCGACCTGGACTTGGTATGCAACGGGGCCAGGCAGCGGTATTCAAATTGAGCGTGGGCCGCATGCCGGGCGTTTGGTGATTCCCTGCGACCACATTGAGGCAGGCACCAAGCATCGTTATTCGCATGTCATTTACTCCGACGATCATGGCCAGAGCTGGCAGCGAGGTGGACGCACCGTCCAGCACGAAGTGAATGAATGCGAAGTGGTCGAGCTGGAAGCGGGACGTCTACTACTCAACATGCGCAATTACGACCGTTCTGCCAAAGCACGGCAAATCGCGTTGAGTGATGATGGAGGTGCGACATGGCACAGCCAGAAATTTGACGAAACGTTGATTGAACCCATTTGCCAAGCAGCCGTGCAGCGACTGCAATGGCCCCGTGAGGGCCAACCTGGGGTGCTTCTGTTTAGCAATCCCGCCAGTGCTGAGTCTCGTAAGAACATGACCGTGCGTGCGAGCTTCGATGATGGGCAGACTTGGCCAACCGCAGTCGTTCTGCATCCTGGGCACAGTGCGTATAGTGATCTAGCTGTATTGGCCAATGGTCACGTTGCCTGTTTGTATGAGGCGGGGAAGGCGAGTGCCTACGAGACGATTCGCATCGAGACCCTTGCCCCGGATCGCTTCAGGGACCCGGAGCAGGTGGGCGAAGCGGAGGAGCCGTACGGGCAATCAGACGCCAGGGGAGCGTCCCCGGACTGATCTTTCCACTCGATGCTCGCCACAATCACGCTCCGGGGATCGTGGAAACCGCGGCCGGAGATTTGATCGTTTCTTGGTATCGAGGCTCTGGCGAACGAACGGCCGATGATGTGGCCGTCTACGGATCGCGACTGCGCGCCGGTGAGAGTGAGTGGTCCGACGCTTTCCTGATGGCAGACTATCCCGGCTTTCCCGATTGCAATACCGCCATGATGATCGATGATCGGGAACAGTTGTGGTTGTTTTGGCCGACGATCCTAGCCAACTCGTGGGAATCGTGCCTGACGAATTATCGCGTGTCGCGGAATTTCCAAGAGGATGGAACGCCAAGCTGGGAGGAGCAAGGCCTGATCCTGCTCAAGCCCGATGACTTGGCTCCCGCAACCCTCAAATTGCTTGCTGATGTGACGGTCAAGCTCAAGCCGGTGCTCAGCGAGCGACTGCTGGCGGAGATCGAGGAGGCACGCGAACGCATCCACAACAAACTCTATCAACGACTCGGCTGGCAGCCGCGTTGTAAACCCACCGTACTACCGAGCGGCCGCATTCTATTGCCGCTGTATACCGATACTTTTTCGATTTCCATCATGGCCATCAGCGACGATGGTGGGCGGACCTGGTATGCCAGTGGGCCTCTGGTGGGCTTGGGGAATATCCAGCCTGCTGTTCTGCGACGCGATGACGGAGTCCTGGTGGCCTACATGCGCGACAATGGGCCGTTGAATCGTGTTGCCGTTTGCGAATCGCAGGATGAGGGTTTGACCTGGGGCCCCGTGGTTGCCAGCGATCTGTTGAATCCCGGTTCAGGTCTGGACGGCGTTCGACTTCGCAATGGTCATTGGCTGTTGGTCTACAACGATCAATTGAACGGACGCAATCGATTGGCCGTTTCCGAGGATGAAGGAGGTTCCTGGAGTGCAACGCGGTACCTGGAGAATCATGAATCGGGCTCCTACCACTACCCCGCAGTGATTCAAGGGCAGGACGGTCGCGTGCACGTGGTCTACAGCTATTTCGTGGAAGGCGGGAAAAGTATGAAGCATGTCGCCTTTTCAGAGAGCTGGATTCATCAGACTGGCAAGTAACTGTTGAACGGAGAGGCTAGCTTGGGGGAGGGGATCGCCAGTATTTTGGGCCGGTCGTCAGCTAGCCTCGCAGGCAGGAACCGAGCTTGTCCCGCAGAGCGATGGCTTTCCGTCCGTGCAGGAGTGGCGGGCATGACGGGTGCGCGAGTAGCGGGGCGCCCCCGGGAGGGCTCTGAGCATTGGCACCGTCGAAGCTTCGCCTTGGGGGACGCTTGGTGGCAGATAACTCTGTTGAAATGTTACATCAGGTCATTGTTGGGGAGGGGAGGCGAAGACAGGAGGCTGGTGAATCGGTAGAATTCGCGGTCCCTGTTTCCCCCTTTTGAAATGCGCAAGATGAAATTCCGATTTCCGATTCTGATCATTGACGAAGACTTTCGATCCGAGAACTCCTCCGGATTGGGGATACGGGCATTGGCGCAAGCAATCGAAGGGGAGGGCGCTGAAGTCATTGGTGCCACGGGATACGGTGATTTATCCCAATTTGCTCAGCAGCAGTCGCGCGCCTCGGCGTTCATTCTCTCGATCGATGATGAAGAATTTACGGCGGGTGGGGATGAAGAGCCGGCGATTGCCAATCTCCGCGATTTCATTCAGGAGATTCGCTTCAAGAATTCCGACATCCCAATTTTCCTCTACGGGGAAACGCGGACATCGAGCCATATTCCGAATGATATCCTGCGAGAGTTGCACGGTTTCATTCACATGTTTGAAGACACTCCCGAGTTCGTAGCGCGGCACATCCTTCGGGAGGCTCGATCGTACACTGCTGGTTTGGCCCCTCCGTTTTTCCGAGCGTTAGTCGACTATGCCAGTGATGGTTCCTATTCCTGGCACTGCCCGGGGCATTCTGGAGGGGTCGCCTTTCTTAAGAGTCCAGTGGGGCAGATGTTTCATCAATTTTTTGGTGAAAACATGCTGCGAGCGGATGTCTGCAACGCTGTCGAGGAATTGGGACAATTGCTCGATCACACGGGGCCTGTCGCAGCCTCGGAACGCAATGCGGCCCGGATCTTCAACGCGGATCATTGTTTCTTCGTAACCAATGGAACCTCGACTTCCAACAAAATGGTGTGGCACTCGGCGGTCGCTTCGGGCGACATCGTCGTCGTCGATCGCAACTGTCATAAGTCGATTTTGCATTCGATTATCATGACCGGCGCGGTGCCTGTTTTTCTTACCCCAACCCGCAACAACTTGGGATTGATTGGTCCCATTCCGCTGGATGAATTTCGTCCAGAGAATATTCAGAAGAAGATTGATGCCAATCCATTCGCCCGCGAAGCGCAGGCGGCGCACCCCGATCGGAAGCCGCGTATTCTGACAATCACTCAGAGCACTTACGATGGCATTGTGTACAACGTCGAGACGCTCAAAGAGATTCTGGATGGCCAGATTGACACCTTGCACTTCGACGAAGCTTGGCTTCCGCATGCGACCTTCCATGAATTCTACCGCAACATGCATGCGATCGGTCGCGACCGTCCTTGCTGCGACAATGCGATGGTGTTCGCGACGCACTCCACCCATAAGTTGTTGGCGGGGATCTCCCAAGCTTCGCAGATCTTGGTCCAGGAATCCAAGACGACCAAGTTGGATCGCCACATCTTCAATGAAGCCTATTTGATGCATACCTCCACGTCACCGCAGTACGCGATCATCGCTTCCTGTGATGTGGCAGCTGCCATGATGGAACCTCCAGGCGGCACGGCCCTGGTCGAAGAGTCGATTGCCGAAGCGATTAACTTTCGCCGCGCCATGCGGAAGGTCGATGCAGAATGGGGAGATGATTGGTGGTTTGAGGTTTGGGGCCCCGATGAAATGGCCGAATCGGGGATTGGTACGCAAGAGGACTGGATTTTGCGAGCCGACGATAACTGGCACGGATTCGGCAATTTAGCGCCAGGCTTCAATATGCTCGATCCCATCAAAGCGACTGTAGTGACGCCTGGGCTCAATGTGCGCGGGCAGTTTGCCGAAGCTGGCATTCCAGCCTCGATCGTAACCCGCTATCTGGCCGAACATGGTGTGATCGTCGAAAAGACTGGACTCTATTCCTTCTTCATCATGTTTACGATAGGTATCACCAAAGGGCGTTGGAATACGCTGGTCAGCGCCTTGCAGCAATTCAAGGATGACTACGACAAGAACATTCCCATGTGGAAGATTCTGCCGGAGTTTTCCCAGCAATTCCCGATGTACGAGGGGATTGGTTTGCGGGATCTGTGCAAACAGATCCACGAAACGTACAAAGCCTACGATATCGCTCGCGTGACTACCGAGATGTATCTGTCCGTCATGCAGCCGGCAATGAAACCTTCCGATGCCTATGCCATGATGACCCACCGGGAGATGGATCGCGTCGAAATCGATGATCTCGAAGGTCGGGCGACCGCCGTGCTGCTGACCCCATATCCACCGGGAATACCATTGTTGATTCCTGGCGAGCGATTTAATAAGACGATTGTCGAGTATTTGCAGTTCGCCAGAATGTTTAATTTGAAGTTTCCTGGCTTTGACACCGACATCCATGGTCTGGTGGAAGAGAATGTCGATGGAGTCGCCAAGTTTTACGTCGACTGTGTGCGGACCAACAATTGATCTCTTCTGTGGGGCTATTGGGTAACCAGTTCAATCTTTCCCATATCGATGGGGGAACCTGGTTGTACGGATAGCGGGAATTTCGATTTGAGCGGGTCGCTATACTTCCCTTTGAACTGGTCTCCACTGTAGGACATGCTCATGCGGTTGAGTTTTCCCCACTTGAAGGTCAGGGTGTATTCGCCTTCAGGTGCGCCGTCTCCCTCTTCGTAAGTGGAAATGGCAAAGTTGCCTTGCGCATCGGTCATGGTGCTCGAAATGGTCGGTTGCTTGGTGTCGAGCCCCGACTTGGGATTGAGGGTTACCGAGACGCCTTCGGCTGGCTTGCCATCTGCAAAAACTTGGCCTTTGACCGGGTAAGTCTCTTTCCAGTCTGGATGGGGATCGGCGCAGCCCAGGGCGAGTGCCAGAAATGTGAATGTGAGGGAAGGGATTCCAAGCAAACGTGTCATGACTGCGGACTCCGAGGTAATGCGATAAGGCTGTCGATTGTGGTTAGGTCGTGCTAGGAGAGGGCAGGGTGGTTTCTGGCTGAGCGGTTGTTCAATTTCGTGATTTCTCACGCACCGTCGCAGCGGTGCCAACCAGCAGCCGCTACTCTTACCGCGCATGCACATTAGGCCGGTTCAGCAACAACTCGTTTGAGCTGAGGCGGCAGGTGTGGGGGCGCAGATGGCTTTGATGCAGATTCGTGACAAGGTCCGAACCTGGGCAGTTTTTAGCTCGCTATCGCACCATTCGCCCGATTGCAGCGAATGGCGTACTCGCCAAGCGGTAGAACGGTCTAACGCCCATTAGTCTTGCTGAAAAACCTCACCCTTTTCACGAGTGATCCGCGCGGCGAAGGAGTGGGCATCGACAGATTCGCTCAGGAATTGCACCGATCCGTCGCCCATTAAGAAATGGCATCCTCCAGTATGGAAACTGTGCATGCTGGAGCCTCTGAGGTTATTGCAGTTGATAGCACAGGGACCACCATTGGGCGAGCTGAGAGGATTGCCATCATGGAGTGAGCCTTTGAGCCAGTTTTCTCCATTGAGTAGGTCACCCCAACCACCACCGTTGGACGGAACGTACGGATTCAGCATGGTGTTCGGAGTGTGCCGGACATAGATTTGATTTCCGCCAGTTCGCTCACCAATCAGGATCGTGTTCGAGGTCCCATCCACCAAATCGCTGATTCGGCCTCCACGGTTGCTCCCGTAGGGACCGCCGACTTGCAATGCTCCATGGCGATTGCCGCCGGCACTTCCCGAGTAGGCGATGGTCGCAAAGTCTCCCAGAATTCCGGTCGTGGCCATGTAATCCGATGGTGCGCTGCTCCAGGTGACCGGTAGGTCCGGAGAGGCGTCTCCATCGTAGACTCGCTCGGCTCCGCCAGGAGCGGAAGGGCAGATGAAGAACGAAAGTGGCGTCTTCAGGAGTTGCACGTTGGCTTGTCCGGCCGGTCCTGTTTCGTTAACCGACATGACGTTGTGGTTGAACTGGTTGTAAAGGTTTCCCTGTTCGATGTAAGGCAGAATGGCCATACCCCAAGATGTGCCATTAAGCGTCTTGGGGGGGATGTCGAGCCACCAAGCCTGTGGGAAGGTTTTCATCGAGCTCTCGTAGTTATGCAATGCCAAACCAATCTGCTTGCAGTTGTTCGAGCACTGCATGCGGCGAGCAGCCTCTCTGGCAGCTTGAACAGCAGGTAGTAGTAATCCGACTAAGATACCAATGATGGCGATGACAACTAGCAGTTCTACCAGTGTGAACGCGGACCGTTTAGACCGTGAAGAGGAGCTCATTCGCATGCGATAGTTTCCTTAGAAACTCGGTATAGAAAAGAGATTGGACCACAACGAAGATGAATCAATCTAACACCAACACGAAGCTATTTGGCACATCCAGATCTAAGCTGAAGGGGCCCTGTTTTCCTATTGTTGACCTAGTAGTGTAACTTGGTTTTACATACGGACTCAATGATTTATGCCACGCCAACGCTCGCTTTTTCGTGAATCTTCCTCTAGATGCCCATTTGGGCCAGGAGGTCCGCAAAACGACCGATGGTATTGGTTAGGACTGGATGGGACTGGCTGAACTGATCGGTAGCTTCCTGCAATCGTTGAGCGAGAGTGGCCGAGCTAACGTCGGTTTGATCCAAAGTGGACTGTATTTCTGCGACAGCGGTCCGCAACATGTCCAATTGCTCCGCGTCTAAATCCTGAGCGTTTTCGAGCTCTGCGTGGAGTTCTTCTAGGATTGGTTCCAGGTTTTGGCGCATGCTTTGCACTCTTTCTTTCTCGGTGAGGGGCTGCTTGAGAATCATGGCCAACTACTGGCTTCTCAATGCGTCATGTGTCAATATACCACTAGTGCCTCGTCCAGACTAGAAATGTGTGTTGTCGTAGCAATGAGTCGCTTGCTTTAACGTGGCATGAGTCGACGCGTTGCCTCGTCCACCGCTTCAGGAGTTATGATGGACGGACTGCTAGTTTGATCTACCAATCGAATAAGTTTTAGTTGAAGATTCCTTAAGGAAGGACGCCGCACATGTCCCCGGAAAAGTCGACGCCCAAATTCACTCTCAATGCAGCCTTCTTTCAAGAGATCAAGGACGATCACCAGCAATTGCAGTGCGTTCTTTCGCGGTTGAGAGAACTTGAATTCAATCGCGCTGCGATAGCAAACCACGCCAAAGAGTTTGTGGAGCTGCTGGCAGGCCTGTTGGACCAGCTAGCGTTTCATTTTACGCTCGAAGAAGCCTACGGTTATTTCGAAGATGCTCTTGAGAATGCGCCTCGCTTCCATGAGCAGGCTGGTAGTCTTCGTGGGCAGCATTCAACGTTGTTCGTGATGTGCCAAGAGTTGGTGGATGCTGCCAACGCCTGCATCGCCCATCGCGATCGTGATTTGACCCCTGTGCTCGACCGATTCAAGGCATTTGATCGCTCTTTCAAAGCGCACGAATCGGCTGAGCTGAATCTGATCATGGAGGCCATGACGCAAGATGTGGGTGTGGGCGATTGACGCCAGCGTCCAGCGTCATGAGGGATTACTGGGATTGCCGCTGCTTGCGGATCGTCAGCGTATCGAACAGCTTGTCTTCCAAGTCGAAGGCCTTGAACTCAAGTACTTGGTCATTGATCGAAACGATCGAGTAGTGGTGTCCACGTCGTACGTTGTTCTGGAAGAACGGGCGAATGGGGCCGGGCGTTTCCAGCCCGCCGCCACCCCCGCCCGTAATCATGTAGATGGTCCCATTCTCGTTGACGGCGCTGCCCTCCAGGATGGGCCATGTTCTTTCATAGGAATGGATGTGACCGTTCCACACGATGTCCACCGAGTGTTTTTCGTACAGAGGGACTAAAGCGCGGATGCGGGTGTCTCCACGGGTGGATTGGTTGGTTTTCCATAAATTCCCGTAGTCGTTTTCGTCTGACGAATAAGGGGGATGGTGGTGGCAGACAAACTTCCAGGTTGCATCGGATTCACCCAGCGCTTTATCGAGCCAGACGTATTGTTCCGACTCTGGATTCACATTGCGATTGGAATCGATCATAAAAAAATGTGCGTTTCCGAATCGGAAGTCGTAGTAGTATTCGGGAGCGGGCAAGGCCATGTAGTCAAAATAGTTGTCGGCATTCCTCTCGTGGTTTCCTAGCACTGGGTATAGCGGGACGCGCGAAATGAGCTCTTGCAAACTGGGGAAAAATTGCATCGTCCAATGGGTGTCAATTGTCCCGGTATCTACCAAGTCGCCGGCGTGCAACAGGAAGCTCGGGCGTTGAGCCCAGGCATGAGCGGCTAGTTTAGAAGCGACGGCTGGATTGCCTTGAGTGTCACCAATCACCACAAAGGCAAACGGGGTCTGCTCGCGTACGGCCGTTACGAAAGTCGATGTTTCAGATTCGAGGAAGCTCCCGTCTTCGGTCTCAGAGAACGTGCGGTAGAAGTATTGCGTTTCGGGTTCGAGCTCGTTGAGCTGGATCGTGTGAATGGGGCCAGGATTGTCGCTTGAGACGAATTCTTCGCAAGCGACGGTGGATCCGTAATGGAGCTCCGCCGAGGATTCTTGCGATGTCTGCCACACCACCGTCATGCTCGTCTGTGTGCCGTACTGCAGGAATGGCTTGACCACAAATTCAAGCGAGCCCGCTTGGGTCCCCGACAATTGGAGATTGACCAACGCCTGCCCATGCTGGAACTCATGGGTGACCCAGGCATCTTTGGCGGCATGGGCGTAAATGGATAGCTCACGAATGCAGCCACGCAGTGGATTGAACTCGTCTTGGTCTCGATAGCTGCCCAGTACGAACGATGCAGCTTCAGGATAACGAATGTTGCCGCTCTGCGCGGTGGAGCTGCCATCCAGTTGCCCGTTGACATAGAGGTTCATGGTTTCACCGTCGTAGGTTGCAGCCACATGGGTCATCCGGCCTGGCTCGAACTTCGTTTGTCCCTTCAGGTTGGTGAGCCTGTTGTTGTGGACCGACGCTAGAGCGAAGTTGAAGACCCCGTGGTTGTAGCCAAGGAACCAACCCGATTCAGCATCACCGTTGTCTTGAACGACACCGGCAATGCCCGCCCAGTCACGCGTTTCGTCGATAGAAACCCAAGCCGAAATCGTAAAGTGATTTTCGGGTAAGAATTTCATGGCCGTGTGATAGTCGTCGGCCACAACGCACTCGGTGCCGTGCCCATTGAAGTAGATGCTTCCACCGAATTCATCAGCGATTGGACGTGGCGAGCCCTTGAAATTGGCGGCAGGGCCAAGTCGAGCCGCCAGTTTTCCCGCCGCGAGATTGGTCTCGTTGAATCGCCAATGGGCGAGTGGATCGGGACCCTCATGCGCGATGGCTTGGGGGAGTATCAGGAGCCAGCAAGTCAGTAGGCTCGTAAACGCTGCCACTCGGCATAGGCGGCTGTGGATGATAGGCATGAAGCGGATCCAAGAGGGAGGGGCGGTACTGTTTCAGATGCAGTCTTGTTGTATATATCGAGTGCTCGGTCAGTATTGAGGACTGAGGCAAAGGGGCACGGGCGGAAGTGTCCGACACCCAAAGCTGGAATGGCCCTTGAGCTGCCTCGCACTGTGGGAGCGATTGCCTCTTTCCACTGCCGGACAACCCTGCAATCAGTCACTGATGAAACTAGGCTACCAGCCACTCGCGCTGCTGGAGGAGCAGTTGTGTTAGAATTTGGTTGGGATTGTGTGAAGCTTAGGACCGTCGGAGCATTGAGTGTCGCCAGATCGCTCCGCCGATCGGCATTTTCCCGAACGAACCGGCGGAGCTGTTCGGCGACTATCCGCCAATAATGGTTCCGAAGGCCCTTAGAGCGTGGGGAATTCCACCAAGCACGAGAACTCGCGCGCGAAGTCCACCGACACCCTCGCATGCACGCGGCCTTGGCGATCGAAGAAGCGTTGCTGGCCAGACTGCGCAAAGACTCCTTCATGCCAGACGTTGGGGTGGATGCAGCATCCCTGGTCACCCCGCAAGCGGAAGCAGGTGAAATCGCTTGGCGAAATGTCATCCCCCGGCAACGCCAGCGGAAGGTAATAGGTTTGGTTGTCGAGCGGAAAGAATAGCTGTCCGCCGTCGGGATGGTAGTTGGCGTGCCACATGAGTACCCGCTCTGGAATGCGCGAGTGGTCGGTTTGTGCGCGACCTGGTTCGATGCTGTAACCAAGCACGTATTCGCCACCCACGGCGGCGTTGCTGCCGTACAGGATGTCTCCTTTCCAGCTGCTCAGGAAAGTGCCTTCGGTTGTGCCTGCTTCGTCGCCACTGTCTAGGTCGACCGGACGCCAGCCTTGCGCGGGCCAGCGGACGATCTCCACTTCAGCCTGGTTGGGATCGTCGACGAGAACCCCATAGCCGGCTAAGGACTCGGCGGTGGCGTCGACTACCGGAATTACGGTGCGGTCGAGATTGTTGGCTAAGCCGGGGTTCATGTAGTCTATGGGCATGTGGGGCTTCTGCTCTGGTTCGAGGCTATGCGTTTGGCTCTAGCGCAACCGGCCCTATGGCTCGCTGTTGGCGACTGGCGCGAAGTGAAAAATAGATCTGGCAACTCAACATGCAAAGCAGAGATATCGTGCCAGCGACGTAGCAGATCGGTCGGAAGAAGTTCATGAAGTTGGCTTCGGGTTGGGCGGCGTTTTTCCATAGCATGACGCCCACATAGCCCAGGTAACCTATGGAATCGGCAAGGTACATCAAGTGCACCAGGTTCCCACGATCGCGCGTCATCGCAATCAAGCGTTCAAAGATCGTGGTGTGCGTTGCGACGTAGGGGAGGTAGAGGCCGATGCCAATCAAGACCATGAACAGGAAGGGAGAAATGACGCCCGAGTGTTGGCCGAGCGTCGATAGGAGTAGGATGATGAAGCCGGCCGTGCAAGTCGCCAGCGCCAGTTTGAATCCTCGGTAATTGTCGCTTACCAGGGCCGCCGCTCCGTTGGCAAGGGTGACCGCCAAGCCGACCCAAATCTCTGAATAGCTGAAGATTTCGGGAGTCGTCGTCACTCCTAGACTTTCCCAAATTTGAGGCGCAAAGTCGGAGCGGATGCTGCGGAGCACGGTCACCAGCAAAAACATCATCAGTAGAGGAGTCAGTCCCCAAGCGTGACGCATGAAGAAGGCACGTCGCTCCTGGGAGGTCAGGGGGAGTCGTTCACTGCGGGCCTGCTTGTCTGCTTCATCGGGGAGTGGGATCTGTTGCAGCATCCACACGAAAACTAGCAGTGGCAGAAGGAACAGGGCTCCGGCCGCTGAGGGCATCCAGAACGGTGGCACGCCTGCTTCCAGTAACGCTTTGCCTACCGATTTGGTGACACCGTCGGCCAGGATGAAGCTCGTGCATAGGATGGCAGCCAGCGCCTCGGTTTGTTTTCTCCCCTCAAGGAAACCTAGTACCAAACCAAACACCATGCCCAGTGGGAGGCCGTTCAGGAATAGGCAAACAATGTTGTAGGGAGCAGGTACAAATCCAAAGCCGACGAGCGCTAGTTCGGCAAACGCAATCAGGATGAGGATGCCGATCGCGCGACGTTTGGCAGGCATCTCCGACAGTATTTTAATGCCCAGGAATTTGGAAATCATGTATCCAATGACTTGCGCGGCGACGGCTACCGTCTTGTATTCCCAGCCCCAAGCGGTCAAGGCATCGTAATCAATTACCGTAAAGGGCTTACGGAAGGCATACATGCAAAAGTAGGTGCCGAATGCCGCAATGCTGGCCCACAGCATGGGAGGCCCCAAGAGTGAGCGTTTTGCCGTTGGTTGGTCGAGGTCGGGGGAAGCATCCATATGCAAGGCGTCCAGCGAAAGGCGTTCGAGTGCGAGGCCGCTTCGCATGCTAACACCCACCGATCGAATGCTCAATTGATCTTCACGAAAACCTCATCACTTCGCGGGTGCGCGGCGAGCGAGAAAACTTGTTAATATAGTCGACCGCGGTTGATCCCAGAAAGTAGGATCCAAGGAATGCCAGCCTGAGGAAATGCCGGTCTAGTTGAGTAGGAATCTCGGTAACAGGCATGGGGATCTACACAAGTTTGAAGGCTGCTGCCTGTCGCTTGGGATTGAAAAAGTTAAATTGACAATTGCACATTCCTAGCCAGCGGGCTGCTATTGAGGTTTTCTGAAGGTTGGTCTTGGCGTTCACGACGGACACATCCGTGGATGTTGCACAATTGGATGTATTCGTCGAGTGGATGCATTCGTCGAGAAACGGTGTGATCCGATGCTCAGATAGCATCTTGGAATCTTCGCCGCGCGGATCCATCAAGTCACTTCACTAAGTCACTTCTACTGGCATGAGTCGATCAATTTCAAATTTACAATCTTCAATTTAACTTTTTCAATGCCCCAGCTTGACCAAAGAGCCGTTCGGATTTGTGTAGCTACCAATGCCGTCGCAGGAGGGGATTCGTTCCAGGAAAGGCTGCCAGCCCTAGTAAGGAAGGTCCCCCCTAGATTGAAGTTCGAGTGAGGGCAGGGCTGGCCGCTGGGTCCGCCTCGTCCGCTGTTTCGGTTTGCCTACCACTGGTGGTTCCGCACTCGCACCCGCCAGAGTTTGTTTCTGTTGTTGCTCGCAAATTTACCCTAAGGGATGCGGTCCATGCATCAATCTTCCGCCGCATCTTCGACTGCGACTCACTCGAGGACTGCCCTGGCTGCGGTATTTCACGGCCCAGGGAAGCCGCTCGAAATGATGCAACTGCTGGCTCCTTCAGAACTAGCGCCAGGTGAAGCCTGGGTGCGAATCACCTGCTGCACGATGTGCGGTAGCGACTGGTCCACCTTGGATGGTCATCGCCAGGAGCCGGTCCCTTGCATCTTGGGGCATGAAATCCTGGGGGTCGTCGAGCGGCTGGGGGACGATTCCCTGAGCGATTTGCGGGGCCGCAAGATAAAAGTCGGGGACCGGGTCGTGTGGTCCGTCACCGCTTCTTGCGATGAATGCCGCAATTGCAAGCGTGGTTTTCCCCAGAAATGCGAACAACTGCGAAAGTACGGACACAGCCCTATCCCTGAGCAAGCAGGGCCCCAGGCTGACCAGGGCTGGGTGTTCAGCGGTGGTCTAGCCGAGTACTGTCACCTAGTGCCCGGAACCAAACTAGTGGCAGTCGATCACGAGATTGCCGATGAGATTATTTGTCCGGTGAGTTGTGCGACTGCGACGGTGGCTGCGGCGCTGCGCACTGCCGGTGATCTGGCCAATTGTCGCGTGCTGGTGTTTGGGGCCGGATTGCTAGGTTTGACGGCCAGTGCGATGGCGAAGAGCCGTGGGGCTAGTTCCATTACCGTTTGCGATACCGATCCCCAGCGTTTGGAGTTGGCGCAACGATTTGCTGCTGACCGCTGCGTACTGTGGAGCGAGTGGGCGCAGCGGCTGCCGTCACTGGGGCAGTTCGATGTGGTGCTGGAAATGTCCGGCAGTTCGCAGGCAACGGAAGCTGGTATTTCAGTGGCCGATACAGGAGCCAGCCTCGTGTTGGTAGGTGCCGTGCGGCCAACTCCAGCGGTCGAGATTTTTCCTGAGCAGCTGGTGCGCCGCGTCTTGTCGCTCCACGGCGTGCACAATTATCGTCCTGCCGATTTGTTGACGGCGGTCGATTTTCTAACGGAGCATGGCACGACTTGGCCCTTCGCGGAATTGGTCTCTCGAGTGTATCCGTTGTCCGACGTTTCCCTTGCCGTCGACGACTCGCCGCGACGGACCGCCATTCGTATTGCTATCAAGCCTTCCTTAGAGAAAACCTGATCCCCATGACTCCCTCTACCCTTGTCAGCCGAATTGGCGAACTGTTTAAGCTCCGCGGGAATTCCGAGTATGGAGGTGAGTCGGTGACGCAACTGGAGCACGCGTTGCAATGCGCGGCGTTGGCAGAGCAGCATCAGGCGCCACCCGAGTTGATCGTTGCCGCCTTGTTGCACGATGTTGGACATCTGCTTCACGAGCTTCCAGACGATGCGCCAGATCAAGGGGTTGATGATCATCATGAAAAGAGCGGTTATCGATACTTGGAAAAATACTTTGACCAAGCAGTGACCGAGCCGGTTCGACAGCATGTCGATGCCAAACGCTATCTGTGTGCAGTCGATCCAGAGTATGCTGCGCAGTTGTCCGAGCCCTCGCAGGTGAGTTTAGCGTTGCAGGGAGGGCCGATGTCGGCCACCGAATTATCCGAATTTCGTCAGACTCCGTTTTGGCAGGAGTCGCTGCAGCTGCGGAAGTGGGATGATCAGGCCAAAGTTGTCGATTTGGCAACTCCACCGCTCGAACACTTTCTCGCGTTCATCGACCCCTTAGTGGTTTCGACAGACGAGGTGGCCCAATGAGCCCCACGACTAGCAAGAGTTATGATGTCGCCATCGTCGGCGCAGGCATCGTTGGGCTGGCCCACGCTTGGATGGCAGCCGCCCGTGGGCAACGGGTTGTGTTGCTGGAGCGATCTCCGCAGGCAGTAGGCGCCTCCATTCGAAATTTCGGCATGGTCTGGCCCATTGGGCAACCCGCCGGAGAATTGCATCAACTGGCGATGCGCTCGCGCGAGCTGTGGTTGCAGCTCGCTGCGGCTTCCGACGTGTGGGCCAACCCCTGCGGTTCGTTGCACCTTGCGCACCGTCCCGACGAATTGTCGGTGCTGCAGGAGTATGTCGAACATTGTCGTGGAAGTGACATCTCAGTCGAAATGCTGAGTCCGGCGGAAACCTTGGAGAGGACGCCGGCCGCCAAGCCCGAGGGATTGCTGGGGGCTATGTGGAGTGCTACGGAGCTTTGCGTCAATCCACCGGCAGCGATTCGGGCGATTCCGCATTGGCTGAAGGAGCGCTACGGAGTTGAGTTGAGGTTTGAGACCTTGGTGAACCAAGTGGCTCCCGGGGTGTTGCGCAGCGGTGGCGGATTGAGTTGGCAGGCGGAACGCATTGTGATTTGCAGCGGCAGTGATTTCCAGACCTTGCTGCCCGACGCCTTTGCCGGCGCTGGTCTTCGCCTGTGCAAGCTCCATATGTTACGTACCGCCACGCAAGCCGACGCATGGCGCATCGGTCCTCACTTGGCCAGCGGTTTGACGTTGCGGCACTACAGTGCTTTTGCTGCTTGTCCGTCGCTAGAGGAGTTGCGACGTCGCGTCCGTGAAGAGACCCCCGAACTCGATCGCTTTGGGATTCACGTCATGGCGTCGCAAAATGAACTGGGGCAGGTCGTGTTGGGCGATTCCCATGAGTATGATGCCGAGATTAGTCCCTTTGATCGCTCCGAAATCGACCAACTCATGCTCCGTGAGTTGCAACGGCAATTCGCCTTGCCCGATTGGAACATTGAGAGTCGTTGGCACGGTGTGTATGCCAAGCATCCGACACAGGTCATGTTGGAGCAGGAAGTCCAAGAGGGGGTCCACGTTTGTGTTGGCCCCGGTGGAGCTGGGATGACCATGTCGTTTGGCGTGGCGGATCGTTTTTGGAAACAGTTGACTGGTCAGGAAGTCGTGTTATGAGTGAAGAGAAACTTACCCATTTAAAAGCCATTGTATTTGATTGGGCTGGGACAACGATCGATTATGGAAGCTGTGCGCCAGCCAGCGTTTTTCAGGAAATTTTCCGGCAGCGGGGTGTGCCAATCACGGCCGCTCAAGCGCGTGAACCGATGGGCCGAGCGAAACGCGATCACATTGCGGCCATCGGCGCCATGCCCGAAGTGGATGCGGCCTGGCGCGCACAATTCGAGGGCCAGGCTATGACCGCCGAGCAAATCGATGAGATGTATGCCGACTTCCTACCGCTGCAGAAGGCAACCTTGGGGGCGCACAGTCAACTGATTGAAGGTGTGCCAGAAATGATTGCATGGTGTCGCAGCCAAGGTTTAAAAATTGGTTCCACGACTGGCTACACACGCGAATTGCTCGACATTGTGGCTGCAGCGGCTGCAACGCAAGGTTATGTACCCGATTGCAGTTTAGGAGTGGAGGATGCGCCCGCCGGACGACCCGCCCCGTTTCTCTTGCACGAAGCAGCCAAGCGGATGGAGGTTTATCCGATGTGGAACATTGTTAAAGTAGATGACACTCCCGTAGGAATTGAAGCGGGCCGCAACGCCGGATGTTGGACGATCGGCATCACGCGGACTGGAAATTGTGTTGGGCTGAGCCGAGAGGAATGGGCGGCGTTGGATGGCGAAGCACAAAAACGCCGAATCCGCCACGCAGCTCAGACGCTGGAATCAGCCGGCGCCCATGCGGTTGTGGAGAGCGTGGCCGATATCGCTCCTGTACTCTATGAATTTGACCGTCGACTTGCTGCCGGTTTGCTGCCTTTCGCGTAGCGATGTGTTGCGACAAGGTGTTCAGCGGTAGTGACATGCGCTTCTCATCAATCCCTCGGCATTATTCCTGCGCAGGCGGGAAACCCGGCGGTGGCTCCCGCGCCCATTAATCCCTGCCTGCTGAGAATGACAGACCTGGGCAGAATCCGATCGTCCTCGCATGGAGGGAGGCGGCGATTGCTGCTCGTGGAGCTGGAATCTGCAACTTCCTCGGATTTCAGGCAAATCGAGCAAAACTCGAGATCGTCAACGAAGTTATGGTGCAATTGTCAAAAAGATAGTTGACCGCGACCAGCCCTGCTGCAGGGAGGTTTGGTGCGGTGGGGGTGGGTAGGGCTCTCTAAAACACTTGTTTGCCTCTGAATGGTCTGCGAAACCTTTGTTCCTGCATGGAGACTTCGATGCTGATGGTGGGAATGGCGTTGCCGTTGGCGACGCTGGCGGTGTTGACGAATACGCAGCAGGCAGATGACGCCCCGTGCGAGTTCGATTTGCAAGTTTCCCTGGAGCCAGCTGGTGGTGAGCACCTCAAGTCGCACTGCCATCTTGGTCTCCATCAATATCTACTACGAAACACTCCGTGAAATCCTCGGTGATGTCCAGCAATTCAATGAAGCTTTGAATCATGAAAGCTTGCAACTTTACAGTCTCGTACAGCCAGCAAGCGATGCCCCAGCAAGCGAAAGATCTTAGTCGTCCGGCCTGACTGAGCGTTTACTTCGCTGGCTTTATTTCTCTGGTTTTAATTCTCTGGTTTTAATTCTCTGGGGGCATCGACGTGGTGCTGCTGCTTCAAGACTGGGGAGTTATTGGGGCGCGTTGTGTTGGTCATTCGCTCCACGGCCCTGGCTACATCACCCCCTGAGGAATCGCGTTCAACGCGGTGGTGAATTGGAACCGATCCGAAACCCCGTAGACGGCTCGGGGAGCCATGCTACGTCCACGGGGTTTCAGATCGGTTCTAAGTTGTCGGCTCCCTGTTGAGCGTAAGCGACGCGTTGGCAAGCGGGACTTGGTATACTGGCAGGCCAACGCGTGACGTATGGAGCTGTCTTAAACAGAGTGTCGCTCTGGCTGCTGGCGAAAAGATCTTCGCCGGTGGAATCTGGTACGAAAGCTTGATTCAAGGCGCCAGCTCGCGGCTAACAGGTCTTTGCCTTTACTGTGACACAAGGAATGGAATGCGATTGTCTCGCTCGAAGTCTCTGGTGGCCTTGTCTGCTGTCTTAGGAGCGGCACTGTTCTTCGCATTGTGGCGCTCCGCCAGTCCCACCGTCGACGCCCGCCAGACACATGCACTAGCCCGACGCGCCTTTTTGCGGGGAGATCACCCCACGGTCTTGGCGGCCTGCCAGTCCTTGAGCGAGACCGATCAAGCTTCGTCGAAGCTATTGTTGATGGCCGGTGAATCTGCTTCGAGATTGGAGCAGTATGAGCTGGCTATTGAACTGTACGATCGGGTTCCGGATGCAGCGGATGGTGAAGCCGCCACGGCTCGCTGGGCGGCTGGTGAAGTCGCCTTGCATCTGAAGCAGATGACCCGCGCGATTGAGAAGCTGGGGCAGTCCGTCGCCCTGGATGCCAAGCAGCATCAAGCTCGCGAGCGACTGGTCTATCTGCTCAACCTTTCTGGACAACGCAGGGAGGCTGCACCCCATCTGCTCGAATTGGTGCGTCGCGGACGTGGGGCTGCCCAGCATCTACTGCACTTAGGCAACCTGGCGAAATCCATTGAAAACGAAGCTGAGCTCGATCAATTCCTGCTTACCACTCCTGACGACGCTCTTCCTCTGCTTGGCTTGGCTCGAATCCGTCTGCGTGCGGGGGAAATGGAGGAAGTCGAGCAGCTACTAACGCGAGTCCTCGCGCAGTCACCTCGACTGGTCGAAGCGCATGTGCAACTGGGCAAGTTGCGACTGCAACTAACTCCGGAGCGACTATCCGGCTGGGAGCGTTCACTCCCGGCAGACGCCGATTTGCATCCAGACGTCTGGGTTGTTCGAGCGCAGTGGGCCCAGCAAGCGGAACAGCAGGAGGCTGCGGCCCGCTGTTTTGCCGAAGCGCTCCGCCGAGATCCGGCACATTTGGTTGCTCTGCAAGGTTTGGTGCAGACCCTGGAGGGCATGGATCAAGTCGACTTGGCCCACTCTCTCCAGCACCGCGCCGCGACCGTTGAGGAATTCCTGTTTGTCTTGGAGCGAATAATGGCGGATGAATGGTCGGGCCGCCAGGCACTGGCCTCGGGGCAGATTTCCGAAGCCGCCTTCCGCACCTACCTCGGCTCTGCCGCACGCTTAGAGCAGATCGCCCGGGCAGCGGAACTCACGCTCAAACTCGGTCGCCCCCTTGAGGCCCGGGCTTGGTGTGCGTACGGCCTAAACGCCGATCCAACGCACACCCAACTATCGCAATTGAGGAACCAGCTCTCCGGTGAGTCGTATTCTGGTGAGTCCAATTCGGGCGACTCGCGGACGCATCCGGAGCAACCACTGCTCGACGACCAATGGGTTCGCTCACTTCCGCTTCCGCAGTGGCCCGCAAGCGAGCCAGTGCAGGAGGTCGCAGAAGCGAGTCAGGGTGAGCCGCAGTTTCAAGCTCGATTTACTGAAATTCGTGACGCGTTCGATTTTACCTACTTCGCGTCGCGAACCGAATTTGAAGATGGTCGCCGCATGTTTGAGATGACCGGTGGCGGAGTGGGCGTCTTGGATTACGATCTTGATGGTTGGCCCGATGTATTCCTAGTGCAAGGTTGCAACTGGCCTGCTGGTGGTGCTCAAGACGACTACTCCGATTGCTTACTGCGCAACCAGACGGGAACCTTGGGTTCAAAACCTAAATTCGCTCACGTGACCTTGCTGGCCGGAATCCAGGAAAGTGCATTTGGTCAGGGGGTTGCGATTGGAGATATCGATAGCGATGGCTTCCCCGATATCTACGTCTGCAACTTTGGAGAGAATCAGTTATGGCTCAATCAAGGCGACGGTACGTTTATCGACGGGGCGAAGCATCTCGCGGATCGTTCGACGAGTTGGACGGTCAGCGCGGCGATTGCCGACCTCAATGGGGATGCTACCACTGAGATCTATGATGCCAACTACGTTCGTGGTCCGGACGTGACGACACGCCGTTGTCTGATGGGGGGCCAACCGCGAGCGTGTTCACCGCGCAATTTTCTGCCTGCAGAGGGACGATTGTTGGCCGCCGACGACCACGGATTGTTTCATGACGTCAGCCACCAAGTTCTGGCGGACTCGGTGAAGGGGGGCAATGCGTTGGGGGTAGCCGTGGTGCGGTTGGGCTCAGAGCGTTTACCCTCCATTTTCGTGGCCAACGATCAAGTCGCTAACTTGTTGCTGACCTCACAACCTGATCCCCAATCTCCACTGGGGCTTCGCTTCGAAGACCAAGCCTTGCTCCGGGGCTTGGCCTACGATATCGAAGGCAAGGCTCAGGCATGTATGGGGGTAGCAACTGGAGACATCAATCGTGACGGGGCCATTGATCTACTGGTGACGAACTATCACGATGAATCCAACACGCTCTATGTGCAGCAGTCGGCGGGGGCCTTTCGCGATGCCAGCCTAGCTGCAGGGTTGGTGGCGCCGAGCTTAGCGCCCTTGGGGTTCGGTACGCAATGTTTCGATGCTCAACTCGATGGGCACCTCGATTTCGTCGTCCTCAACGGCCATATCGATGACATGAGCCATATGGGCATTCCCTTTCGCATGCGACCTCAGTATTTTTCGGGGAACTCGGCAGCGAGGTTCGTCGAGGGGACCGCTGAGGACACAGGTCCCTTTTTTGCGTCGATGCGTGTTGGTCGCGCGGCTGCCCTAATCGATGCCGATTGCGACGGGCGGCAAGACATGGTTGTTGGTGATCTCGAACAACCGACTTGCCTGCTGCATAACGAATCGACCAGCGGCAATTTTGTATCCATCCGCCTAGTGGGTGTTGAATCCCACCGTGATGCGATTGGCGCCCAGGTCACCGTCACGGCTGATGGTCGTCCGTGGACATCTCAGCTGGTAGCTGGAGGAGGCTACATGGCCAGCAATCAACGCCAATTGCACTTCGGACTGGGCGACGCTTCCATGGTGGAGCGGATCGAAATTGAGTGGCCCACTGGCATGCGTCAGCAGATTGACAATGTCCGCAGCAACACCCACTGGATTGCTATTGAAAACCAAATAGTGCGCCAACTGCCCTAATTGCTAGGCCGAAATGGGGTGCTTGCTGGAGTGCCGATCCCGGGCACTTTTGCGTTCTGCAGTAGCACCCATGCTGTCTCTTATAGCCCACAGGCCGACTTTGCCCGGGCAAGAATGAGCGCTTTGCCCGGGCAAGAATGAGCGCTTTGCGTTGGGTGCGCGTCTCCCCACTGGATGGTAGCCGCTCCAGTTGGTGGTTAGAGTGGCCTGTAGTAGTGGTTATCCTGGGGGTTTAGGGGGTGTTCTAGGAATTTTTGGGATAGATTGGCAGGCGTTTCCGCATGGTATCGGTAGAAGCTAGCAAAAATTATTTCCTAACCAAGCCCAGTGCAGGGGGTTATCCCGCTCACATGGGGCGTAAGCGACGGTAGCGGCTGATGAAGTCTAGACAAAAACGAAAAGCAAAGTCCTCCGCGGTTCAGTCTGCTGCGTTCCGCCAAGCCCGTCGTCGGAGCCAGAAGCGTCGTCGTTTGCAAGCGGAATTATTGGAGCGGCGAGATCTGTTGGCTGCTGGAACGACCAATGTATTGATTGATTTCACTCCAGACGTGCTTAGCGGTGAGTATCCAGTCGGTAGTTTTGCATCGTTATTCAATGGCGCGGGCGTCAACCAATCGAACCAGTTTCTGAATTATGACAGTTCAGACGATACGATAGATTCCGACGACGCGTCGATCGCCGCAGCTAAGATCGCGTCTGCGAAAAGCCATCACTCATCGGCCTTTGAATCGGCTCCGTCGGTCGATCTGAAGGTTCTCTCCGCGACTCCTGGAATGGGGAGCCAGCCAGTCCGAGGGACGGGCGCGCCTAGACCGCAGAATGGTTCTCTATCAGCCGAGGATGGCTCTTCCCGGCAAGTGTACGCTGCTAAGCTTGGGGATGCCGCCGTACCCGTACCGTCTGGCGCTGCAGTCGACCGGCCGCGCTCCGCTGTGCTAAATGCCGAGGGAGAAGGCGACATAGATTCACCCGTGGCTGAGTTGGAGGTTCTCAGCGGAGACATTATTAGAGTTGATCTAGTCGAAATATTTGGCGGATCTACGTTCTCGCCACCATCAGTAGTGGGCTCCAGTTCGGCTGAATTGATCCTGCCGGAAACTGTAGGCGAGTCGTCGTACGCAACGTCGGGAGTTTTCTATCTGGCACCGAGAACGCCGGAATTAGCTGTAGTCCAAGCGGAAATAAGCATTGATGGTAGTCCGCACTCAGTTACTTTCAATATTAGTCCAGGGCTCAGTCAAGTTGGCCCACGGGCTGTTACGTTCGGCGATTCGACCCTGGAGATCATGCGACTTCAACAGCGATTGCGAGGGTTGGGGTACCCTGGATTAGCAGCGCAACCACTCACGCTAACGGGCCAATTCGATGTGCCGACTAGGCATGCGATTGGTTTGTTCAATGCTGCGATGGTCGGTGGACCGTTGCTTCCCAGCAACGTAGTGCGTCGCGACTTTATCAATGAGATTGATACTCCCAAATGGATTGAATTGGATCCAATTGCGATCAATGCAGCATCCGATGGATTGTACCTGTCGCCCAACTTGTCCGATGGATCCGCACAGTCGGATCGGTTTGCCAGCGAGATGCTAACGCGTCTGCTCGAGGCCAGCCAAAATCATCCGATCCAGGAGCTAGCCGACGATGGCCAGGAAGCGGCGCTCATTGCACAACAGTCTCGCTTGGAAATTCGAACGCTAAGTGGCCCGGCAGGAGGTAGTTTGGATGCATCCGATGAACACCAGGCCGGATTAGAGATTGATATCGAGACTCCGGCCACTAACAGTCCGCAAACTCCATTTTTTGCCACGCAGCAGATCGATGGCAAACGCTACGTCAGTGGGCCTAACAATCAGCTGATTTATTACATCAATGGTGAGTATGTATCCGAGGTGCTTGGAACCCATCCATTGGCCGAGGCTGTCGAACTGCAGCATTCAACCGACCCCGATGGGCCTTTGAGTGCGTGGGACAATCGTGAGACTTTGCTAGGGATACGAGGGTTTCTCCAAGACAATGTGGCGGAAGGGTACGACCTAGGTCGTGTCCGCCAGCAATTAACCGCCCTGTTGATTAGTGGCGTCACTGTGGGGGAAGGACCAAATTTCATCAGCTCGATCTACCATAATGACCCACGGACTTGGACGGTTGGAGAGGTTCAAGACGGAATGATCTTGTCTTGGGATGGCGATGGAGTCAACGGTCGCGTTGTTTTCGCGAGTGGCGCTAATGGCGTCTTTCAGGCAAATCTCGTTCCACCGGTTCGCCCGGATGTCGTCGATGTTGGTGCATCGGAGGTCCTGCTGGACGGCCTGGAGGTATTTCGTCAATCCTTCGAATCGCTTCAGTCACTTGACGAGCTGGCCGCCGAACTGCCGTTGATCAATCGTTCTGTTCTCGAAGTGGCTCCTATTCAATCGGCAATCCAGCATGGCCTCTACGAACCTATCTCGACATTCTTTGACGACCATGAGAGCGCTGATAGCGAAGTGTTGATTGGGGAGCTGTTGAAGCAAATTGACCTAGTGGCTGATGGAGTTTCTGTTTCCGTGGATCCGGCTAGTGTTAGCGGCGGACGTTATTTGCGTGTTGATGGTGAGGAACTACGATTCAACTTAACAGTTGACGCAGAGCAAACTTGGGCTGATGTTGAACTCGATTTTGGTGAAAATGCAGCGAATCGTGGTATCCACGCTCCGGCAGCTCCCACAGTCGACGTGACCGGCAAGGTTTCTATGGAGCTCTCGTTTGGCATCGACTACAGCCAGTCGAACGCGTTTTTTGTACGGGTGGACCGAATTGATACCTCGGTGGAAGTTTCGGAAACAGACCAATCGTTCGAAGTTAATCTAGGATTCTTAGGCGCCACAGCCGACTCGGCCAAGTTTACCCTGGATGCTCGAGCTGAACTCGGCTTTTCCTCAGGTCTTGCCGATGCGCGGCGGCGTGTCTTCAAGGAACAGCTCTTAGAAAGCTCCCAGGAATCACAGCCCTTCGAATTGCGGAATACTGCTGGTTATGCTTTGGCGGAAATCCCTGTCGCTGCATCGGTCGGAACATTCACGACTACCAATTTGTTCCCGCAATTCAATCTGCTCGCCGAAGATGTGTTTTCTGAGTCAGCTCCGATTCTCTCAACGACCAACTTTGCAAGCTTAGATCCGTTCGCCAATGTGGATTCGGATGAAGTGAAGGGAATGCTCGGTCAAGTTCAAGAGTGGCTCGCGAGTGTCGAATCCCAATTGCCGGATGACGGAAAAGTCTATTTTGTAAAGAATGAATCACTCGGAGATCTGTTTGACTTGGATTCCGCGTTTCAGGCTAGGGTAAACGACCTCCTGCAAGCTGGAGGTCAAACTGCTTTTGTCACGGTGCAAGAATTAGTCGCAATTTTGGCGCCGGTGATATCAGCCTACGATTACGATCCCTCCAGCGGTGAGTTTTGGATCGATTTTACCTTCGAACAACCGACGGCAACGCTGACGCGAGGGCTCGACTTTTCGCTTCAGAAGCAGGATGTGCTTGCCGGCGTGCCCGCCGATAATTTGGAATTGCCCCTGACCAATGTAACGACTTTATCTCAGGCCAAAGTTGCGATTGCCTCTTCATTTGATCTTAAATTTGGGATCGATTTAGGTGAGGCAGCCGGCCCCACGGAGCCGAGCGACTTTTTTGTTGAAGACACCCGCGTCGGAGGCATGGTTGATGTGTCAGCCAATGGTGTTGCGATCCAAGGACAATACGGCTTGATTGATGTCGTTTCGCCGTACGGTTCGGGAACTTCTTCGATGACGGTCGACCTCTTGGGCCTCAGCGCACGGCGGCAGCTCGACGCAGCCCTACCGGCTCTGACCACAGAGATTGGCGGCAACGCGTCCTTTGACTTCTATAACTTTCTACCGGCCAACGGAACCTTTACTGTTTCCGGAGACAAAACGGCCAGTTTTACTTGGAGCGATCTGGGGGACCTGGATACTCGCAATCTAGATGTTCCAGACGAATTCGCCTGTTATCAACATTTCGCCTATGTTGACCTGGTCGCTGCTCTGCGAACCGTCGCTGATTTTTTCAATGATCAAGCGACTCATACGACTTTCACAACCGGGCTTCCCCTGATTGACAAACCGCTATCAGAATTCGTCACGTTTGCTGCGAACTTTGATGCCGGAGTCAGCGAGTTGGAAACTCTGCCGGGACGCACGATTCAAAAATGGGAATCGACTGTGGAAGATCTAATCTCCAAGGCATTGGTGCTCAAGGCCAGTGACGGAGAATCGGTCGATGTCACGCTCGATTTTAGCTGTGAAGATTTGCAGATAACAATTGATCTGCACGATGAGTTGGTCGATCGGTGGGATCCGCTTAATCTAAGCATCGCAGGTAATTCTCTCGTCGGCGGCGATCTGAAGACGGACGTGCAGCTCGATGCACTCCTGGTTGTGGGGATTGACATTACGACTCCGACGACTCCGAAACCCTATATCGTCGACTCCTCGGAATTCATTGTGAACGTGCGTTCGTATAGCAACAACCTAAGTGGGAGCATCGCTTTTGGTCCGCTGTCGGTATCGTTGCAGGGCGGCAGAGTGGCGTTGGACAAGGACGGTATTGGTAACGCCATGGATACAAGTGTTTCGTCGAATGAGATTGTCGATTCTACTGAACCGGCAACCTACACGTTCGGATTGATAAGTGATCCGGTGGACCATCGTTACTACCCGGCAACGCAAACGATTTCGCCACGCATTGATGCGGACTGGACGGCGGGCGCCCGGCTTCCAATCTTCTTCCCGAATCCCACGGAGCCGATGGGCGGATCGGAGGAAGACGGTGACGATCCCGATCCCTTTCCAGAAAACGAAGTTGTGTTTCAGCTATCCAATGATGAAACACTTGGGGTCGAGAACTTTAAGGAATATCCCGACGTCGCGTCGCAAATCGCTAATCTAGAGTTGCTCGATCTCCTACAGGTCGGACTGGTCAACGCAATCGATGCACTTGGTGATGAAGTCGATTCGGCCTTAGCCAACGTTAATTTGCCACTTGTCGGCGACAAACTGAAGGATGTGATCGATTTCGCTCCTGGACTGATCAACTTTGTGAAGAGCAAGTTGGGTGCGATCGGTGACAAAACGACGGTCAAAGTTCAACAGGCTCTGTTTCAAGCGTTTGCTCTGGCTGGCCTAAGTCCCAAAACGGACGTTAGCGGCCCGCAGGGAGTGGCAGATGGCACTATCGATCACTTCGATATTTTAGTCATCTCGACAACAGATTCGATCGAGTTCGATGTGGTACTGGTACACAACGAATTGGCTGGCAAGGCTCCCATCGACTTCGATATCGGGCTGCCCAACCTGGGAGTAGAAATAAAATCGAATATCGAGATAGAAACTGCCCTCAATTTCGAATGGCACTTGGGATTCGGCGTTAGCCAAGCGGATGGCTTTTTCTTAAAGCCAGTGGCAGGGAACGAATTGTCTGGATCGTTGTCGGTTGGGATCCCAGAAGGATCGATCGATGCCAACTTTGGTGCACTATTAATGTCCGCGACCGACAATGGTTCGGCATTGTCGTTGACCCTCGGTGTTGACATGGTCGATCCGACGCCGGGCGACGGGCAAATCAAACTTGGGGAACTACTGTCATCCGACGCTTGGGATTTTAGCTATCACGGTAGTGCTGGCTTAAAATTGGATCTAGCTACCCACACCTCAATGCAGGGTTTTCCTTCTGTAACTTCGCAATTCATCGTTGAGTGGCCGATTGCCAACAGCAATCCGGACGCAGGTGCATTGAAGGTCGAGTTTAGAGATGCATATGTCAATTTGGGTGAGTATGCGAGCACCGTCCTGAAGCCACTTTTGCTCCAAACTCAGTTGGCTCTCAAGCCGATTCAGCCTATTTTGGATGTGATCACGCAGGATATCTATCTACTTTCTGATTTGGGCGAGCTTGGTGAAACCTTTGAACGGACACCTCCCGACGATGTTCAAATTGCTGATTTAATTAGCTATGTCCTTCGAGGTACAACGTGGGGCACCATTTTTGATGCCACAGTCTTGGTCAACGAGCTGGTGAAAAAGATAGATAATGTAGGCGGCACGCTCCTTTACGATCTTGGCGACTTTCGCTTGACCGACCACGCGGATCCACGCCGTCGGAGTTTCGACCCCTCGACTCTCGATCCGAACTTGGCTCTTAAAGATGTTCAGTCCTTGATCGCAGGATTGCCTGTTTTAGATTCGCAATCCCGAGCAACCAAAGACTTTTTTGCCACGGCGTTCAGTTCCGATTTCGGTGACTCCGCCAAGGGCTTGACGTTCCCGCTTCTAGAAGATCCGTCGCAGGCATTTCGATTGCTGTTCGATAACAAAGCAGAGATTGACATCGCGTACTTGGATCTACCAACGGTCCGTAAGAAATTCACGATGCCGTCGGTTCAGGTGCCAATCCTTCCGCCCTATCTAGAAGGGGCTATCGGCGTGAGTTACGACTACGGGTTCCGCGTCGACGTCGGATATGACACCAGGGGGCTGAGGAGCTTTGCCGCATCAGGAAATCCTGGTGATTTGGCAGACGGGCTGTACATCGAAGATCTGGATGCGGATGGCGTTGATTCCCCCGAAGCATGGTTCGGGATGAATTTGGAGTTTTCGGGTGGAGTTGATGTTGGGATAGCGGGCATCAATTTTGCCGAAGCAGATCTCGAGGGTTACCTGAAGACAACCGGTCCCGGCGAACAATTGCAACTTAACCTGCGTGATAATAATGGCGACGGGAAAGTTCGTTTTGGCGAAATTCGTTCAACGCTCGTTGCTAGCGGTTACAACCCCTTCGCACTATTTGATCTTTCAGGAAAGTTGGAAGGTGGCTTGTCGGCGAGCCTGTGGGCTGGCTTTCGCGAAGAAGTCTTTGCTGGATACCATACGAAAGAGAAATGCGCGTTGGGAACTTGCATTGACGTCATCCAGTATGACCGCCCCAAGTATAAGACAATCACACTTGATGTTTTTGGTCCTAAGCAATGGGAGTGGGAAGATAAAGTCATTCTGGATCTTGACGCATACAACGTCAGTGCGCCACCAGCTCCGAATCTTGGAGAGATCATCGATGGTGTTTTGTTTCTGAACATTGGGCCACGAGCTTCACAGCGAGGTGAGAATGTCACCGATGGCAACGAGTCCCTGACGGTTCGACAAGAGGGCGGCAACGTGGTTCTCGCCCTCGATGGATTCGAACAATCGTTTCCGCAAGCCGAGGTCACGCGTGTCGAAGCGGATGCCGGAATTGGCAATGACAAGTTAACATTCGCTCAAACCGTGACGCTGCCTGCTGTTCTGGCTGGCGGTGCCGGCAACGATACGATTCGCTATAACGGAACCGGCAACACCACAATCAGCGGCGGGAGTGGTGACGACCAGCTGTTCGGAGGCCGAGGGATCGATACCATTGATGGCGGACTCGGTAAGGATCGCATCGACGGTGGCGATGGAAATGATCAACTCTCTGGCGGCGATGATGCCGACCGTATGTTTGGCGGTGATGGAAATGACACTCTGCTCGGTGGGGCGGGGAACGACACGTTGGATGGCCAGGGGCAACACGACGTGCTACGTGGCGGAAGTGGTAATGATCGCTTGTTCGGTGGCGAAGGGAATGACACGCTTTATGGCGACAGCGGCAACGATCAACTGTCCGGTGAAGCGGGCGCGGACGTTTTGCATGGCGGAGAAGATGATGACAATCTCGATGGCGGCGAAGGCCCCGACACCCTCAGTGGCGATGGCGGTGACGATCGTCTGAGCGGCGGTAACGATAATGCGAATGATGTGCTCAATGGCGGATCAGGCAATGACTACATCAATGGACAGGGGGGCGACGACACGCTCGCAGGTGGCGACGGGAATGATTTGTTATTGGGCGGCGAAGGAAATGACCTCATCAGCGGCGGAGCAGGCGACGATAGCGCTTATGGCCAGCAAGGTGCAGATCGAATCTCAGCGACTTCTGGTAGTAACATCTTGGTCGGCGGCGATGACGACGATGTGATTACTGGTGGAATTGATGCCGATATAATCAGCGGCGGTGACGGAAATGATTTCATTGATGCAGGTGGCGGAGAGGACATTGTTAGCGGGGGCGACGGGGACGATACGATCGACGGACAGGGCGGTGACGATCGAATCCACGGCGGCAAGGGAAACGATCTTCTACGTGGTGGTGATGGTGATGATCAAATCGAAGGAGCGGAGGGCGATGATCAACTTGAAGGGGACGCGGGTAATGATACGCTCGATGGCGGTGCGGGGAGCGACCGTATTTACGGTGGGCTAGGTGATGACATCATTCTCGGTGGTAGTGGGAGCGATTTTCTTTATGGCGACCAAGGCGCTGACGCCATCGATGGGCAATCCGGACACGACACTATTGAGGGTGGCTCAGGCGACGATAACTTGCTCGGTGGTTCGGGCAGCGACGACATTGCCGGCAACGATGGAGCGGACGAAATCTATGGTGGTAGTTCAGCTGATACGATCGACGGCGGCGCTGGCCCAGATCGCTTGTTCGGTGAGGATGGTGATGACCATCTGACCGGAGGTGACGATACGGATCTGTTGGAAGGGGGCGCTGGCGATGATGAACTCGACGGTGGAGTTGGCGATGATTTGCTGCGTGGTGGAGCGGGCAGCGATAAGCTCGTCGGTGGTTGGGGGGCGGATTGGATCTATACCGATCAACTCGCAGGGGGAGGAAGTCGACTCGATCGCAACGCTGTCTACGCTGACCTGGAATTGAACTCCACTGTACCGGGAAATGCCACCGACCATAACGACACGGTATTTGGCAGCGCGGGCCAAGATACGGTCTTTACTGGCCCAGGCAATAACACGGTCTCGACATTCGCCAACGACGATACGATTATTGCCAGTGATGGGGATGACACAATCACTGCAGGTAGTGGCAGTGACTTTATTGTCGGCGGCTGGGGCGCTGACTTAATTTCGGCTGGCGTTAATAGTTCCGGCGGTGGGTCTTCGAATGACAGCAACATCGTTTACGCGGATGAGCAAACCTTTGCCGGAGTGCCAGGGGTAGCTTCCGATCATAACGATACGGTTTATGGTAGTGCCGGCGCGGATTCCGTTTACGCGGGCCCTGGCAACGATTTCATTTCGACCTTTGCCGGTCAAGACTTCGTGGAGGGCTACAGCGGACGTGACGAGATTCACGGTGGAGATGATGCCGACGTGCTCTACGGGCACACTCGCGACGGGATTGGCGACGATTCAGCCGACGACACCATTTATGGTGGCGGAGGCAACGACGTGATCTATGCAGGCGGTGGAGACGATATTGTCGCCGGGGGAGATGGTGGCGATCAGCTATTTGGCGAAAACGGCAATGATTCTCTCGCTGGAGATGACGGTGCTGACCTGATTCTGGGTGGCTTCGGAAATGATCGGATCGATGGCGGAGCAGGCCCTGATCGAGTAGAGGCTGGCGCGGGCGATGACATTGTTGTTGGCGGAACTGGCGGAGACCTGCTATTTGGTGGTCCGGGCAATGATGATGTAAGTGGTGGGGATGATGATGATCAAATCGACGGTGGCCCGGGAGTGGATACTCTGAGCGGTGGCAGCGGCAATGATGTGGTGAATGCCGGAGGAGGAATCGGCAATCATTTGTTCGGAAACGATGGGGATGACACGCTGACCGGATCCAGCGAGGGCCCGCAAACGGACCCCAACTTCTTTGACACCACTTTCTTCGGCGACGTGATCGATGCTGGAGCTGGCAATGACACGGTGTTCGGACTCGGCGGGGCAGACTTGATCCGCGGTGGGAGCGGTGATGACCGGATTGAATCGGGCGCTGGAAGCGACTATGTACTCGCCGGCGACGGCAATGACTGGGTGTTCGTTGGAATTGATTTGGGAGAATACGTATATGCCGGGGCGGGAAATGATACCGTTTACGGTTCTCACTTTGGCGATGACCATTTATTCGGCGAAGAGGGTGATGATGATTTGTTCGGCCAAGGCGGCAACGACGTCCTGCGCGGCGGTGTTGGCGATGACCTACTCGGCGGCGGCGCGGGAACCGACGATATCGATGGCCAGGAAGGGAATGATGAACTGCTGGGTGGTAGTGGCAGTGGCGACTTGCTCGTCGGTGGAATCGGAAACGACGTTATCCGCGGTAGTGACGATGGGGCTGATGTCATCCATGCGGGCGCTGGTCGCGATATCGTCTTTGCGGGTGGTGGGAACGACCAAGTCTTTGGTGATGACGGCGACGACCGCCTAGAAGGCGGACCGGGCGATGATTTAATTGTCGGTGGTGCTGGCAGTGATTTAATCAGCGGCCAGGGCGACCACGATACCCTGTATGGGCATAACATTGGTAACACGGCGGACGACAACGCCGTCGATTACGTGTATGGTGATTTCGCAACTGGTGTAGATCATCCAACTTCCGGCCGCGACCAGATTGATGGTGGTGGCGGAAACGACCAGTTGTTCGGCGAGGGCGATGATGATCGCATTGTGGGAGGCGGCGGCGATGATCTGATCGACTATGGTAGCGGTGAGACCTCCACCTTATCCGATTTCCTCTTGCCTTCGCCGACTTCGGCGCCAAGTCCGAATCCGGCTGCTGCGGTACACTCTCCAGGCCTGACGTTGCCAACGGGGCTTACCGACGCAGGGCGCTGGTCCGAGTTCTCAGGCTCCGCATCAGGTGCAGGATTGGGCGGGATGATGAGTGCTGCGCTTGAGCCTGATGTGGTTATCGGTGATGATGGAACACGTTATGTCACCTGGGTTGACTCCTGGTCCGGAAATCATGAAGTCTATGTTGCCAGCCATACGGACGTCGACGGCTGGCGATTGCTTGGCGGCAACGCAGGGGTCTCGGCATCACCGTCCTCATCACGACGTCCAGCAATTGCAATCGACGATTCCGGTGCGCTCGCTGTTGCTTGGACGGAGTTGACTGCGAACGGCAGCGATATTCATGTTGCCCGGTTTGAAACCAGTTCTGAAACTTGGGTTAACATCGGTCCAACGCGAAACGTGTCGAGCTCAGGAGAGGCTGACGAGGCGAGATTGACGGCATCGGCCAATGGATTAATCCTGGCTTGGGTGGACAGTTCGTCGGGAATGAGCAACGGTTATTTGCGCCGCTTTGACGGCGCAGCATGGCAGCAACTTGCAGGTAGTGCGAGCTCACGTGGTGTTACGAACTCGGCGGCAAATATTCGCGATTTTTCCGTTGCCACAGTGGCTTCCAAAATTGCAGTCTCTTGGACTCAGGCTGTCGGAGAAGGTTCGCAGATTTACGTCAAAGAGTGGGGTGCAGAGGGATGGTCGGAAGCCAATGGTTCCGCTTCGGGCAATGGCATCAGTAAATCACTTGCACGGGCAGATCAATCGACGATAGCTTACCGTGGAGACCAGCTATTCGTGAGTTGGATTGATTCGCTCGATGGCAGCCGAACGGCTGGTCCTACAGTCAAGGTTTCGCGTTATGACGGAGGGGCATGGCATAATGCCACACCGATTGGAATTGGAAACAATTCAGTGGTAAGTGGTCATCCAAGACTGGCGTCGGGTGGTGGCCAATTGTACTTGGCGTGGTCCTCCAACAGCGACAGCGTAGACGCCGGCCCATTCACCACACAGCCGTTGTTTGTAATGCGTTGGGATGACGCTGAGTTTACGGAACTGGTTGCGGGCGATGCCTCCGCAGTCGGAATTCACGCTGGAGTAACCGTACCTACCGAGATGAACTTGGCGGTCAACTCTCAGGGACAGCCTTTTGTTGTATGGCAACAAAAGATCGCTGACGAAGTTGAGCACGTCTACCTCCGTGGAGATGTTGGGCCTCAGTCCGGCGGTCGCATCTACGTTGCCGATGGCACGCCTGGAAACTCCATTACTGAATTACTTATCGCAAATGACCTCTCTGCCGGTGATACCATTCTGATCACCCAAAGCCTGACAGAGAATGTTTCGATCGCCGCCGCTGACGCTGGAGTCGCGTTGATCGGGAGCCCCGGCGCTTCACTCACCGGCACTCTATCGGTCGCGGCTGACGATGTATTGATCCAGCGTCTAGCTATCCAAGGTGATGTTACCGTAAGCGGCGCTGATCGCTTCACGATTCGCGAAAGTCAAGTCGCTGCTCTGCGCATCCTTGGTGGCCAAGATTCCCATGTTTCAGACCTAGCCGCTAATCATATTTACCTGCAGTCAGCAGCCACCCGCACAACGATCCAGAACAGCGTCGCGGCAGGGTTGACGCTCGATACCGCCATTGCAGCGAACGTTCGGCAAAACAGAATTATCGGCGGTGCGGAAGGTATTGGGATCGTCGGGGCGTCAAGTGGTACTATCTCAGAAAATCATATTGTCAGTAATACAATCGGAATCCGTGTTGCTGCGGCCTTCGACGGCTTGATCGTGCAGAATGAGATCCGTGGTGGCCACACTGGTGTACTGTACGCCGCGGCGGCTACGCTCGGTGAAAATTATGTCCACGATAATCAAATTGGTATAATCGCCAACGTTGAATCTCCCTCTAACGCATTCGGATTCGTGGGAGAAACGCTTCCGAATGTGATCTCCAACAACGATACAGGAGTTGTGTTGAATGGTCGGATGCGCGGGCAACGGATCATTGATAACACGACTGGTGTTACTGGATCTGGCATTCTAGGGGGCGACTCCCAGGACTATCCGAATGTTATCCAAGGCAACGACATTGGTGTTTCATTTGATGGTGAAGTGCGCTACAACCGCATCGGTCATAATGGGATCGGTGTGAATGCGGTCTCGAATCAGTTGATCGTCCATAACGAAATCTATCGCAATACGACGGCGGCGATCAATATTGTTACTGCCGACGATGTTCAGGTGATCGGTAATACACTGTATGCAGTTACTGGCGACAATGTCTTTATCAATGGCAGCCGGCGAGTGGAATTGCAGAACAATGTGATGTGGTCAGAATCGGGCTACGATATCTATGTGGCTGATAATAGTCGCGAAGGATTCTTTAGCGACTACAATGTGCTGCATGCCTCGGGTACCGGTAAGCTAGTCCACTGGGTCAAAGATTTTGATGATATTCTCGATTGGCAGGAAGATGTTCATCGCTATGACCTGCACTCGGTCGGGACAACTGTTATCAATCCTGATTGGTCCGAACCCCAATTCTTGAATCGCTCTCGTGACGATTATCGAGTTTTCCCAATGCTGGGCGGTCAGAGGTTGAGCAGCCCTTCTGTGGCTGCTGGCAATCCAATCATCGATGCCGGACGATCGGTGACACAGGCCGATCGAGATGATCCCTCAGCACTCCACCAGCCACAAAACTTGCTATCCAATGCAAGTTTTGAAAATGGATTGGTCGGCTGGTCAGCCAGTGCGAACGCGGGAACTCGAACTAGCAATCCTAGTGGACATGCAGGTGGCGCCTATTTCGCTGCCGGTCCTGTAGTCGTGGGTAGCCTTTCTCAAGTTGTCAGCTTGGTGGACGGCGGTGCAGATTTGACCGCCATCGATGCTGGGGATCTGCGATTGATCTTTGGCGGACGAGTTCAAAGTGCAGACGAGGAAGTTGCCGACCGTGGACAGATTCAAATCGAGATGTTGAATGCGGCAAACTCAGTCTTAGGAACCGCTATCGCAAAGGCCAGTGACATCTCCGATCGCTGGGAACTCGTGGGCGGTGACGTCGCTCTCAAGCCGGGGACTCGACACGTTCGATTCACTTTCACATCGACTCGGCAAAGCGGAGATGCCAGTGATGCCTATTTGAGTGGTGCCTTCGTTCGCCTCGCGCATATCTCTTATGGCGTCGATGCGGGGGCGCATCTAGATTCACCCGTTGAAGTTAACACTGCTCGGTCTCCACACATTGCGCTGCGTTTTCCTGATCTCTACACCGACTGGCAACGTGATGAATCGCGTTTGATCCGATGGAGTTCCTACAATAACTTTACGGACGTCCCGGTCCGCATTGATTTGTACAGAGCGGGTGCTGACGGCCCTCAGTTCGTGACAAACATCGTCGAAGCTACGCCGGACGATGGGCAGTTCGCATGGATCCCAGCCCTCAGTGGCGTTGACTTCGGCACGCATGACTTGACCATCCAGGTGTCACGCACCGACAACAAGTTGATCTTCGATCGAAGCACTGAAGTCTTCAGCGTCCCTGAGAATACGGCGACTTTCTACGTTAACGATGATTCCCAAACCGCCGACCAATACACTTCGTCGGTCGGTGATAATCGCAATACAGGACGTACCGCAGACGCTCCAAAGCCTTATCCGAATACGATCCTGCGGATTTATTCCCTTGGGCCAAACGATGTGCTGCATTCCGATACGGGTGACTACCAGTTGTTGTTCCCCGTCAGTCTTTCTGGCCGCGTCGGTGTCGGCGACGATGAAGGGTTTATCTTGACCGGACCGGATGCGGTGGGCAGCGCTGCCCATTGGTCGTTCGCGCACAACGATGCAAATGAGTCTCTAATCGTGCTAGACGACGCCGACTTGGTCACTCTACAGCATTTAACGCTGACAGACGCCTTGCACGGTCTGCACGTCACTCGGGATAGTACGGGGCTCGATGCATCGTACTTAAGTGTTGCGGGCCATGCCGGAGACGGGATTCTAATTGATGGTGGCTCCCAACTTGTCCGTGGAGATCACTTGACCGCCAGCGGCAATGCTGGGCATGGTTTGAACAGCACGACAGCCGTTGGCCTCTTATCCGACATCGTCGCCAACAACAACGCACTCTCGGGAGTTAACGTCGCCGGTGTCACCGACCGAATCGAGAACGTGCAAGCGAATGATAATGGCGAGAGTGGGCTCGTCAGCCTCGGGCTAACCTCCATCGTGCGGGATGTAGTCACGACCGGAAATGGTTTGGACGGTATTCGTGTCCAAAGTGCAAACGCATTGCTCGAAAACAATCTCGCTTCGAACAACCAGCGGTATGGAATCAAGATGGATGGGGCGAATTCGATCATTGATTCGAATGAAGTCGCGCAGAATCTAAGGGATGGAATTTATGCCACCGGCACAGGCACGCTCGTTTCCGGCAACAGCGTTTGGGGGCACTCGGCCCTAGGAATCTACGGGATCTTGTTGAGTGGATCGATCGCCGAAGGCAACGTTGTCTTTAACAACGACAGTGGCATCTTCGTCGACGCGGGTACCGCTCGTGAAAACCGCATTTATGCCAACCAAAACCTTGGGATTTATGCGCGCCATACGAGTGAGTTGGCTGGAAATGTGATTTATTCTAATGACGTTGGGGTGCAAACCGAGGCCTTTGGATACAACCGCCCGAACCGCGTCAATATTCGTGGCAACTTGATTTATGATAACGCGAAGATAGCACTGCGGGTTGCCGATGGCGATAGCAATGGTATTGAGAACAACACGATCTATCAGCCGGTGGGCGATGGGATCGAGATTTTAGGTGAGTCGAAAAATGTACGACTTCGAAATAATATCGTCGTTGTTGACGGTGGCACGGCCGTCAGGGTGGAAAAGTTCAGTCAGCCCGGATTCGACAGCGACTTTAACCTGCTGAGCCATGCTGGCAGTGGACTGACTGGTGTCTGGGGGGCACGCGACCTGGATACGCTATCGCAGTGGCAAATCGCATCGTTTGGTGACAGCGGCAGCTTGTCGGAGAATCCGTTATTTGTCAACGTTCAGGGAGCTGATCAGCTACTAGGGTACGTTTCTCTCGCCAGTGATGGACGTGATGATGATTTTCATTTGACCAGTTCTGTTGGGCGGTTTACTGGCTCGCTAGCGCCAGTCCGTGATAGTGCGACGGGGTTGCCGGTTTATTTGCCAACCATCGAATTGCTGGACGCCTCGCAGTCTCCGGCTATCGATCGCGGAGATCCATCAACGCCTGTAGCACTTGAGCCAGCGACGAACGGCGGGTACGTCAATTTGGGTGCCTATGGCAACACGACGCAAGCGTCCAAAAGTCCAGCTGAGTTCTTATTCGTGGTAGCCCCTAACGGCGGAGAGACCTATTCTGTTGGACGTACTTTCAGCATTACCTGGCGAGGTGCCCTCGACTCAGGTGCAGCGTCGGGAACGGTGGATATCGACTTAGTTCGCGACAGTGACGCCAGTTTTGAGCTGCCATTGGCAACGGTTGCGTTTTCATTAGGGACGTACCAGTGGCTTGTTCCCGGTTCGGTTGCACCAGCGGATGATTATCGGATCCGTGCGACGCGCAGCGATGTCACCAGTGGATTGGTGGATGAGAGTAATTCACCAGTGCAGATCACGGCAGCCATTAGTGTCTATTACGTCAATGACCGCGTCGATGCGAATGATGAATACACAACAGCAGCAGGTGATGATCTCAACGATGGCCTTTCTCCCGGCACGCCGAAAGCGACTCTGCGAAGTATCCTGGAGTCTGGCGTTCTTCAACCCGGCGACAAGATCGTGGTGGATCATGGGACCTACAGCATGGATACGAATCTAACGCTCGGCGAGGACCTGAGTGGGATTATCATTCAAGGACCGACAGCAGCGGGCTCGGCCGCAATTCTCGATCGGGATAATACGAGTTCCGGAAGTTATGTCTTTGAGTTCAGTGGTGCAGATGACCTCACCATCTCCGGGCTGACTCTTCAGGGTGCCGAGAGGGCAATTTATGCAGACGGAAATGCGGATAGCGATCGTATTCAAATTGTCGGTAACACTTTTGCCGACAATGCGTTTAGCGGAGTCTACGCAGGCAGAGCCAACTGGACGACTCTAAGTGAATGGAACATCGAGGCCAATACTATCTATGGTTCCACGTATGGAGTCTATTTGACGCAAGTTGACGCCGTGGTCCAGAACAACGTTGTCTTCGATAATCAATCTGGACTTTTGCTCAATCGCTACCGTGATTCGATGATTTCACTTGTGGCAATCGGCAACAAGGCCTACCAGAATTATACGGGGATTGACGTTCAGCAGGGAGCGATCGCATCGGGTAATGTTGTCTATAACAATGCGACCGGCGTCTATGCGTGGACTTCGCAAGGTGGCTTGACTCCTACGGCCAGCGACAATGTCGCCTACGATAACGACGTCGGGATTCGGCTAAAGTCGCGCCCGAGCATCGGTAGTCGCGCTGAGGCAACTGGAAACATTGCGTTCAGCAATCGCGTTGGAATTCAGGCCGATGCCTACGGGTATGAAGGCTTTCAAGGGACGATCAGCGACAATCTAGTCTACGACAATCAAAATGCAGGGATTGCGATTTATAAAGGTCTCGAGGGTACGACGGTCGTAGGAAATACGTTTTACCAGTTGAGCGGAAGTTCCATCAGTGTGCAGGGAGAGTCATCGCAAGTTGATTTTCGCAACAACATCTTCGCGATTGAGGGTGGTTTCGCTTATGAATTTGCTGCCGACAGCGAGTCCGGTCATACCAGCGATTTCAACCTCTTTTACTTGGGAGCCAATGGCAAAGTCGCCAATTATCAGTCCGGGGAACTTAAGACTTTTGAGGATTGGTCGTTGGAGTTCAGCTTCGATGAGCATGGTCGATCAGGTGATCCTCTATTTGTCGATGTGGATGGCAGCGACGATTTTCTAGGCTTTAGCACAGAACCGGTGGCCGCTCCAGTTATCATCGATAATGGCGACGTGGGATTTTCTACCGTTGGCGGGTGGACCCTAGAGCATTCCGGTTACCAGGACGATTCGCTGCTGGCTTCGGCTCCCAGCGATCTAGCAGTCTGGACGTTTGATAATTTGACACCAGGCACCACTTTCACCGTCGCAACCACTGTTGGCTACGGAGTTTACCCCAGCATCTATGATTCGGAGGCGCGCTTTCAAGTCTTTGTTGACGGGCAACTGACTTCACAGAGTTTTAAAACCCAACGCTACTTCCATGATCCTGAAGATTTTGAGTTTGTGGACGCGTCTGTCGGTTGGAATCGCCTTGGTTACTTTACGGTTGGTGCGGATGGGACGCTGCGCGTGGAGTTGACAGGGTCTGGTAATAATGGGTATCGGCACAACGCAGATGCAATTCGCATTCAGCAGATCGTGGGACTCGTGGCGGCTGACGATGATTTCCACCTGCAAACCGCGTCCATAGGTGTCGATGGTGGCGATCCCAGTTTTGAAGCTTCCAATGAACCATTACCGAACGGTGGTAGAGTCAACTTGGGCGCGTACGGTGGGACGATCAAGGCAACCGTTAGCAATTCGGATGCCTTGGTGCACTTGCTCGATCCAGCGGGAGGTAAGAAATTCCGGGCCGGTACGATGATGCCCATTCGCTGGCAATCACAGTCGGGTGCCCCCGTCGATATCCTGCTCTACGCTGCGTCTGGATACCAACGCGGGGTGTCGGTGCCGGAGTTGGTTATTGCGAATGGCCTCGCAGCGCCCGGTGAGTACGACTGGCAGATTCCAGACATCTCATTGTTCGCGACGGATCAGGAGTATTTGATCGAGATCACCGAGATCGGTGGTGCGATGCCCTACGACGTGTCCGCTACCCCGTTGAGCATCTCCCGAATTGGCCACACGTTCTATGTCAACGATGGTTCGACCGCAGGTGATAGCTACACGACAGCGATTGGCGACAACACGAACAGTGGTACACGCCCAGATCGACCGATGGCGTCTCTGGCAGCGCTGCTGAACTCCTACGGTCTTAGCTCAGGCGACGTCATTTACGTCGATGCAGGCTATTACCCTCAATTGCGCAATATTGCACTCGATGAGTCCATCCGTGGTGTCACAATTCAAGGACCATTGCATGGGGAGGCACCTGCCGTGTTCGATCGGAGGAACACCGCTGCTGGTGCCGCTGTATTTGAATTTTTCGGTGCAGATGACGTTACGATCACAAATCTGTCGATTACCGGTGGCGACGCAGGGATCCTGGCGAATGGCGACGTTGACAGTGACGAAAACCAGATCTTAAAGAATCAAATTTATGCGAACGCTCGCTACGGCGTTCAAGTGGGAGCCAATTTGTCAGGTGCCACATTAGATGATTGGACGGTGGCCGAGAATCGTATTTACGGACATGAGGGCAGAGGCGTTTATTTCGAAGATGCCAGCGGAATTGTTCGTGATAACGTTGTTTTCGACAATTTGCACAGCGGGATCTCTCTAAATCCTGGCCGCGACAACCCTGGACTGTCGCTTGCAATTAACAACGAGGTATTCGGCAGTGCGACGGGGATTAACATTGCGAATGGTGCAACTGCTGAGAATAACATCGTTCGTGGAAATGAAACTGGGATCTTTGTGAGCTACGCAACGTCTACTCAGTTTACGACAGCGCTCAATAATACAATCTATGACAATCGAGTTGGCATTGAACTGCGCGCTTATGGACGCTTCGGTAGTAGCGTTGATGCCATTGGGAACCAGATTTTCGGCAATGATACTGGAATCTTAGCCAGTGGAGGCTCTAGTCTCTACAACGGCTTCTCGGGAACGATTCGCGACAATCTAATCTACGCGAACGTCGACTATGCCATCGAAATCGGCAACGCTTATCCTGGAACCTCTGTTGTCGGCAACACAATTCATAAGGCCAGCGGAGACGCGATCCATGTGAAGGATTTGTCTTATGCAATTGATTTCCGCGACAATGTTTTCTCGATCCTCGAGGGATTTGTCTTCCGGTTCGAAGCCGATAGTCAAGTGGGACACACGAGTGACTACAACTTGTTCGATCTTGGAACGGCAGGCAAGGTGGCCGATTTGAGTTGGACCCATGTAGCCAGCTACGAGGATTGGTTTTATGAAGCCGGCTTCGATGCTCATGGTAAAGTCGGTGATCCTCAATTCGTCGATCCGGATGGTGCGGACGATATACTCGGATTCTTTTCCGAGACGATTGGCAATCCCGTTATTATTGACGATGGTGACGCCGGCTTCTCCACGATCGGAAACTGGACGACCGTAGACAATGGCTATTTGGCGGATTCACGCGTTGCGACTAAGGCAAGCGATCTCGCCGTATGGGAATTTAGCGATTTGGAGCCTGCAGGTTACTACCAGCTTGCGGCGACGGTTCCGTACGTCAGCTACTCGCCCAACGATGCTAGATTCTATATTTATGCGGACGGAGCCGTCGTCGGCGCACCTCGAATGGACCAAAGCTACTTCAGGTCGTTTGATTTTGTAGATGGTGGAGTTGGTTGGGACGAACTCGGTATGTACCGAGCTGGCGCGGATGGAAAGCTGCGTATTGAACTACACGGTGGTGACGGAAGCTACGACCGATGGGCGAGTGCTGACGCGGTGCGTCTCCAACCCGCTTTGGTCAACATGGGCAAAGACGATAACTTTCATCTTGAAACCGGCTCGATCGCGCTTGACGCTGGCGATCCAAACTCAGATGCGTCGGCTGAGCCGATTCCCAACGGCAGCCGTGTCAATCTGGGAGCCTACGGCGGAACCACTACAGCGACGTACAGCCCAACAGTCGAAAGTCTCCATGTTGATTCACCCAACGGAAAGGATCGGTACAACCTTGGGCAAACCCTTCCGCTGCGCTGGCTATCCGAAACTAACGGGCCGGTAGACATCCTCATCTATGAAGCGGACGGTTATGAGGCGGGTGGCTCCACTCCCCTGATGGTGATCGCGGACGACTGGGCATCCCCAGGACAATTCGACTGGACAATTCCGCTGGACGGCACTATTCCAGCCGATGCGGAATATTTGATCGAAGTCCAATCTCAGGATGGAACGAAGCCGAGTGGGCTGTCTGCGTCGTTCTCAATTGCTAGGGTTGGAAATGAATACTTTGTCAACGACGGCTCTCAAATCGGGGACGTTTTCACCACCGCTGCTGGCGACAATCAAAACAGCGGCAAAGCGGTGGATCAGCCGATGGCTAGTTTGGCCGCACTATTAAGAGTCTATGACCTGGAGCCAGGCGATACAGTACTGATTGACGCAGGGCACTATAGCCTACTGGAAAATTTACGGTTGGACGAACGACTCAGCGGCATAACGCTCCGTGGTCCGGGAGGGGATTCTGCAGTGCTCGATCGTCAATTGACGGAGAACGATGCTTATGCGTTCGAGTTTGTCGGTGCGGATGATGTCACTATCCAAGGCCTTTCGATCACCGGAGCTCAGCGAGGTGTGAACGCCGAATGGAATTCCGGAAGCCAGCGTATTCATCTGATCGATAATGAGATCTACGACAATTCCTGGATTGGAATCAGCATCGGATACAATCATGCCAATACTGGGATAACGGGGTGGTTGCTCGAGGGCAATCGAATTCACGCAAACTCTGGTAACGGCGGTATTTTGGCTGACGGCAGCGAAGTCGAGATCGTCGGGAACGAGGTCTTTGGAAATTCGGCTGGGATCACCGCTGGTTCACCCCACGTCCGCATCCAAGGCAATCGCGTCTATGACAACGTTGGCACGGGAGTGTATTCATCAAAAGCGATGGTTTCCGAAAATGAAGTGTTCGGTAATGCGACTGGCATTTTTATCTCAGATGCAACCGTTACCGAGAATTCCGTTTATCAAAACATAGATGGAATTGTGATTGGAGAACAGTATTCAGACTCTCGCTATCATCCGGAAAATATAGTCCGTGGAAATCGAGTCTTCGCAAATGAGGGGGCTGGAATCATTTTCCGTCGTGATGGACATGTTACCGGCAACTATGTCTACTCGAATTCTGTCGGGATACTTTCGGACGACAACCACTTTGAAGGAGAGATCGCGAATAACTTGGTCTATGCCAATACCAATCAAGGCATCGTGATTCAAGACTCTGACAAGGGGGCGACTGTCCTCAACAACACCGTCTACCAACGAGTTGGAGATGCTTTACGCATCGAAAATCGTGCCGCCGACTTGATAGCTCGCAACAACATTCTCATGGTCGATTCTGGCAACGTCATAAGTGTGTCCGCGGATTCGCAAACCGGACTTGATCTCGATTGGAACTTGCTGCAAACCGGAACGGATCCCAACGCCCATCTCGGACTATGGGGTTCGATGGTGATTGACGATCTGAATGATTGGCAATTGACTACGTTGATGGATGTCAATAGTTTGAGCGGAGATCCTGGTTTCTTGGATATCGACGGCGCCGATAATATCCTGGGATTTGTAGCGGATGATGGTGGATTCGATGGTGGACGCGATGACAATTTCTATCGAACGCTCCAGTCGATCGCCATTGATCGCGGTGATAGCTGGTTTGCACCGCACACGGACATTACCGGGGCAGAGCGCGTCGATGATCCTGGCACTGCCAACCTAGCCACGCCCGACTACGTTGAGTCGTTCGACCCAAACCGTAGTTTTGCGGAAGTCGGCACTGCATATAACTTTTCACACAATAACGCCCGAGGGATAATCTTACCTTTTGCGTTTGAATTTTACGGTCAGAGCTACACGGTTGTCACTGTGTCCGCGCAAGGGTTTTTGCATTTGAACGGCCCTGCTTATCCGAACTCGAGTGGTGATAATAGTTTCAATCAATTTCTCGACAACGCACGCATCGCTCCCCTGTGGGACGACTTGCAACGCAATCCAACCCATCTGAATTTCTTCTTCGATGAATCCACGGATGATGAAGTCACCGTGCGCTGGAATGGCCTCAATGCGGTGGATGACTCGGAAGTTAATTTTTCGGTGACCCTGTTTGCCGACGGCGACATTCGATTCGACTATGGAGCTGGTAATACCAACCTGACACCGACCGTTGGAATCTCGGCTGGAGATGGACTTAACTACGTGCTTGCAACTCATGACGCGACTTCAGAACTCGGTTCGGCGAACTCGCTATCGTTCTCGCTGCAGCCCGGGATCGCCGATATCGGTGCTTACGAATTCCAGGGCAACAGCAACGACATTACAGCTCCGACGATCGTAGGGTCGTCCCCTGACGGAGTCCACGCGGGGACAGGTATTGTTGGTCAAAACAATTCAATCGTGCTTCACATCAGTGAACCGTTGAACGAAATCGATGCGAATGCCTTGGCTGCATTTGCCTTGCTCTATGCAGGAGCTGACGGTGTCTTCGGGAACCTAGATGATGGTTTGCTTGATGTAACTCCCAGCTACCAAGCGGGCAGTACTTCGATCCGTCTAACAACCCAGGATGCCTTGGCTCAGGGCAATTATCGACTGACCCTATTCGGACAGCAGACGCTGCATGATCAATCGGGATTACTGCTCGATGGCGATGTTGATTCGATTCCAGGAGGAAATTACGTTCGGCAGTTTTCCGTTGAGGAAAGCCTGCCGCCCACCGCCTCACCGCAGACGATATCTACCGATGAAGATGTCGAAGTCGCCATCACGTTGTCTGGTGATGACGGCAACGCCGGTATTGAGGAGCCGCTGAGATTCGTGATCACCGAATTGCCATTGCTGGGAACGCTTTCGACAGCCTCGGGCGGTTCGCCCATCACGGCGGAGCAATTGCCGTGGATGTTGACATCGCCGATCGTTTATTTCACCCCGCCCTTGAATTCACACAGCAGTGGAATCTTTGCATTTCAAGTACGTGATGATGATGGGGTCGGTTCTGACCCAAACCACACTAGTGCTCCCGCATTGGTCGTGATCAACGTGACCCCGGTCAATGATCAGCCCACCATTGCCGATAGCACGGCGAGTGTCAGCGAGTTCGCTGCAATTGGACTAGAGGTGGCGACAATTGTCCTAGAGGATCCTGACCTAGCAGACCTTGCTCCAGACTCGCACACGCTGGCTTTAATTGGCGGCAACGATGATGGTGCATTTGGAATCTCTGCTGCAGGAGCGATCTTCGTAGCCGACCCCACCAAGCTGGATTATGAATTGGCTCAAAGTCGTTCGCTGGTTGTCGAAGTCACGGATGCAGCTGGGGCCAAGGCCACAGCAGTTGTTGACGTTTCCATAGCAGATGAAGCGGAGGCTCAAATTGAGTCGGTGATGATCAACGGCAATGATGCGGCTGGCGTCGGGAATGCAGCCGACGGGCAAAGATCCTCTCTTGACCACTTGGTCATTCAATTCAACTCAGTCGTTGAGTTTGATTTTTCCGCTGGGGGACCGTTCAGGTTGACTCATGGTGGTGGAACCGAAGTATTGACTACGGCGGCGATCAATCAGGTCAATGGGAAAACAGTCGTCACGCTGCGGTTCGTGTCTGGAGCCGCAGTGGATTCGCTGGGGCGTCTGTCGGCCGATGGTCGCTATCAGCTAACGGTTGTCGCAAGCAAAGTCAATCGACTCGGCTTTGCCTTGGACGGAGATCACAATGGGCAAGTCGGGGATGACTTCACGTTCGGCTCCGAGGATGCCGATGGGTTCTTCCAGCTTTATGGTGATGCTAATGGAGACGGTTATGTCGACTATGCCGATTTCGCTAGATTTGGTGAAAGTTTTGGGACTGACGACAAGACTTTCGACTTCAACGAAGATGGTGCAGTCGACTTTTTTGACTTCGCTGAGTTCGGAAAGCGTTTTGGAACATCGCTGTCGTAAGTAGTGCAAGTCATTTGCATCGAATTAAAATGGGATGCAACAAGTCTATGAGGAATTATTAATGGTACTCTCGAAACCCCTGTTTGTCTTCGCCGTCAGCTTTTCGGCAGTTGCCTTAATGAGCCATAGCGCAGCCGCAGATTATACCTATGGGATCGACTTGCAACAGATTGGTGCTCCTGAGGTGGATGGTGCCGTCTCCATCGAACTGCTTCTACGCGAAATCGACGATGGTCTAGGCACCGGATCAGATGTTGCGTTAGCCAATGGTAGCGGTGTGTTTGGATTTGGCATTCGATTGGAACGTACCAGTGGTGACGCACGCTTGAACAGCTTTCGCATTGCCGATGGCTTTAGTTTCTTTGGAGTAAATCCGTCGCCCAATCCGATCGAAAATGAATTCTTATGGGAGTTGAACGTCACGTCATCGAATCCTTTTGCCGCTTCACCTGGTTTCGGTACCAAGCTTGCATCATTCTCTCTAGGGACCGTCAAAATCACTCCAGGAGAGGAGGATTCAATTTTCACGGTCGGAAACTTAACGAAACCTTTGCCCAATAATTTGTCCTTGGGGAAAGATTTACTAAGTCAACGCGCTGACCGTGTCTCGGACTACGGCCAGCTCACTGTTACTGGCGTGCCGGAGCCGAGTTCCAGTTGGCTGATTCTGCTCGGTGCATCGGTCTTCCTGGGACGTCGAAGATCGGGGAACCGTATCGGTTAGACATGCTGCCGCGGGAAGACAAAGGAAGCGGATTGGGAGAGCACGGCTAAGGTTGCGCGAGAGCGGAGAAGGGTTAGCTGTCTCTGGCCTGGATTTTTTCGATCTCCGCATTCCTTCAGTTCAATATCGCGATGGCTGATCTTAGGCTCACGCCGCCTGCCTGCTCGGCTCTTATCGAATGGCCGTTGTAGGAGACGGGACTCGATGGTAATGCGTCTCCACTGCTTTGGCTTCTTCTCCCTCGGGACTTACGTTGTATGCCGTGATGATGAGTTCGTCGTTATTGGCAAATCGATATTCGGTCTTCCAACCCCACTGAGGTAGGTTCTGGGCAACGTCGTAGGCGCCGTGCACTGCGAAGCCTTGAGCGGTCGATGGACCTTGTGAAAAAAGGATTGCATCGCGCATGTGGAAGCTATCGATCCAAGAGGATTGAAACAACTGAGTTACAGAATTGAACGCCAGCATTTCTTCGCCCTGCCGCGGTTCTCCACGAAGTGTGCCATCATAAGTGTGGCGAACAAACTGGCCGTCAAACACTGCGGTGATGTTGCCAGAGACCTGTGAGGTGTCTGCGAGTTGGCCCGGTTCGAACCATGTGTTGCAAATCCCTCTCCACGCTCCTATCAGTTTGTCGAAATGCTGTGGCTGAGTCATGGAATGAGCCCTATCCTCTGCGGCGACGGACTGGTCGACTAGAACTGCGTTTGATATTGGAAGTAAAAGAAGTCTGCGTCGGCTTGTGACTGAACGTTGGGTGTCGATTGGTAGTACTCACCAGCATTGAAGAACGAGTAACCCAGTAACACTGAATTGCGTTCATTCAGGTTGATGGAGCACACGTAATCAATTTCATGCCCCAGGTCTTTGGAGGCCGCTAGGTCGGTTGTGTTGTAGGGTTGCATGGCAACGCTGTAGGGCGTCGTGGCTTGGTCCAAGAAGAAGTAGTGGTACCACAGCATCATATTGACGCGTTTGCCTACCGGAGTGGTCAATTGCACATTGACATCGTTCAAGTTGCGACGCCCGAAGAGGTCCATGAAGCCGTTGTATTTATGCGCGAGCGGGAAGTTGTGGTGAAACCCATTGTCGCCCACGCCGATCGCATCTGCACCTCCGCCCGAAGCCCAATCATAATAGGCCCATAGCGTTGGTTTCCAGCTGCAAACTGTTAGTTGTTTGCCGAGACCGCCAGTGACGAATCCGGCACCGTGTCCAGAACCGTTGGAGTTCTCTCCGAACTGGGTCCCGCCTTCGAAGTCGTATAGAAACAGATCGTTTTTGCCGGCCAAGCGACTCCCCAACGTGTGGTAGGCGAAGTTGGCATTCTCGTTGTCGTAACCGAGGTAATAAACATCGAGAGTTCCGATGTCCAGCCCCTTGCGACTCAAGTAGGTTCCAAAGAAGTGTTGATCGGTGTCGGCACTGTCCCAATCGAAGGAGCCTGCCGTGGCGGGAACGCGTGAGACTGGATTCGTGTAGAACCCATCGATCTCCCAATCATCGCTACTGTAGGTCAACCGGTAGCCATCGAAAGTTCGCCGTGTGTTGGCCCAGTCCAGAGGTGAGACAAGTCGCTGGGCGCCCAGGAGCAGCTCTTGCCTTCCAAGTCGTGCACTGATTTTTTCAGCACCGGTATCCAGTAGTTTGACATCGAAGAACAGGTTTTGGGCATCACCACGATTCTCTTCAATGGCACGTGCCGGGCTGGATTCTCCGCTGGAGTCAGCGTAAAGGAATTCACCATAAAAGCGAACGGTATCATTGACGCGATAGTTCGCAAACAACCGCAGTCGCGATAGCCAGAACTCGTCATCGACTCCGGTTAGTCCAAATCCGCGATGGTTGTTTTCGTGATGAAATCGTGTTCGATATTCTCCCCCCAAATCGAGCTTTCCGTTGTCCAGGCCCTTCAGTGCATCACCTGGAAAGTAGGGCCCCGAGTAGGCGGGATTGCGGAGGTAGCTGTAGTCGTTGGCATAGAAGACTCCCGGATAGGCTCCGAGCCCGGTGACTTGGGGCTTGGCTGGTTGGGGAGCCGTGCTGATGAGTTGGTAGGTGGGGGCCGTCGTCGTGGAGGAAGGCGAGATTTCCTGTCCCGGAGACTGCTCTCCCAGCACGCGATCTGACGCTGAAGGCTGTGCATTTACGGCGAGCGAGTAATTGAAGGTCTGAGCGTGTAGCGGTGAATGGGACAGCAGTATTCCGCTGCCACTGGCCAACGCCAAAACGGTACCTATTAGGCGTACGTGCATCAGATTCGTTCCATCCATGGAAACTTCTCTCGAAATGGGAATACCATGCTGCGTGTCGCCGCCAACGCACGCACGCTCAGCTAGCAGCTCCGCGCCAGCTTCTCTTTTAACCACTCTAATAATCGTCTCTTGAAAGCGGCTCTGCCCAGCAAAGTGGGAATCAACCTTGCATGAGCGCTAACCTGTACAACCGTCAGCTTGGCTTGCCCTAATTCCAGGCTGTCGCTGCACACTGTTTCAGCAGGAGGCCAATTCCTAATCCTTACACGTCGCAAACCACGAGAATCTTCGTTCTCGGTATGGGGCGACGGACGCTGTTGAGCTTCTTTAAGGTGGCGATGGTGACCGCTGTTGCATTCTGCGACCCTTGTCAGGGGGCGAGGGCATGCGTTGGTGGTACGTCATTTGCGTTGTCTGGAAACGGCCTGAGATGGCAAACCTTAGGCGGATCTACCTTCAGGCGGAAAGTGTTGGGCGGCATGTTCAAGTGGAGAAACGTTGCAGAGTTCTGGGGGATGCTCCTGGTTCTAATCGTAGTCGGATGTGGTCGGTCGGTAACGACGCTCGCCGAACTGGAAAAAGCGGCTACTGCGCTCGATCTCTCGCCGGCGGAAATTGATTGGGAAGCAGTCGCTGGCGGCGAGCTCTTAGATGTTGAAAAATCGACGCTCAAATTCGGGTTCATTAAATTGACTGACTGCGCTCCTTTGGTGATCGCCAAGGAGAAGGGGTACTTCGAAGAAGAGGGGCTGAATGTCGAGATCGAAGCTCAATCCAACTGGAAAGTGCTGCTAGACCGCGTGATCGATGGTCAGTTGGACGGAGCTCACATGTTGGCAGGGCAGCCCATTGGAGCCACCATTGGTTTTGGGACTAAGGCGCACATCATCACTGCCTATAGTCTCGATTACAACGGTAACGCGATCACGGTCAGTAATGATATCTGGAAGCAAATGCAGGAAGTCGAGCCTGCACTTAAAAGTCCACATCCACCGCACCCGATTACTGCTCACGCCCTCAAGCCAATTGTTGAGGGGTATCGGCAGGCGGGCAAGGATTTCAACATGGGAATGGTCTTCCCGGTTAGCACGCATAACTACGAGTTGCGCTATTGGTTGGCTGCTGCGGGAATTCACCCAGGCTACTACACGCAAGAGAATATTGCCGGAACGCTGGATGCTGAAGTGGTATTGTCGGTAACACCTCCCCCGCAAATGCCAGCTACGTTAGAAGCTGGAACCATTCTGGGATACTGCGTTGGGGAGCCGTGGAATCAGCAGGCTGTTGTCAAGGGGATCGGCGTACCGATCACGACCAATTACGACATTTGGAAGAATAACCCAGAGAAGGTGTTCGGCGTTTCGGCCGATTGGGATGCCAAGTATCCCAACACGCATCTAGCTGTGGTTAAGGCGCTTATCCGGGCTGGGAAATGGCTGGACGAGACCAACGAAGCGGGCGAGTTGGTCAATCGACCGGAAGCTGTGGAAATACTAAGCCGCAAGGACTATGTCGGTGCTGACGCGGCGGTAATCGCTAAGAGTATGACTGGATCCTTTGTGTTTCAGCCAACGGATGTGCGTCCCATGGCAGAGTTTAATGTGTTCTTCAGCGGATTCGCCAGCTACCCACACTACAGTGACTGCGTCTGGTTCTTAACGCAGATGCGACGTTGGGGGCAGATCACCGAGGCGCACCCTGAGGAGTGGTATTCAGAGGTGGCGCGTGAAGTCTACAAGCCTGAGATTTATCGCCAAGCAGCAGAGCTTCTGATACTGGATGGCAAATTGACAGAAGCGGACATTCCCCTGGCAAGTTACGAGGGGTATCGTCCCGCTTCGAACGAATTCATCGACGGCAATAGCTATGACGGCCGAGATCCGTTGGGATATTTGCAGAGTTTTGAGATTGGGATCAAAGACTGAATTCCTGGCAGGGAAATTGAACTGTCGAAGACTTCTCTATCGCCGATGGCTTTGCCATCACTTTTCAAGAACGAGAGATCCTATGAGTTGGCGTGGCGGATTGTTGAAATTCTGCTCAGTGACTGGGTTGCCTGCCCTTGAGCCCTTTGTGCGATTGGCATACGGCGAGGACCCGCAGGAGCAGTTTCGCGGGATCGCCAAATATATCCTGTTGCCAGGATTGGCGATTGTGGTGTTCTTGGCTTGCTGGTCGGTCGCCGCCAAAACGATCGTGACGGATAGTATGCAATTGCCCGGCCCCATGGCGACGTGGTCGGCAGGTACGGAACTGTTCAGCATGCATTTCGAGCAGAAGGCGCGGGATCGAGAGAAAGTGGCAGAGCAGATGCAGCAAGCGGTGACCATGGTGGCTACTGCCAATGCGATGCTGGCCAAGGCGGAGAGCGTAGAGGATGGAGCTCTCAAGCAGCGTCTAGAGGGAAATGCTTCGGTGATGAAGCGACAGGCCGTGGATACCGCGAACTACACCTCCTCGAGTGCGCCGACCTTCGTTGAGCAAATCTACACGAGCTTAAAAACGGTGTTCTTTGGATTCGGGATTGCAACGCTCATAGCGGTTCCCCTTGGCTTAATGTGTGGTATGAGTCCTTGGTTCAATGCTGCGATGACGCCGTTTATTCAAGTGTTCAAGCCGGTGAGTCCCTTGGCATGGTTGCCCCTGGCGGGGTTGATCATCATTTGGGCATACAGCGGTTCGAAGCCAGGTGAGACGTTCTTCGACAAGGCATTTTTGATCTCGGCCGTGACCGTCTCGCTCTGCTCACTATGGCCAACTTTGGTCAATACAACTTTAGGGGTCGCAAGCGTAAACCAGGACTATCTGAATGTTGCGCGCGTGCTGAAGCTTTCCTGGTCTCAGCGGCTGTTCAAGATCGTGCTACCGGCCAGTCTGCCGCTGATGTTCGCAGGGCTGCGAATTAGTTTGGGAGTTGGCTGGATGGTGCTGATCGCGGCTGACATGCTTGCCCAGAATCCCGGACTGGGGAAATTTGTGTGGGATGAATTTCAAAATGGTAGCAACGTGACCTACGCGCGTATCGCGTTCAGTGTGATTGTCATTGGAGTTCTTGGTCTGCTTTTGGATCGCGCCATGATTTGTTTGCGCAATCTTGTGAGCTACGACAACCCCGCAACGGCCTAATCAGGGAGAGCAAAAATGAGTCTAGCTATACTGCCCGAATCGAGAGCAACCCGACGGATCGCGCCGAGTATTCCCGATCCCATTATTTCTCTGCAAAACGTCTGCAAGGGATTTGGAAGTGGGGCGACTCGCACGGAAGTACTTGCGGACATTAACTTGCAACTACGCGAAGGGGAGTTCTTGGCGGTGGTTGGATTCTCGGGGAGCGGGAAGACTACCTTTACCAAATTGCTGGCAGGGCTTGAGAAACCCGACTCTGGTCAGATCATGATGCGTGGTAGTCCTATTACTGGCCCGGGGCCCGAACGCGGCATCGTGTTCCAAAATTACTCGCTGCTTCCGTGGCTTACTGTTCGCGGCAATATCGCTTTATCGGTGGACACTGTCTTTGCCAAATGGTCTAAGGGTGAACGTCGCGATCATGTCGAACAATTCATTGAGATGGTCGGACTCAGTCATGCGGCGCATCGACGGCCTCACGAATTGTCAGGTGGCATGCGACAGCGGACTTCGCTAGCCCGCACCCTGGCAATGAAGCCCGAAGTGCTCTTGCTCGACGAACCCTTGTCAGCCCTCGATGCCCTGACACGCAGCACGCTGCAGGAAGAAATTCTCAGTATCTGGGAGGCAGAGAAACAGACATGCCTGATGATAACCAACGACGTGGATGAAGCCATGTTGGTGGCCGATCGGATCGTACCGTTGAACCCGGGGCCAAACGCAACGCTGGGGCCCGTCTTTGACGTTCGCCTCGACCGGCCGCGGGATAAAACTGCGCTGAACCATGACGAGGGGTTTAAGGAACTGCGGAATACGATCACTAACTATCTGGTTTCTGTCCGCCAGCAAGCTCGCGATGCTCAACGACTTGCCGGAGGTGGTGCCAAGTTTGAATTGCCGGACATCCAGCCGAAAGATTTGTCCTTGGCGACCAAGGCCGTTTTCAATAGCCCACCTACAGGTAGATAGGAGCCGATCCGCATGGCTGGTTTTGTCGAAATGTTCAAGCTGGGGAAAACCTATGACACGCCCCATGGTCCGGCGGTCATCGTTGAGGATTTTTCACTCAACATGCAGCAAGGAGAGTACGTTTGCCTGCTCGGCCACAGTGGCTGTGGGAAGAGTACGGTGTTGACCATGGTAGCCGGCCTGAATTCAATTTCGCACGGTGGAGTGATTATCGACAATCGGGAGATTGATGGTCCGGGACCGGATCGTGGAATCGTGTTTCAGTCGCCCTGCCTAATGCCTTGGATGACTGCGTTCGAAAATGTCATGTTGGGCGTCAAGCAGGTTTATCCTCATGGGACACGTCAGCAGCGGCATGACATCGTTGCCTACTACTTGAACTTGGTTGGTTTGGGCGACAGTTTGCACAAAAACGCAGGGGAGTTGAGCCAGGGGATGCAGCAACGTGTTGGCATTGCACGCGCGTTCGCGCTCAAGCCTCGGATGTTGCTACTGGATGAACCCTTCGGGATGTTGGATTCACTGACACGGATGGAATTGCAGGAGATCCTGCAGGAGATTCTGACGCGGGATCGGATCACAACGCTGATGATTACTCATGATGTCGATGAAGCGCTCTTCATGAGTGACCGAGTTGTCATGATGACCAACGGTCCTCGGGCGCGAGTCGGGGCCGTCTTCGAAATGCCCTTCGAGCGACCGCGCGAGAGGGCCGATGTGTTGGCTCACCCCGAGTACTACGCATTGCGCGAAAAGATGATCTCCTTCTTGGAGGAGCAAGATCACAAGAAGCAGCAGAAGAGCATCGAGGAATTGGCAGCCAAGCGGGCTGCTGCCGCCCAAACCACTGTGGCTTCTTGAAGGCTTCTTGAATCTGCCGACCAGTACATTGCGTCCCGTATAGCCCTCACTCTCTAAATTGAGATTATGTCCGTTTCGCTTCCCATTGTTCAACTCTCACCACAATCTGTGCCGTCCGCTGGGCTCAGTCATGCTGCGTTCATCGGGCAATTGTTGCAGGAGCAAGGGGAATTAACGGCAGTCGAGCGGTTTAGTCGCGCTCATGATGAGGGAGATCTCGAGCGCTATTCGGCGGAAGCAAAAATCTTAGAGCCAGCCCAAGCGCGGTACTACAAGTCGTTGCTGCCAACGGTTACGCCTACCGCCAGTGAGCAGTATGCATTCGAAGTGGATTTGGATAAATGCAGCGGCTGCAAGGCTTGCGTAGTTGCTTGTCATACGCTCAATGGTTTGGATGATGATGAAAGTTGGAGACGGGTCGGTGCGATCACGATCGGAGAAGAAGCTCCACAAGTACGGCACGTGACTACCGCTTGCCATCACTGCGATGAGCCTGCGTGTCTGAGTGGTTGTCCCGTCAAAGCTTATGAAAAAGATCCCATAACGGGCATTGTTCGGCATCTGGATGATCAGTGCATTGGTTGTAAGTATTGCACGATGATGTGTCCGTACGAGGTTCCGCAGTATAGCGAACGTTTGGGGATTGTCAGGAAGTGCGATATGTGCACGCAACGCATGAGCGTGGGGGAAGCTCCGGCATGTGTTCAGGCCTGTCCCAACGAAGCAATCCGCATTCGGGTTGTCGACATGAAGTCGCGAGTGTTGGAGCAGGACGAACGCTTGGTACCTGGTGCACCCTATTCGAAACTGACCTCCCCTTCGACGAGCTATGTCGGTGTTTCACCCGACGTGCTCAAGGCAGCCATTCCCCATGATTGGCATATCGATAGGCCGGCCGAAGCTCATTGGCCCTTGGCGATGATGCTAGTTGGTACACAGGCTTCCGTAGGTTTGCTTTTCGTGGAGAGGGCATTGTGGCTCTTGTCGCAGTTTGCTCCGATCGAAGTAGTGCAAGATCTTTTTCGTTTAACTGCTTGGGCGACCGTCTGCGCCTGCGGACTGGCTTTGATCGGATTGGGGGTAGCGCCATTGCACCTTGGTCAGCCGCTGCGTGCCTGGCGCATCTTCTTGGGGTTGCGCACGAGTTGGTTGAGCCGCGAAGCTGTGGTGCTTGGGAAGTACGTGGGGCTCCTTGCCTTGGCGACTGGTCTCGTCTGGTTGCCGTACCTGGATTCCTATCTCCCTTCAGTAGAGCTTGGGCCTTGGGTCGGGTTCTTGCCTCAGTCGGCTGGTACGTTGCTGGTGGTGGCAGCCTTGGTGCTGGGCATTGCCGGTTTGTTCTGTAGCGGCATGATCTACGTTGCCACGCGACGAGAGTTGTGGAGCGGAGTACGCACTCTGACTTTGTTCTTTGCATCAGCGGGAGTGTCCGGCGGTGCTTGGTGTACCTTCGTATTGGCAGCCACCGGTTCGAACGCCACGCGGGCGTTGATGATGGGCGTCGGCCTAGCGACCGTGTTGGTAACGGTCGCGAAGTTGGTTTGGGAATGGAAGCATTTGACCGGCCCAGCCTTGCCGCTCGATTCTGAACTGCAACGCCGCTCACGCACGCTCATCTCGCAATCGATGCCAGGGCTGAAGCAGTTTCGCATGACGATGGCGTTTAGCGGCATCGCTTTGCTACTGCATGCAATCGCCGCCAGTTCGGTACTGCCAACGACTGTCGTGGCTGGTGTGGCGTTCGCGGCAGCCTTGGCCCTGATGCTAGGTGAGTACTGTGAAAGAATCATCTACTTTTCAAGCGTTGTCTACGATCGAATGCCGGGGACGATGCGATGAGTCTAGTGTCAACTCAAGAAACTCTATCTCGACTGAAACAAGCCGTCCGGCGTCTGCCAATTCTGCAGAATGTCGATGGACGAATGACTCGTGAGCTCTTGCTCAATCCCGGTTCGCACGGCTTGGGAATGACTCATGCATCACTGCGTCCGGATGCTACTGCAACGTCGGTTTGTGGCTACTGTTCCACCGGGTGTGGTCTAAGGATTCACCTGCGGGATGGCCAAGCGGTTGGGCTTACTCCCGAGACGGACTACCCCGTCAATCTTGGAATGGCGTGTCCCAAAGGCTGGGAATCGTTGCGAGTGCTCGAGTCCGCGGACCGAGCGACGCATCCCCTCCTGCGGAATGCTGAGGGTGAATTGGAACCGGTGAGCTGGGATCGGGCGCTGACCGAGTTCTGTGAACGATTCAAAGCGATTCAAGCGGCCCATGGAGCCGATTCAGTCGCGTTCCTCAGCACCGGGCAAATCGCCTGCGAAGAAATGGCCTTGTTGGGAGTGTTGGCCAAGTTCGGCATGGGGCTGAAGCATGGAGACGGGAATACGCGGCAATGCATGGCCACGGCGGTGACTGCCTACAAAGAGTCGTTTGGTTTTGATGCGCCCCCCTTTACGTACGAGGACTTCGAACAGAGTGATTGCTTGGTTTTCATCGGTGCCAATCCTTGTATTGGCCATCCGATCATGTGGGAACGCGTGTTGCGAAATCAGCACGCACCAGAAGTGATTGTGGTCGATCCACGAAGTACTGAGACCGCTATGGCGGCCACGCAGCATCTCCAGCTCCGACCCAAGAGTGATCTGGTGTTGTTGTATGCCATCACTCGGCAGTTAATCGAGTCTGGCTACGTGGACCACGATTTTGTAGCAGCCCACACGACTGGATTTCGGGAGCTGACTCAACATGTCGACTCCTATACACCAGAATACGCGGCAGCTCGAACTGGATTGTCGGCAGAGAAGATCTTGCGTGCGGCTGAAAGTATTGGACAAGCCAAGGCTGCATCATTGTGGTGGACGATGGGTGTCAATCAAAGCTATGAAGGGGTGCGCACCGCTCAGGCGATCATCAACATCGCCTTGATTACCGGAAATATTGGTCGCCCTGGAACGGGGGCGAACAGTATTACCGGCCAATGCAATGCAATGGGATCGCGTCTTTGGAGTGGAACCACCAATCTCTTCGGACACCACGACTATGCCGATCCTGAGCATCGCGAGAAGATCGCTGCCGTGTTGGATATTGATCCGGGCAAGATACCCGATGAAAACGGCTGGAGTTACGATCGAATCGTCGAAGGAATTCGGTGTGGAAAAATTCGTGGTCTGTGGGTGATTGCAACAAATCCGGCGCACAGTTGGATCCATCAAGGGGACGCCCGTGAGTTGCTCGATAAACTCGACTTCCTAGTCGTTCAAGACATGTATGCCACAACCGAGACGGCTCGCCAGGCTGATTTGATCCTGCCAGCCGCAGGTTGGGGGGAGAAGGAAGGGACCTTTATCAACAGTGAACGACGCTACGGGGTTCACCGTCGCGTCCGTGTTGCACCAGGGGAAGCCTTGGCCGACTTCCAGATTTTTCGAGCAATTGGAGCCTATTGGGGCGTTGGCGAGATGTTGACGGAGTGGACAGATCCGGAAGCTGGTTTCCGGATCATGCAACGGGCCAGTCGAGGCCAGCCTTGTGATATCACAGGTATTGAAAACTATGCCCACCTTGATCGCTGTGGTGGAATTCAATGGCCATGGTCGGAGGCTGACGCAGAAACGAAATCGCAAGGCACTCAGCCTGGCGAGTCCATGGGCCAGTACCACACTCCTCGTCCACACCGTCGCTTGTTCGGCAATGGCGAGTTCTTTACACCCGACCGCCGGGCACGCCTGATTGTCGCTGAGCCACGGGGCATGCCAGAGTTGCCCGATGCGGACTTTCCCATGCTGATGTTGACGGGACGGGGTTCGGTGAGCCAGTGGCACACGCAGACTCGCACGAGCAAGAGTCCCATTCTGAGAGAGCTTTATCCAAATGAGCCATACGTGGAACTGCATCCTGACGATGCCTCACGGTACGCCATCCGCAATGGGGAATGGGTCGAGGTTTCTTCGCGTCGTGGTCGGGCTGAGGCAAGAGCATTGGTCTCACCTACAGTGCGGGTGGGACAGGTGTTCATGGCAATGCACTATGAAGAAACCAATCGATTGACCTTAAGTCATTTTGACCCGTATAGTCGCCAGCCAAGTTACAAGAATTGTGCCGTCCGCTTGAGAAGTATTAAGCAATGAGTGACAAAGAGTTTTCTGAATCGCAAAAGCAATATTTATCGGGCTTCACCTATGGTGCTGACGTGGCCCGAGCCGTTCGTAAGTTGCCGATCCTGAGCGGAGCGGCCAACGCGGGAAGTACGGTTGCGATTGGCGGTGGAAACCGTGTTGACAAGCAGGCTGTCCAAGCTCCGTCTTCCCCGGAGCAAGCAGCATACGAGGCCCAGCAGCGAGTGATTGCTAGCGGAAAGAAGCTGAGCCGAGAGGAGTTGGCAAAACAGAAGAAGAATCCGCTCGACCTCTGGGGCGAGATATCGCATCGCGCTCAACAGAATGTCTTTCCGAAGGGGGATGACGTCTTCCTGACGAAGTTCCAAGGGTTGTTCTTTGTCGCACCAGCGCAAAACGCATTCATGTGTCGCATGCGGATTCCTGGTGGAGAACTGCATGCCTATCAATTGGAAGGGATTGCGGATCTCAGTGAGGTTTCTGCGGGGGACTATATCGATGTGACCACGCGTGCCAACCTGCAACTTCGCGAGATTCCCGCGAACCAAGGTATGAATATTCTCTACGGCTTGCGAGAGCTGGGGGTCGTGTGCCTTGGTTCCGGTGGAGACAACATTCGCAATGTCACAGCTAGTCCGTTAAGCGGCATTGATCCCGATGAGCTGATCGAGACCTTGCCGATTGCCAAGCGAATGCATCACTACATTCTCAATCATCGGGAGATGTACGGCTTGCCACGCAAGTTCAACATCGCCTTCGATGGTGGAGGCCGCATTAGCGCTCTGGATGATACCAACGATATTGGATTCCACGCGGTGCGTGTCCCTGAAGCTCATGCCGATCAGAGGACGCCAATGGGAATCTATTTTCAGCTGACTCTAGGCGGGATTACTGGGCATAGTGATTTCGCGCGAGATACGGGAGTCTTAGTCACTCCTGACGAGGCGCTTGAGGTAGCGGGTGCGATCGTGCGGGTTTTCCTCGAGAACGGTGACCGGACAGATCGCAAGCGTGCACGTCTCAAATATGTGTTGGACGAATGGGGATTCGAAAAGTTCTTGACCGAAGTCGAGAAGAGTCTTGGAAAGGAACTGCGCCGCGTGGATCGCACGCGGTGGGAGCGACCGGAGATCGAGGATCGCTTAGCGCATATCGATGTTCACGCACAAGCCCAGACGGGGAAGAACTACATCGGTATCGTGCTGCCCGTTGGGCGGATGACCGCGGACCAGGCTCGGGGGTTAGCTAGGCTTTCGCGACGCTTTGGGAGTGGACGCGTTCGCTTGACCGTTTGGCAAAATCTGCTGTTGACCGATATCGCCGACGATGATTTGCCCGAAGTTCAACAATCCATTCGGAAACTGGGACTTGACTACGCGGCGAGCAATTTGCGAGCTGGTTTGGTGGCTTGTACTGGGAGTGCAGGGTGCAAGTTTGCTGGCGCAGATACCAAACGGCACGCAATGCAGGTCGCGGAGTACCTGGAGGAATGGTTGACGCTCGACACACCTATCAACATTCACGTGACCGGATGCCATCATAGTTGCGCGCAGCATTACATCGGTGATATTGGCATGATCGCCACTAAGGTTGAAGTTGGTGACGACATGGTCGAGGGATATCACGTGCATGTGGGCGGCGGATGGGGCAAGGATCAGGGGATTGGGCAGCTGCTGTTCACAGGCGTGCCCGCCGATGAAGTTGCTCCCCTGCTGCGAGGTTTGTTGACAGCCTACCTCCAGCAACGCGGCTCGAAGGAAGAGTTCTTTGTTCAATTCGTGAATCGCAAGTCGGTAGCGGAGCTTAGAGAGATGACGAAAGCATGTGCACTTTTGTAGATAGGTATGTAGATCGTAGTGTTGGCATTGAGGTGACTTGGCAGACTCTCAGCGTCTCAATTCTTTCAGACAATTCAGTAAAGGTAAACTAGCGATGGCAACATCCATTCTTCCAGAAACAGCTCCATTTACCGAAGAACAACGCGCATGGCTTAACGGCTTTTTTGCTGGAATCTACGGCATGGACGAGCCACCAGTTGCAGCCATGGAGCATGCGATGGCGACGGTTGAGGAAATCGGCACCTCGCCCGTCGAGGAGGATGAAGACTATCCTTGGCATGATGCGGCGTTGGAGATTGAAGAACGTATGGTGTTGGCCGAAGGGCAGCCGATGGAACGGCGGATGATGGCAGCCATGGCGCAGTTGGACTGTGGAGCTTGTGGCTACGAATGCAAGTCCTACAGCGAAGCAATCGCGCAGGGTAACGAAACGAACTTGACGCTATGCGTACCGGGAGGCCGAGAGACGAGTCGCCTTCTAAAGACTCTAGTTAAAGAAATTGGTGTCCAACCGACAGCCCCCAAGAGTATCGGTGCATCCAGTGGGCAGAGTGCGAGTGCAAAGACTTGGTCGCGAGCCAATCCATACCCGGCGAGCTTATTGGAATCGCGCAAACTGAATGGTATCGGTTCTGCCAAAGATACTCGGCATGTAGCGATTGATCTGGGCGATTCGGGATTGGAGTACCATGTTGGAGACGCATTAGGCGTTTATCCCTCCAATTGTGATGACCTAGTATCCGAGATCGTTTCAGCTTTAGGCGTCAAAGCCGATCATCGAGTCGACACTGAGCGAGGCCTATCGACACTCGCCTTAGTGCTTCGCGATGAATGTTGTTTGAAAGCTCCGACTGAGGAACTATTGGATGCCCTGTGCAGTGCAACGGGCGATGAAGGGGAGCAAGCAAAACTGAAGCAATTACTGGACGACGATTCGGAATTGGACGGCTGTGATGTCTTGGATGTGCTCAAAATGTTTCCTAGTGCGGTGCTCGATCCACAGACGCTGGTCGCCAGCTTGGGGACGCTCAACCCTCGCTTGTATTCCATTGCAAGTTCGTTGAAAGCGAATCCTGGTCAGGTGCATCTCACGGTGGGCAAGGTCACGTGGGGCAGTGCAGGGCGTCTGCGCAAGGGGGCCGCATCCACCATGCTTGCAGAACGGGTAGGGGTGGGTGGGCAGGTGCGAGTGTTTGTGCACAAGTCGCATGGGTTTACCGTGCCGGCGAATCCAGCGGCGCCGATGATGATGGTAGGACCGGGAACCGGAATCGCCCCCTTCATGGCTTTCCTGCAAGAGCGGCATGCCACCCAAGCCACCGGAAAGAATTGGCTCTTTTTCGGAGATCAATGCCAAGCCACGGACTATTTATATCAAGCTGAATTGGCCGCTTACCAAGCCAGTGGCTTGCTGTCGCGGCTAGATACTGCGTTCAGTCGAGACCAAGAGCGAAAGGTTTACGTGCAAGACAAAATGCGTGAACAGGCCGCAGAGGTGTGGAGTTGGCTCGAAGCGGGCGGCTATTTCTTTGTCTGTGGGGACGCATCGCGGATGGCCGTCGACGTGGAAAAGACGCTCCTCGAGATTATTCAGAGTGAGGGAGGGATGGATGCGGTAGCAGCCAAAGCGTATCTCAAACGGTTATCCGACGACAAACGGTACTCCAGAGATGTCTATTAGGGGATGACCGTCGAGGGAAGAGGGATTTGTGGCGAAACGCCGTGTCAACTTAGTCGAAGTGGCAGCTGCTCTGCCTGTCAAATAAGCGATGGAAGTCCATGCATGGAGGCTTTAGTCCGGTCGTTTCCTCACGGATGGGGACCGCAATCCACGGAGGGATTGCGGGGTAAGCCGGCTCTCTGCAATCGGAATCGCCGGGTAACGGCTTGTTGGTTTTTGAGCATTTTGAGTTTTGCTGTGGAGGTGGCACTTCCAATCAGCCTGTAGCGTGGATCATTTGTCCTTGCTTACGCGGCGGGTTGCGATTGTAACAAGCCCCTGCAGGCTTGATGGTTTTAGAGCGTTTTTTGTTTTTCAGTGGAGGTGGCACTTCCAATCAGCTTGTAGCGTGGATCACCCGTCCTTGCTTACGCGGCGGGTTGCGATTGCAACAAGCCCCCGCAGGCTTGTTGGTTTTAGAGCGTTTTGAGTTTTGCTGTGGAGGTGGCACTTCCAATCAGCCTGTAGCGTGGATCACTTGTCCTTGCTTACGCGGCGGGTTGCGATTGTAACAAGCCCCCGCAGGCTTGTTGGTTTTAGAGCGTTTTGAGTTTTGCTGTGGAGGTGGCACTTCCAATCAGCCTGTAGCGTGGATCACCCGTCCTTGCTTACGCGGCGGGTTGCGATTGTAACAAACCCCTGCAGGCTTGTTGGTTTTTGAGCATTTTGAGTTTTTCTGTGGAGGTGGCACTTCCAATCAGCTTGTAGCGTGGATCAATCGTCCTTGCTCACACGGCGGGTTGCGATTTGCACAGGGCCGGTGAGCAAGGTGTAAGTGACTCAATCGACAGTCGGCTGGTGTTGTGCGGCGATGGGCGAGCTATTCTTCGTAGTGGATGGGTTGTCCATCGTTCATTTCAAATAGCCGGCGAACCGTCTCTGCATCCAGTGATTTGGGAAGGAATTGTGAACTCCCGTCGCCCCTGCCAATCAGCCACTGCTCTTGGAGGTCGATTCGAATTCCAGCCAATGGATTCTCTGGATCGAAGGGGTAGTCTTGCGGAGCGGTCCAGGGAACGGCCATGGCTGGTGTGACCTCAACGATCGCTACGGTATTGCTCAAGCCATCGATGACTTTCGAGAAAGAAACACCAACTGGCCTGCCAAAGATGGTTTTAGGACCCACTGGTGCCACGCAGGTGGTGTAACCCTTGGGGACCGAAGTGGTGCTAAGAAGCAAGTTGTTGTTGGCGTAGATGTCGGGGATCTTTTCGAGCAACAACTTGTTGTGGGGGCTGTCCCAGGCCTCGTTCAGATGAAACTGTTGAAAAAGTTCCTGTTGCTCTAAGTAGGGCAACAGGTAGACCCGCCAGCTAAGCAGAGCCTGGCCATCAGGCCCCACGTTTGGGTCACCCGGTGGTAGGTGCTTATTGGCCTCGTGGAAGTTATGCAGTCCCAGCAAGATTTGGCGAACCTTATTCACCTTGGTGGCCTTTTGAAACGTCTCTTCCGCTTGGACTGCCAATTTGGTGAAGACAGACAGAGAAAGATCGTCTTTATCAGCCAGCCCAATTTTCTTGTGCAATTGCGTTCCATGGACCTCCGGCTGAATCCAGTTTAAGAGTGGTTCAATTAGCGTTTCCGGAATCAATTTGTTCTGAGATCGCAGAGCTCGAAATCCTGCTCGGACCAGCTTGGGAAAGTTGCCGACTAGGTTGTTGGCAGCTTCTGTTGAGTGGGATTGGATGGTCCATTCTGCGGTAAGATTCTTAGGATCAATGCCTACCGAGATCCATTGAACCCCGTCGGTCAACACTGAACTCGGTCCTCCGCCGAGTTGTGGCGGGAGCTGTGGAGAGAGTTCACGGATAGTTCTAACGATGTGTTGCGGCGGTACGATGATCGCTTGAAGCGGATACTGTTGGACTGAACGACTTGCCAGCTCAATGGTGCGTTCGGTTTCTGCAGGTCGAGCACCGGCGTCTGCAGTCGCACCGCTGAGTTGGCTGCAGACCCAGTAAGATTGATGGCGATAGGTTTGCCAGGAGTCGCCGATCCCGATGGTTTCTTGGATCGGTACGAGAGACTCTGATTCATCGGTTTCGAAAAAGAGAAACAGTGAGGGACGTGCCGCGGATGCGGGAACGCTCGCAGTCACAAAGATCGGTCGTCCTTTCGACAACTTGGCGAACTTTTGAATAAGTTGTTGAGCGCGTTCCTGGTGCAGTGCGTAGGACTGGGGCAAGGCAGGAGAAATTGTTGCCAAAGCGTCGGTGAGAGATTCCAGCTCCAGTTTCTGGGGATCGAATCGAACGATCAGAAAGGTGGTTTCGTCGACGAATGTTTGAACTATTTCGGCGGTGTTCTTCGGTGGCGAGTCTTGACTCCACAGGCGGCTTGTGGTGCTTAGAGTTGCCAGCCATATGGCTAAGGCTGGTAGGATAGTAGCTCGAGAATGAAACATGGCAATACTCGTTCAGTTAGTGAATTGTGTATTTACTTCTACAATGCCACAGAGCGGTTGGGGGCTGTGTATCGCTGTAGGGTTAGGGAACTAGGCGAATGATCAGTCGCGTTTGCAGACGCCCGACAGGATCTCCAGTTAGAACGCCGCGTCCTTGCTCGAGTTGATACTGAAAATTCTGAGCAGTGGCTGGATCGACTGGTGCGGGAAGATCCAAATCCTGTAGTGTAGGAGGGAGTTGTCCGGCATGGGCCGCTGCGTACATGCGGATCGCTTCGACCGTCTGAGCCATGGCAATCTGCTGTTGGACTCGGAGTTGAGCGTCTTGGATGGCGTAGGTCGCGGGCAAGAGTTCCTTAGCCAACTGAGCGAACCATCCTGCCTGCTCTACGGCTTGGTTGAATCGCTGTGCCAACTCATCTGCATTGTTGGATTGTTGAACCTGCCAGAACGGAATCTCCTTCCATTTGAAGAATTCGTCGCGCCATTGATCGTAGAAGCGGACTGCAGCCAGAAAGACAGCTTGCGCGGTGGGGTACGCTTCTACGTCGTCTAGGGGCATTCCCAGTTCATCAATGAGATAGGCTTTGGCACTGGGGTAGCTGGCTGCAATCATCGCTACCATGGCTGATCGCCGGTCTTGCGGAGTATGCCCGGAATTGGGGAGCGCAACGTTGAGTGAGTTTTCGTGCTGGGAAATTCGATCCAAAAAGTCTTGCCAGTAGCCAACAGGACGCAATTCTTCGGTGACTTCCTGCAATGGACGAATCTGCTGATAAAGGATTTGCCGCTCGACAGCGGCAGCGCGCTCCATCGAAACTAGGGGCTTGGGGAGGGAAGCGATGGCCCAATACAGATTTGGCGTTTCAGGTTGTTCCAATAGATAGAGCAGGTCATTCCATCCTATGGAAGCGATGGCGATCCCGACAAGATTGGAAACATAGAAATCGTCTTGTCCGAGATGGTGTCCCAGTGCAAATTGTTGCCCTACGATCTCAAGTGCATCCTCCGTTCGATTCTCCGCGATCGCGAGTCGGCAACGAATGCTGTTGGTGCGGGCGAGTTCCCGTAAGTTCTGAATTTCAGGTAGGAGATAGCCAATCAAATCCTCGGCGCCACGGATGTTTCGATCGAGTTTGAATTCAAGTCTCGCAGCGGCTTCTCGAAGGAATGATGTTTGAAAAGAGGTTAGGCTGAGATACTCCTTCACCTCCTCAACGGGGAGTTGCTGAGGAGGTGTGGACACCCACACAAATGGGGCGACGGTGGAAATTTCTTTGTCTTCCCGTCGTGCGCGTGCGACTGCATCCTGTTGCACCTGGGTTAGTTTGTCTCGGGCGTTATGCTGCTCGAGAAACCCCAGGGCTTTGAGGTAGTAAATCGCGGAGTTTCCGGGCAAAGTTTCAAATGCATCTGGAAGGAATTGATGCTTAAGAGCCGGTCGCGGCTCCGCTTGAGGGTAAAGAGTCAACTCTCTCGTTCGAGTCTGGAACTCAGGGGCATCTGCGGGTTTGAGTAACCAGCTATCCTCCAGGTTGTCGTGCGAACTCTCCGGCTGAGGCGACGCGAGGCCATTGGCTGGCTGCGCCTTTGCCAGCGAAGTTGTTAGCAGACTCTGGAGCAGTAGCGTACAGCCACATGCCCACAGTAATGAACGGTTTTTCATTGCCAAGTACCTGTGTGAGATGAAGAATTGGTAGAAACAGAAAGGGAGTGGGTGGGAGGTTTTATGGGGTGCATTGAGGAATGCCATCCAGTGACCGGATTGGTTCTCAGGTTCATGCCGCGATCGGGCGATGTCGTGGTTCCAGTCGCTCCGCGAAGTACATGCCGATAACGCTTTTTCGAAGAGCGGAAGGTGTTGCTGTTTCTGCTGTCTTTTGGAAATCAACAGCCTGGCGCGCGGTGAGTTGCTATTGAAACATAACACTAGCGGCTGGCATTGGGAGAATGCGTTTTCCCTCTGCGCCGTAGCGACTGTGTTCGCTACATGTCCACGGTCGAACCGGAGACTCAGGTGCGATGCGTTGAAGTGTAGGGGCAGGCAACGGAGTGTGTGGGCCGTCGATGCTCAGCACGTAGGATCGAATTCAAGTAGATTCTGCCGTTCGTCTCAAAGCGTCGATCTTGAATCCCACTCAAGAAATTCCTGGAGTAAGTTGGAAGACCGCGACGTGATGATTTCGGTTGGAGGACGCGGGGCCAAACGCTTGGGGGGATCTGGCTTGAGTGCCAAGGGATTTGTAGTGTGAGGCTTCCTGTTCGCGGCAGCAATGAAGCTATCTCGGACTGACAATGTGTGCTGGCTCCCTGGATGATCGAAGGGGATTCCCTGCGAAAGAGCCATGCCGGTGTCCAGCCCTCTTTCCTTGGCGAGCATCGTTGGGGCCGATTTCTTAGTGCTGGCTGGTGGTTCCTGGGCAACAGTGGGGACAGCAACCTTTGGCATCGAGGTCGCATCGTGGACTGCTACGCTTGCTTTGGGCTCTTGCAAGGAAAAGGCAAAAATGGTGAACAGGATTCCTGCAGCGAAACTCCCAATACTAACGGCGGGTAGCAACCAAGGGCGATTTTGGGGATTAGGAAGCAGCCGAACCGAAGCCTGAACAGTGCTGGGCTCCTTAACCCGAGATTGTTGGATAGCCCGAATTTCATCAGCCCGAAAGGCAATCGGTTCAGGCCGCAATTGCTTCAAACGATCTTCAATCGATTTGTTACGAGTCATGATTTCTTCTCGATGGTTCTAGCAGGCTCGATGAGTGTTTCAAGTTCTACAAGGGTGCTGTGGTATCTTCGGTGGACAGTGCTGAGCGGAAGTTGAACGACTTGTGCAATTTGTTCAAAGGACTGCTCCCCCCAAATACGAAGGATGACAATCTCACGGTTTGCAGGTGTAATTTGTTCCAAGGCGGCTTGGCAATCGTCCCAATAGTTAGGAGTGATGGGATCGGCAACAAACCAGTTCGGACGCATTTCGCCAGCGGCTGCGTGGTGCTTTTGGCGGCGCGCGTCCGACCTGGCCATATTCATTGCTTGGCGACGAACGGTGGTAAATAGCCAGGCGACTCGATCCCGCGGCAAAGTGGGGAGGCTGACTAAGGCAATGAACGCCTCCTGCACGGCATCGTCGGGATGATTGCAATATTGCCTCGCTACCAACTGCATCGCTGCCCCGTGCGTGTCGATCAGCGTTTGGAGCGATTCACAATTCATTGTCGGAGTCGTGAGAGGGGTGCGTGGTTGCTCGGTCGGATGGCTACCTAGATGTCACCGCTCGAGACCTGTTTTCTCACAGTGCAACGAACTTTTTAAGAATAGAGCGTTCACGTTGCGAGATGAGCCAAATGTGTTCGCAGTTCACTATTGGGGTAGATGCGCGTCATTCGCGGGCATCTATCCTATTGCTAAAATTGCTGGAGCGGGATGTGGCCTCCTGTTCCGCTGGTCGGTTTGCGTCGCGAGAATAGGATTATGGCGGGATGGCTCTGGTGAACTGGAAGTGTCGGACCCCATTAGGGCTCAGATGTCTTCACCGCAAATTCTTGAATGAGAAGGGTGGGCTGGCGACCGCTAATCTTGGAGCCTGAGTTTCGCGATATTGCCACCCTGATCGGCTACTAAGACTTCGATTTCAGTGGCTGAATCGCTGGTTTCCAAGTTCACTTCAAAAGGCTGGGAAATTGTCTGGCCGTTTAGACTGGCTCCATCAATCACATTGCCTCCGAGCATGACGGCCACGGCTGCCAGACCGCGATCGTCCTGTGCGTCGATGAGTAGGCGGTAGACGTTTGCTGTCTCCGTTGTATCTAGGCTCAAGGTGCCTGTCGGAGCTTGATTGTCCGAGCGGTCAGACATTGGATTGAGATGCCGCGATACGGAGAGTAGCCCAGCGTTGGCATCCGAGAATCGAGCTCGGCGTTCTAGAGGTGTTGCTTGATCTAGGTTTGCTCGAAGTCTTCGGAAGCCGTTGCCCATAATGTAATAATGATCTTCACGTCGATCGTGCGGCAAGCCGAGTGAATGCCCCACTTCGTGGATAACGGCGCCGAATCCATCTTCAATAAATTCGAAACGCGGAGAATCTGGACGCCCATGGCCGAGCGCGGTACGGCCTACGATTGGAGTCTCGTCTTGGAACAGTTTGAGCTGTGCTTCCATCGTGGTTGCACAGAATTGATCTTGGAGAATCCAGGCGGAGAAAATGCCGAGGCCACCGTCGGGCGACCACTGTCCACCCAAGGCGACACCGCCGGGCCATTCAAAGTGGTGCGGTCCGCTATCGTAGGTCTCCATAAATGCGACGATCAGCTGAGTGGAAGGATGCCCGATCTCTTTGGGGATTTCGGGTATCAAGCGTCCGTATTGCTGATTGACATCGTAGTTGGGTGCACCGGAGTAGTAGGCGGCAGCGTGTTGACCACGGATGAGGTGAACGATTGGTTGTTGAGAATCGTCGAGTTCGAAGAGTAGGCTCTGCTTCGACCAGCCGCGGCGCGCAAACTCGACTTGATAAAACGAGTGGACAAGTTTCATCACGCAGCGAATTTTCGCGGTGTAATTTTCGATGGGCTGACGATCTGTCGGTACAAAGTAGAGGAGTCGTAGGCGATAGTCAACTGGCGCGAATTCAGCATATTCTGGGAGTTCTTTGCTTGGCTTCCATAAGCCTTGAACCCAAGGGCTAAAGTCAGCGTCTCCGACAGCAATTTCCGAGCCGTCGGGTTTCAGCTTGATCTTTATCTGTCGGCCTGGATCGAATAGTTCGACGACTCGGCCGGCGCGGCTTGTCTCTTCAAAGCTCAAGCTGTTGCCGGAAGGGAACACTTCGAGCCATTTGCCAGGGCTGATGTTGACGAAGCAGCTTGGGTCTTGGGTGCTGCTTTTCTGCCAGCCTGCGGGGAACAGCGATTCGGCCTCCTCGGCGCTCCCGCATGCAGAAGCTAGGCAGATAAAGATAGGCAGGAGAGTCGCGCGAGCAATATTTTGGAAACTCATCGACATTCCAGTTCGTAGAAAAACACGAGTCCAACCAGCAGGAGTTTGCTGGGGTTGGACAGCGATGCGTATTAGGATGAGAGTGCCCCACGACGGTTCTGAAACCGGTCGCTGAGCACTTGACCACTCTGCCGTGGAGCACATCTGATCACAGGAGGGTTAGAGATACCGATTGATCAGATTTTCGAGCATTTCTTGGCGTCCGCTAGCGTTGGGGGCAGCTTGGCCTTTGGCTAGCATGTATTTCTCGAGTGAGGCAAAGCTTGCTTGTCCCTGCTCGATTTGTTGTCCGAGCTCACCGTCCCAGCTGCTGTAACGCTCCTTCACAAAGTTCTCCAAAACGCCTTCTGCTCGGATAGCAGCGGCAATCTTCAAACCGCGAGCAAAGGTGTCCATACCGCCGATGTGTGCATAGAACAGATCGATCGGTTCAAAGCTTTCGCGACGAACCTTGGCATCGAAATTTACGCCGCCGGAACCGAGTCCACCATGCTTGAGGATCATCAACATGCACTGCGCGGTTAGATAGTAGTCGGTCGGGAATTGGTCGGTATCCCAGCCGAGGAGCAGGTCGCCCGTATTGGCATCAATGGATCCCAACGCTCCCTGATGCCCAGCATAGTCGAGCTCGTGCATCATTGTGTGGCCAGCCAGGGTGGCGTGGTTGGTCTCCAAGTTGAGCTTGAAGTGCGGTAACAAATCGTAGGCACGCAAGAAGTTCAGGCAAGCTGCCGCATCGGAGTCGTACTGGTGCTTGGTCGGCTCTTTGGGCTTAGGTTCGATCAGGAATTGGCCTTCGAATCCAATCTCCTTGGCGTAGTCAACTGCCATGTGGAAGAAGCGAGCCAGGTGATCGAGCTCACGTTTCATGTCGGTGTTGTAGAGGTTTTGGTAGCCTTCGCGACCACCCCAGAACACATAGTTCTCTCCACCAAGCATCTTGGTGACTTCGAGGCACTTTTTGACTTGAGAAGCTGCATAGGCGTAGACATCAACATTGCAGGTTGTGGCCGCACCATGCATGTAACGCGGGTTGCTGAACATGTTGGCGGTTCCCCACAACAGCTTGATGCCCGTCTTCTCTTGGTGCTCTTGGAGAGATTTGGCGATGCGATCGAAATTGCTATGCGACTCAGCCAGTGTCTCACCTTCGGGCGAAACGTCTGCATCGTGAAACGCGTAGTAGGGGGCTTGCAGCTTCTCAAAGATTTCGAAGGCTACTTCAACGCGACGCAATGCATTGTCAACGCTGTTGGTGCCATCATCCCAGGGACGCACTGCGGTACCGGGGCCAAAGGGGTCGCTGCCCGTGCCGCGCATGGTGTGCCAGTAAACAATGCTGAAACGCAGATGATCCTGCATGCTTTTCCCCTCGATCATTTCCGAAGGGTTGTACCATCGGAACGCCAGCGGGTTCTTGCTTTGCGGTCCTTCGTATTCGATACGGTTGATTTCAGGGAATTGAGTCATGAGCATTTTCCTTCCAATTGATTAGATAGGCTACCGGGTAGCTGTTTTCCGCACGACACCAGCAGCAGGGAGTTCAAGGCTTATTTTCAAGCTGGCTGGGCGCAGGAACGAGGGTTTTGCGGTGTTCTTCGACGAGCTGTTCAACTTGAGCTACAATTTCGGGGTAATTCTGAGCAATGTTGTACCGCTCCGAGGGATCATGCTCCAGGTGGTAGAGCTTCGGGGGAGCGCATTTGGTCAGCTTTTTTGGTTCCGTTCCGTACGATCCTTGCTCTTGGAAGTGAACTTTCCAAGGCCCCATGCGCACGGCCATTAATTCGTAGGCACGATAGTAGAACAGCTCGTTGCGCGTGTTGGCGGTTGCGTCATGCAACACTGGAGTGAGGTCGACGGAATCGATCACACGATCGGTCGGAAGCTGACCGCCGGAGAGAGTCGCGCAGGTGGCTAAGAGGTCGGTCGTGCAGCCCATGGCGGCCGTGGCTTGACCTGCTTCAATCGTACCTGGCCACCACATGATGGTCGGCTCGCGCATGCCCCCTTCCCACGTAGTGCCTTTTCCTTCGCGCAAGAGTCCAGCGGATCCGCCGTGAGCATCTTGAGATAGCCAGGGACCGTTATCACTGGTGAAGATGACGAGGGTATTTTCAGCCAGATTCGAGTCGCGAATTGCGTCTAGCACTTGTCCTACGCTCCAGTCGATTTCTTCAATCACGTCGCCGTAGAGTCCTCGGCGGCTGTGCCCCTCGAACGCTGGGCTGCGGAATAATGGAACGTGAGGCATCGAGTGTGCTAGGTAGAGGAAGAACGGCTGCTCGGATGGGGTTTGAATGAATTGAATGGCCTCTTCGGTATAGCGGCGAGTAATGGTGGTTTGGTCGGCGGGTTGCTCGAGAATTTCTCGATCACGCAGCAGAGGTACATTGAAGTACTCGGTCTCGGGCTCAAAGATGGCGTGCCGTCCACGAGGCGCATCACCAGTACGATCCATGTCGTTGGAGTAGGGGATGCCGAAGTAGGAGTCGAATCCGTGTTGCAAAGGGGAAAATTGAGGCAGATGTCCCAGATGCCATTTCCCTACGCAGCCCGTTCGATAACCGCTTGACCGCAACATTTCAGCTAGTGTTATTTCTGAGTCTGGCAAGCCTCCCGTAGAGTCCGGGAAGAGGACGCGACGCGTGTTGCTGCACATGCCATTGCGTAGCGGCAAGCGTCCCGTAAGTAAGGCTGCACGGCTCGGTGTGCAGACTGGTGCAGCGCTGTAGAAATTCTTCCAGCGCATTCCCTCTGTGGCCATTTGGTCCAATCGAGGCGTGTTGATGGAGGGATGTCCAAAACTGGAGAGATCCCCATAGCCAAGATCGTCGCAGAAGATTACCACAACGTTGGGCGCGGTTGCCAACACGGTGTTTGGTGCAAACAGCGCGGCTAAGACGGCTTGCAGGGCAAGCAGGAGCGTTGAGCACTTGTGGAAATTCATGTCGAGGGGCCCTTAACTGGTTTGTTTGCGAAGGTACCAGTCTCCAATGCGAGGAGAGATGGCGGACAGGATGTGTAGCAGTCTGGCTTTGCGTGGACGGATAAGTTCCGGTTGTCGCCGGTGGGCGGCAAGCAAAATGTCTTGGGCAAGTCTGCGGACGTCGAGTCCCTTGAGCTTGGCGCCGCCACCCGGTTGTAGAGCTGCGTCCGGAAGATCAGAGGGCTGGCTGAGTGCGTTGTATCGGGTTCCCGCGTCGGGCCGTGCAATGGGACCAGGACAGGCTAACAGTACATGGACACCGACTTCGGCAAGTTCCATTCGGGCTTGGCCAGCCATGCCCGCCAAGGCATGTTTGGCGATGGCATAGCCTCCGATGAAGCGTGGAGTGAAGATGCTTGCAAGCGAGCCAATGAAGACAAACACTCCACCTGGGGAAGTGACGAGGGGTTGGAAGCACTGCAGTGCGTTGAGGCTTGTAGAAAGGTTGGCTTGGAGCAATTCCTGCAGGCGGCTGGAGGACAGGGTTTGCAGGGTTCCGCGGTCGCTTAGGCCAGCGGCCTGAATCACGATGTCTGCTTGGAGGTTCTGCTGCTTGAGTTTCACAACCAGTGCTTCCACTTCCTCGCGATGCTGGAGATCGAGGGAATGTACCGAAATATTCAGGGTGGGATCTCGCTGCGATAAATCCCTGGCTAGGTTGGCCAGCGGTTCGGGGGTGCGCGCCACCAGCACGAGTCGTTTGGCGGATTGTTGTGCGAGATTGCACGCTAGGGACCGTCCAAGGCCGGAAGACGCACCGCAGATTATCGCCGTCTTTCCTTTCCAGGGACTGGAATTCATAGAAATCTTCGGGGGGTGAGAGGAGTGAGTGACGAGGGAGGAGGCAGAGTGGGGGCGACGGGGGGCAGGACGTACTGTATGAATTTAATCCAATGAACTAAAACGATGTTCTAGCAGTACGGCGAATCGGTTCGTTTTGATGAAAAGAAAGCCAGAAAGTGAATTCTATGGATGCTCCACGTCCCAATTTGAATGAAGCGCGTACCAAGATTGTTGCCACGGTGGGACCTGCCTGCAACTCGGTCGAGAAGTTGGTGGAGTTGGTAGAGCATGGAGTGGACATCTTTCGGATCAACACCGGCCACGGCAAGATACCAGATTTCGAGAAGGTCCTCGATATGGTGCGACAAGTGCGGGTAATCACCAACTTTCCAGTGGCTGTGTTGCTGGACTTGTCGGGGCCCAAAATTCGATTGGGCCAGCTGGCCGTCGAAGCGCTAGAGTTGGAAGTGGGGGATGTGGTTGAGTTCGTCCGCGGAAGCGTTTCTGAACTTCCCCATCAGTTGTGTTGCAGTTACGGAAAGCTGCTCGATGAGGTCAAAGTTGGCGATCGCATCATGCTCGCCGATGGAATCATCTCGTTATTGGTCACGTCGAAGACAAAGGATACTGCAGGTTGTAAGGTGTTGACCGCTGGTACCGTGCGGAGTCGGCAAGGGGTGAATTTGCCTGGCGTCACTCTGAGTGTTTCATCCATGCGGCCAGAGGATATCGAAAATGCAATGTGGGGGGCACGCAATGAAATCGATTTTATCAGTCTGAGCTTTGTCCGCACTCCTCAGGATGTTTTATCGCTCAAGGATCTGTTGGCATCCCTCGACTCCACTGCATTAGTCATTGCCAAGATTGAGAAACGCGAAGCACTCGAATGCTTAGAGGCTATCGTCGAAGCATCGGATGGAATCATGGTAGCCCGTGGTGACCTGGGGGTCGAAATCGATGTTGCCGAAACCCCGGTTGCCCAAAAGCGAATTATTCAAGTCTGCAAAGACAGAATGAAGCCCGTGATTGTCGCTACGCAGATGCTAGAAAGCATGCACGAAAATTCACGGCCAACGCGTGCAGAAGCAAGCGATGTGGCTAACGCGATTCTGGACGGTGCGGATGCATGTATGTTGAGTGGCGAGACGGCGATCGGAAAGTACCCGGTGCTGGCGGTCGATACGATGGATCGCATCATGCTCCATACCGAACAGCTGTTAAAGGACTCTCCGCCGGGTGGGCGAGCCCGAAAGTCCGACCGGGTGCATCCCATTACTTCGGCTGTGACCCATAGTGCGGCGAATATTGCGGAAGCCATCAATGCCAAGTTGGTTGTCGTGGCGAGTCGTTCTGGAGGAACTGCTTGGGTAAAAGCCAAACAACGCAATTTTGTGCCGACCTTAGGTGTGAGTAGTAATTTGGCCACGCTCAGGCGTATGTGCCTGTTTTGGGGTATTATGCCCCACTTGGTCGAGTCGTTTGAGGATCCTCGGAAGTTGATCGAAGAGGTGATTCAGTGGGGGCGGGCGCAGCATTTCTTAAATGTTGGCGATCATGTCGTCTTCGTTACGGGAACTGGCGTGATCAACAATACCCACAATTTGCTTGTGGTGCATGAGGTGAGTGGCGATCCTCTAGTGAAGGACGCCTGAGTCGAATCCACGTACGTGGTTTACCGAAAAGTTTTTGAGAGTGAACCACTTGGCTCCGTCGGCAATCGACTTGAGCTTGGCTGCTGCTGCCGGCCAAGCCGATCCCTTGAGGCGTCGTTGAACTAGGAACTTTTCAGCATTGCTGTGGAGGTCGTCATCGGACCACTTGGTAGCGGCGACGATTCTTCCTTGCTTACGCGGCGGGTTGCAATTTTTTAGGTCGTACTGGTTTGCTGGTTTGGGGAGCGCGTTTAGTTTTGCCGTGAGGGTAGTTCTTGGACCACTTGGTAGCGGCGACGACTCTTCCTTGCTTATGCGGCGGATTCCGATTAGTTGTCGACTTGGGCTATTGCTCCACAAATTGTCTTGACGATAATTGTTCTGGTGGATACCCTGGAATGCACCGATTGTCATGGTACCCGGCTAACCCTTGAATCGAAGATTTTGTCGTGAATTTCACCAGCTCCAACCTCCTCCTTTCCGGGCTTGCTTTGCTAGCTCTCGCTGATTGCGAGCGGTAGGGGTTCGATCTGCATAGAATCGGATAGTTTAGAACAACTAATACCCCGAAGCTCGAGTCGAGCTTCGGGGTTTTTTTTCGTCAATTTTTCATGAGAATTAGAGGATCATCGTGCCTAAATACGTTCCATTTCAGCCACTGAGTCTGCCAGATCGTACGTGGCCCAATCAAACGATCCGCCACGCGCCCGTGTGGTGTTCCGTCGATTTGCGCGATGGGAATCAGGCGCTCATCAACCCGATGGGGCCGGCCAAGAAAATGGAATTGTTCAAGACGCTTCTCCGCATTGGTTTCAAGGAGATTGAGGTTGGTTTTCCCGCCGCTTCGGAAACCGATTTTAGTTTTCTACGGGAGCTGATCGAGCAGCAGCTGATTCCGGATGACGTGACCATCCAGGTTCTGACGCAGGCGCGGCCGCAACTGATCGAGCGAACCTTTGAGGCCATAGCTGGAGCGAAGAATGCGATTGTGCATTTGTACAATTCGACATCGACCTTGCAGCGGCGAGTTGTCTTTCGTGCAGATAAAGCTGAGATCACGAAGTTGGCTGTCGATGGGGCGACCCGGATCCATGAGTTGGCTTCCCAGGTAAGCGATGGTCGAGTGCGCTACCAGTACTCGCCCGAGAGCTTTACCGGGACGGAGATCGACTTCTCCGTAGAAATTTGCGATGCGGTTTGCAACGTTTGGCAGCCGACGATTGAGAATAAAACCATTATCAATCTGCCCTCGACGGTCGAGTTGGCAACTCCGAATGTGTACGCGGATCAAATTGAATTGTTCTGTCGGTTGTTCAAGTTCCGCGACCGGGCCATCATCTCATTGCATACGCACAACGACCGCGGAACTGGAGTCGCAGCGTCTGAGCTGGCTCTATTGGCCGGAGCCGACCGTGTGGAGGGAACTCTGTTCGGAAATGGTGAACGCACGGGAAACTTGGATATCGTGACGATGGCGTTGAATCTTACGACTCAAGGCATCGACTCTGGGTTGGATTTTTCGAATATCAAAGAGGTCCGTCGGGTAGCGGAGTTCTGCACCGAGCTGAAGGTTCATGAACGGACACCCTACGCCGGAGATCTCGTGTTTACCGCCTTTTCGGGATCGCACCAGGATGCGATTAAGAAGGGTTACGACGCGATGAAGGAATCTGGGCAAGAGCAGTTCGAAGTTCCCTACCTGACGATAGACCCGGCGGACATTGGCCGACAATATGACCCGATCATTCGCGTCAACTCGCAATCGGGCAAGGGAGGCGTGGCCTATCTGGTCGAAAATGAATTGGGCTTCCGGCTACCGCGTCGGCTGCAAGTAGCCTTTAGCCAGGTGGTGCAACAAGCTACTGACTCTACTGGGCAGGAAATGCCGGCTAGGGAAGTGGGGAAGAAATTTCTCGAAACCTATGTGTCGCCTCCAGCGGAATTGGTCTATCGATCGCATAAGCCTCTGGAATGCGATCTGGAGGATCAGGAGATGTTTCAATTTTCGATCGAATATCAAGGGGTTGCGCATGAAGTGGTAGGGCAGGGGAATGGCCCGCTCGATGCATTGGTGCACGCTCTGACCGAGAAATTTGGTTTAGCCTATGATATTCAGGATTACCAAGAGCATGCCATGGAGGCAGGAAGCGGGAGTTCCGCTGCTGCTTACATTTTGCTGAAGACTCCAGAGGGAACCGAGCTGTATGGCGTCGGCCAACATCGCTCATTGACGAAAGCCTCCATTCTTGGATTGGTTGCTGCCATCAACCGCTGCCTAGGGCTCAGTCGCGATGCTACGTCCAAGCGCTAACATCTACATGCTACGGTCTAGACGCTCTGGTTGGTGCTTGGGTCTTCGGGCAAGCATCGAGTTGTCTCAGGCAACCGGGGGACCCTAAAACAAGACAAACCGCAGTGACAGGTCACTGCGGTTTGTTGTTGAGGTTCGCGTTAAGCGTTCGAGGGCGTTTTACCGATTTCGCTTGGCTTCTGCTGCTTGTTGCTTCCGAAATGCAGACTCCGAATCTTCGATGGCGTCGTCGTTGCGTTGGATTTCTTCAGCGGAAGGAAGCTCGTTCGTGGCAGCGGTACTCGTGCCACCGCAACCGGACAATGTCAGCGCGGCGAGAAGTAGTCCGATGCAGTAGGGTGTCGTGTTTTTCATTTTCTGTAGTCAGCTTCGTTGAGTGTCAAAGTGAGCGAATGCTGGGCGGCGAAGGGGCAAGGGGAGCTGCCAACCCAGTCGGGATGTGTTTTGAGGCTGGGAGCTAGAATTCGCCTACTGGCATACCGTCGTTGGCGATACTGATGCGTCGCATTGTTTCTCCATCGATGTTGTAGCTGATCGAGCGGACCGATCCGTCGCCGAAGACTGCGTTGGAGCCACCGGCGTGCGATGAACCGAAGAATGGGTGCCAGTTCGTCCAACTGCGACCACCTGCATCCACGACTGCGATAGTGTCGGTAGGAGCGTTGAGATCCTGTACCGGTGGGATGCCATATTCAACTCCTGATACACTTCCAGCTCCCCAGCGAATGACGTCTTCATCCCAGCCGGCATTATTCCAACGTTCGTTGTCTCCGCCGTCCGAGCCGTAACGATCTGGGTTCAGGGCTTTTTCGCCGACCATAATCGTGTTCGAAGTACCGTCTTTGATCTGTTCAAGTCGTATGTCGAGGTTGGACTCGGTGCGAACGACGACACCTCGCTTGCCGATGCTGATTGAATCGGAGCCGCCGCCAACTCGCTCGCCTGCATTGCCGGCATAGTCGCTACGGAAGTAGGGAGTCGATCCCCAGAGTTGAGCATTGCGACGGGAAGGGCAAGTGTACGATGGGATAATCGCGCGGGCGACGAGGTTTTGGGTATTGCCGTAGTCGTTGTCATCGGCCAGGTTGTAAACATTGCCTTGCTCGATGTAGGGGAGAATCTTGTAGCTCCAGCTCCAGCCTGAAACGGTGGTCGCATTGCAGCAGGTGAAGGCTGAGTCTTTCCCGTCGCGAGCTCCCGTGGGGAGCTTTCCGTTGGCGTCCTGGAAATTATGAAAAGCCAATCCGATTTGTTTGAGGTTGTTAGTGCACTGCATGCGTCTGGCTGCTTCCCGAGCCGCTTGAACTGCTGGAAGCAGTAAGCCAACCAGAATGCCAATGATGGCGATGACGACCAGCAGCTCTACCAATGTGAATGCGCGGCGAGGGCAAACTCGCGCGGAGTTCAACTTTAACACTTGCGATGTTCCTAAATGTAACTAAGGGAGGGGTGCAGAAGGAAAGGAGAGTCACTGAAGGCGTGGCTCTCAACTTCATTCCTTCAATGGCCCAAAATTTAGCACCGATTTCAAATAGGAAGCACGTCAAAGATATTAATGATTTATGAAGAAGAATCGCTAGTGATTTCAGAATTCGTAAGGAAGCATTGATTTGTTAAGGAGAACCCCGCGACCGAGTTGAGAAGGTTCCCAAGAGGGATGGAGAGCGATGCGTTCTCTGGCTAGACACGAATTTGCAGATCGCATAATCCGCATTTTGGGAGTGTCCGATTCAACCCGCAAAAAGGTGGTGGACGGTTGTCACTCGCGTCGCGGTGCAGGCATTAGTCGTTGAGGAGGGCAGCTACCGACGGGCAGGAGAAATCGAGATTGGTGGAGACGTTTTGCACATCATCATGATCTTCGAGTGTTTCGAGCAGCTTCAGAACTGTGGCAGCGACGTCGGCGTCGACTTCTACCGTGTTGGTGGGAATGCGAGTGACCTCGCTGAGTTCCATGGCTATGTCTGCGTCCTGGTAGGCTGTAGCGACCTGGGTTAGCAATTCAGGGGGCGTGTAGATCTCCATTTTTCCGTGGATGTTGAGCACATCCAGGGCATCGTGCTCGAGAGCAATTTCAGTGATCTGTTCTTCATCGCCGGCGGCCAGGTCGATAATGATCAAGCCTTTGCGTTCGAAGATGTAAGCCACGCAGCCGGTGCTGCCCAGGCTGCCACCGCTCACGTCAAAGATCTTGCGGACCTCTGGTGCCGTGCGATTGCGATTGTCCGTCATGATGTCGCACATGATGGCGACGCCGGCTGGACCGTAGCCTTCGTAGAGAATTTCTTCAACATTCCCGCCATCGATTTCTCCGGTACCCTTTTTGATGGCACGTTCGATATTCTCTTTGGGGAGGCTGAGCGATTTGGCCTCTTGGATAGCGGTGCGGAGTCGGACGTTGCCATCGGGATCACCACCGCCCAGCTTGGCGGCGATGATGATGGCTTTGGAGAGCTTGGACCACAGTTTACTGCGTTTGCTGTCTACTAGGGCTTTTTTATGTTTAATCCCGGCCCAGTGCGAATGACCCGCCATCTCGTGTTACCGTTAATGCAGAAGAGAGTTCAGAAGTTGTACTAGCGCTTTGTCTCAGTTTAGTTACCAGGGCCATGGGCGAGACCAGGTGTCAGCGTGATAAACCATGGGACTTGCAACCTCGTCCCCTCCAGCTAGCCCCGCTGTCCGAGGTGGCTCAAGCGTTAGCGAGGCTTGCGTTTCGAACTCTTGGTGGTTGCAGAGCTGTCCGCCTCTTTGGTGGCTTTCTTGGCCGCTGCTGGCTTTTTGGCCGCAGTCTTCTTGCTGCTTGGCTTGGCGGCAGGTTTGCTGGCGGCTTCCGCGGTAGGGGAATCCTCCTTGGCAGCGGCCTTTTTGGGCGCTACTTTCTTCTTGGCGGGCTTGGAGGGAGGTGGGGAGCTCGCTTTGGGGTCGAGGGCATCGATCCGGGCAGCTGTTGCACCACATTCCTTGAGAACGGCGTTGGTTAGTTTGGGATCGGAGCCCTGAGCTACGGCGATCGCGAACTGGTGCAAGCAGGAGGCGAAAGCAGCTCCCTTAGTCTTAGGGACGGTGCGTTCGAGCCCTGGGGCTTGGCCCTTGGCCGCCTCCGCCTCGTTAACGATTTCGGTCGCTAGCAGGATGTTCATGATGCTTTGGTTTACCGGGATAGCGTGTCCGCCCAAAGCATTTTGCGTTACGAAGCCCAGTACAAATTTGGAAACGCCACCTAGGTTTTCGAGCTCTTGTACGGCCTTTCCCAAGTTCATTTTGACCATGTCATCAATGTCGAAACTGTAGCGGGTTTCGAACAGGGACTGCAGGTTCTTCTTGATGTGTTGGGCTGCTACGGCTGGGTTGGGGAGATTGTGCAGGTATTCTCGCAGCTCGGTGATGGTCGTAACGCGAACGTCATTCCAGTCGCTTGACGAGCACTCTCGGAGCCGATTGAACGCCTCATCGGCGGCCTCGTAAGTCGCACTTTCGAGGCAGCAGGCGTAGACCAAGTGCTCCAGCACGGAGCGGTCTTCCGCGGGTGGGACAGCCGTATAATGCTTCGTCACGACTTTGTGTAATTGTTGGATGCGGTCGCCGCGGTTCTTTGCGCTCATAGTGAATTTTATTTACTAGTGGCTATCTGTTGTTAGGAAGAGCGTCAAAACTCTAGGTTCTGAAGCGTATCGACCCCACGCCCTCCGGCATTCTCCTTCCGGCACTGGGTGTTGCACGGAAGGGATTGGCGGCGGGGTAGGGTGGTCGCTCGACTTAGGACTCGCCGGGAGGCTGCTGCTGCGAATTCGATTCAGCGGTTGGAGAGGCGTTTTCCTCGCCAGCTGGCGTTTCTTCTGCGCGAGCGGCTTCGAGGGCTTCCCGCTCTTTGGCAAGGTCGTACAGAATGCGTGCAACTTCAAGGCTCTTCTTGACGCCATCGTCGATCTCGAAAGTCAGTCGAGGGGTGTAACGAGTGTCAATGCGTTTTGCAATCTTCGATTGCAGGAAGCCAGCTGAGTTCTGCAAGCCGCGTAGGCAGAGGCTTTGCCGGCCCTCATCAGCCATAATGCTGATGAGGACTTTGGCTGTCCGCATATCGGGAGCAACTTCGACCCCTGTGACGGTCACGTTCTGCACGCGAGGATCGCGAAGTTCCGTTAGGATCGCCATACTGACGACTTCGCGAATAGCTTCAGCGGCTTTAAGGATTCGGCGGGTAGCCATGATACGTAGCGAGCCTTGTGAGGGATGAAATTGACTTAGTCAAGTTTCCGTGCGACTTCTTCAATACGATAGGCTTCGAGCACATCGTCTTGTTTCAAGTCGTTAAAACCATGCAGTTTGATACCGCATTCCATTCCACGAGGCACTTCCTTGACGTCATCTTTGTGGCGTTTGACGGAGTCGAGTGCGTAGTCACCAATGGTGCGCCCATCGCGGTTGACTCGGATTCGGCAGCCACGTTCGATGGAACCTTGAGCAACATAGCAACCAGCGACGGCACCGACGCGGGTGATATTGAACACGGTTTTGACCAAGGCTCGTCCCAGTTCGACAATCCGCTCTTCAGGACGCAAGCGTCCTTCGATGATGGCTTTGATATCCTCAGCCAATTTGTAGATGATGTCGTAGCGGCGAATTTCGACGTGGCGATCATCTGCCATCGAGCGAGCGTTCTCATCCGGGATGACATTGAAGCCTACGATAACGGCTCCCGAGGCGCTGGCGAGAGTGACGTCAGCCACGGAAATGCCTCCCACGCTTCGCTGCAGCAATCGGATTTGCACCTCAGGGTGTTCCAGTTTGCTGAGCTCTTTCTCGATCGCTTCGAGGCTACCGCGAGCATCGGCTCGGAGGATGATGTTGAGTTCGACTTTGTCCTCAACGACCCCTAAGCGTCCGGATTGGAGCATGTCTTGGAAGGCTTCGAAGGAGACCTTCGGCGACGTGCCCGAGAGGGATTGAGCACGCGAAGTGTCTTCACGGGTTTCGGCCAATGAGCGTGCTTGGGCGATATCGTCCAGCACATAGAATCGCTCCCCGGCGCCGGGCGGCATGTCGAGGCCTGTGATATTCACAGGTACGGTAGGACCAGCCGATTTGAGTTGCAAGTTGGGTTTGAGCGTGTCATACATGGCTTTGATACGACCATGGCTCGATCCGCAAAGGACGATGTCGCCGACGTTCAACGTACCATTTTGGACGATGAACTTGGCGATAACACCCTTGTCCGATGCCTGCTCTGATTCCAAGCAAACGCCCACGGCACGCCGATTGGGGTTGGCACGGAAATCGTGGAGTTCGGCTACGGTCAGCAGGGTTTCGAGCAGTTCGTCCATGCCCTCGCCGCTGATGGCGCTGGTGCGAACGACTTCAACATCGCCGCCCCATTCACTGGGGGTTAGGCCGTGCTCGGTCATCTGCGTGAGGATTCGGTTCTGATCGACGCCTGGCAGGTCGATCTTATTGAGTGCAACCACGATGGGCACTTCAGCCGCCTTGGCGTGAACGATGGCCTCAGCGGTTTGCGGCATGATGCCGTCGTCGGCTGCGATGACGACAACGGCAATGTCAGTCACATTGGCTCCGCGGGCTCGCATCTCGGTAAAGGCTTCGTGACCTGGCGTATCGACGAAGGAGACGACGCGACCGTCTTTTTCGATCTGGTAGGCGCGGATGTGCTGGGTGATTCCACCAGCTTCACCGCTGACTACGCTGGTTCCGATCAAGTAGTCCAGCAAGGACGTCTTACCGTGATCGACGTGTCCCAGGAAGGTAACGATGGGAGGTCGAGTCACGAGGGATTCGGCGGTATCTTCGTGTTCTTCGATCGCTTGCACTACATCTTCTTCAAGCGAGGCAGCCTGACGGAACTCAAGCTCGACGCCCAGTTCGGCGGCAAGGAGTTCGGCCAGTTCGGCATCCAAGCTGGCATTAATGGTAACGCCATGTCCCATCTGCATGAGGGTGCCGATCACTCGCCCGGCAGGGACACCGGCAGCTTCGGAGAAGCTACGGACCGAGCAGGGGAGTTCAAGGGTGACATTCTCTTTTCGCGGTGCGGCGGTGTTGGTTCCCTTGCGGACCAAGCGTCGACCACCCCGGTAGCTGCGACGATCGTCATCATTGGAGTCGAGTGAACCGCGTCCGCGACGTTTGCGTTCGGAGCGTGCGGCGGCGATGCCCGACGAGGCCTTCTTGCCACGCAGGTCCTTATCATCATCGTCGTCTCCCTTGCGGAATTTGCCTTTGGCGCGGTCGGCGTCGGCTTTGAACTGCGTCAACCCACCTGAGCCGGCAGTTCCGGATGCGGCGGTACCGGCCGTCTTGCCCTTGCCGCGGCTTTCTTTAGCGGTGTTTTGTTGTTCCAGTTCTTGGAGCGGAGCTTTCATGCCCTGCTTTTGGCCCGAGATGTCATCCTTGGTGAAGCGGATTTCTGGCCGTTGAGGCGCGGGCTCGTTGGATTTTGGTGGCGGAACAGGAGTCTGCCGTCCACTGGGGAGTCGCGCAAGGTTGATGACCGGTTCGCGGCGCTGAGGCGGCTTGCGTCGCTCGTCTGCCTGCTCCGGCTTGCTGTCGCTTCCACTTGGCCGCCGCGCGTCTAGGCTGCGGATGCGGCCGCCGCCTCCCGGCGAGATGGGGTTGTAGCTGCCACGCGAGATGCCCTTGGGGCCCTCTGACTCCTGATTGGAATCCTCGGTCTCTGCATCGGCTTCGGTCTCAGAGCCGGAGGGGACATCGGCAGTCGTGTCGGCGACTGGTGCCGTCGCCTTGGCCGTGCCGGTTGGCTGAGCTGCGCTGGGCGCTGTGGTCGTCGCTTCTTCTGGCGTGGACGGAGCCGCATCAGGGACTGTCTCGGCGGTATCGCCGGAAGTCGCGGGCGCCTCTGTCGCAGCGGCCTTGGAGGCGAGCTCTTCGGGCTTGCCCGCGGGCTGCGGGGAAGAGGGCTTGGGCCTGGCGTCGAGGGCTCGGATTTTCCCCGTGTCGACGCTTGTGCTGCGCGTGAGCGGTCCGGTCGACGGCCGCGTGGGGGTTAAGTCCTTCGCCTTGGATGTCGTCGGCGCGGGCTGTGGCTTCGAGGCTACAGCCGCTTTATCAGCGAGGTGCTTTTCAATGCGTTGCACTTCGTCATCATCGAGACTCGCGAGGGCGGAACCCTTATTGAGGATTCCAATTTTGGTGCATAGATCGACGAGATCTTTGCTGTCCATTGTCAGCTCTTTAGCTAACGCGTAGATGCGTTTCGGCACGTGCTACTGTTCCTGGGGTCAAAAAATGGTCTTGAATACGCGCCAGCTTTGCTTGGCAGCGTTGTGACACGACCACAATTGCACGTGGATGTGTCATCTACATAGATGACTCTCCTTGTCGAGAAGCTGCATCTATCAATAAAGCGGGTTGAGGCGTAAGGGCCAGCCAACCTCTATCGACCAGAGAGTTAATTCCGATCGGTGGCATTGGTCTCGTCCATAATTTCCTCAGTGGTATTTGCAGCAGGCGCAGGCGCCTGCTCGGCATCAGTTGTGGGAGGATTCAATTCTTCTTCGGTCGATTCTGGAGTCGCTACCGCGGCAGGATCAGGATCGTCCGTGGTCTCCGTCGCTTCAGAAGGAGCAGGGGCCTCTTCTGGGGCTGCGGATTCAGTTGCAGCGGGCTGGGCGACGGGTGCTTGGTTCTGGGCCGCTTGATCGGCAAATGCCTGGGCCTTCTTGAGCTTTTTCTGTTCAGCGGCGACGCGTTCGGCTTCCTCAGCACGCTCTTCGGCCTGCTCGACGATCTCGTCCACCTGCTCGGCGGTTAGACCGCCCATTTCCATCAAGGCATCTGGTTCAATGACCGAAAGGTCATCGTACGACAAGTAGCCTTGTTCCACTAGTCTTTGAGCTAAATCATCGGTCATTCCGGTCAGTTCCATGAATGCGGTGATTGCTCGGTCAATCTGCTCTTCCAACTCGCCAGCCGTCATGATCTCGATATCCCAGCCCACCAGCTTACTGGCTAGCCGGACATTTTGACCATATTTCCCGATAGCTTGGGATAATTGATCGTCTTTGACCAGCACGATTGCTCGGCCGATCATATCGCACAGCAAAACCTGCTCTGCTTCAGCAGGCTGGAGCGAGCTGGGGATGAGAACCATCGGGTCATCACTCCAGCGGACGATATCAATTCGTTCCCCAGCCAGTTCGCTGGTAATGTTCTTGATGCGATTGCCTCGCACGCCAACGCAGGCACCGACGCAATCGACACGCTGGTCGGAACTGCTCACCGCCACCTTGCTGCGATGACCGGGCTCTCGGCTGATCGCATTGATTTCGATCACGCCCTCAGCAATTTCGGGTATTTCTTGCTCAAACAGCCGTTGGACCAACTGTGGCTTGGTGCGGCTTAGGATGACTTTAACTCGGTTGCCTGCCGCCTTGACCTCGTAGACCACGGCGCGAATTCGGTCGCCATTGTGATACGATTCTCCGGCGATTTGCTCGCCACGCGGCAGGATCGCTTCCATATTGCCGAGTTGAACCGTGGTGATCCCACGCTCGCTGCGTTGGACTGTCCCGGTTACGAGTTGCCCGACCTGGTCGTGGAACTCATCGAGGAGGGAATCGCGTTCGGCCTCTTTGATCTTTTGGATAATAACTTGCTTGGCAGTTTGGGCGCCAATCCGGCCAATCTCAGCTTGGTCCAATTCTTCGCCATCGCAAACGGCGGAGATATTCCCGGTACTGCGGTCGATCTCGACACTGATCTCGATTTCTTCACCGCGTTGCTTGCGAACAGCGGTGGCCAGTGCAGACTCGATCGCCGAAAACACGAGTTCGCTGTCGATGTTCTTGTCGCGGTGGAGCGAGTCGACAAGTCTCAGTAGTTCCGTAGGATTCATGCTTGCTAGCTTTGTGGCGGCGCAAAATTTCGCGCGGAGGGCCTGCGGCCGGATGTCCCAAGACCGACAGGGCTCAATTCTGGACGGAGCGCCAGCGTAGCGATTGTGCATTTAGCAAAACAACACCAATCGTGCCTGTTTGCCATCTGCCTCGGCGGAATCGGCCGACAAAACCTACCGCAGTGGAAGTAAGTTCAATCAGTAGCCGGCCAATACTACTTTTGCAAACCGAGAATGTCAACGCGAGGTTGACTGGAGGAGTGTTATTCTCACGTTAAATCTGCCCAAATTGGCGGTGGAAGAGGGCAATAGCTAGCACTGTTTGGCAGCCTTGCATCGCCTGCGGTGCCAATAAAGTTGCCTCTCGACCGACGGCACGCACTCAAGACTTGCCCCGCCAGAATGGCTGAGATTCGGCTAGCGGCATTCGGGGGTCTCTAGGGGGCGGTTAATGGATGTGTGGTAGCCGCTAGGGGCCTGGTGGGCAGCGGGAGGGGGCGCGAGTGGGTTGCGGTCTGCTCGCGGGCGAGTTGCCCGTTCGGCCCAGTTGCCACTTTCGGCCCAGTTCGCACGGTTTGGAGCTGCAGGAAGGGGGGGCTACGCGGCGCGGACCGCGATGCTGGCCGCTTGTCCCTGGAGCGTAAAACTCGAGTGGATGAAGCCCTGCCCAGCGTCTTGCCCCAGCTCGGCCGGTGTCCAGTCGAGTTGTGGGAGTCGCGTGTTGAGGTTGCGAATGGGGAACAGGGTACCGTGTTCGAGCGCCAGCAGGCTGGAGATGAATTCCACGGCTCCGCTGCCTGCACCCAGGTTGCCGAAGTAGCTCTTGGCCGCAGTGACGGGGATGGCCCCGTGCGGTTTCAGCACTTCCCCGATGGCCAGCGATTCTGATTGATCTTGTTCCGGAGAGCTCAAGCCGTGGGCGTGCAAGTGCCAGTGCTGCGGTAGTCGGTCTCCCGCGCTGCGCAGGGCCGCGCGCAGTGAGGCGGCAACGGCCAGGCGATAGAAATCACGAGCAGGCGGTCGGCTAGGTCCAACCATGGAAGCTCCTTGGCCAATGATTTCGCCCCAGATTTTGGCACCGCGCGCTTCCGCGTGCTCCCAGGACTCGAGCAGGACAGCTCCAGCACCTTCACCGGCCACCATGCCGTCGCAGGTGGCATCGAAGGGGCGAGACATGCGGGTCGGATCCTCTTGTTCGCTGGCTAGTTTCTCGGCCAAGGTGATGTGGGTCGTTCGCAGCGGGTGGAGTCGCGTGCCGGTAGCACCTACGACGATCGCTTCCGCCGCACCACGCTGGATGATCGAGGTAGCCTCCGCGATGGAGAGGTTCATGCTCGCTTCTCGCACCGTCAACGAATTGTTGGGGCCGCGAAAGTCGTTGTAGATCGAAATGTGGCTGTTCGGCATGTTGGGGAGATATTTTAGCAGCCATAGGGGGCCAACTTTGGGGAGTCCGTAAGTTGGCCAGTCGTCTGTGCGAAAAACTCCCCCAGCATTTTCGCGGCAGTTGCGGATCCCGTCGGCGAATTCTTCAGGAAGGGTGAGGATGTAATCGCAGCCGAAGAGACAGCCGAATCGATCGGGATCGCGATCGGGGCCAAGTCCGCTGTGGGTGATCGCTTTCTGAGCGGCGGCCACGCCCATCTCGATTTCGCGGCACATGACCTTGCCGTTTTTCTTGATCGCTCGTTGGAGCGGCTTGTCGAGGGGGCCGTAATCCTCAATTTTTCCAGTGAAATCTTTAACCTCCGCCCCTGAATGGAAGGGCAGGGCGCTGGTCGGGATGTTTTGCAGCGGGGCGATGCCAGATTTGCCAGCGTTCAGATTGCCCCACAATTCGTCCAGGTTGGAACCAAGTGGGCTGACAATGCCTAAGCCGGTGATTGCTACGCGTTTTCTCGAGGTGGCTGTGTTTCCCGAGGTAACTGGGCCGGTGGACATTGGCAAGCCTTCGCTGTGCTGGGGGAGTGATCGATTTTGATGTGGTTCGAGTGGAGAGGCGACTGCGCTCCTCCTGGCCTGGCCCGACACGGGCTCTCTCTGGCTGAGGGGGGTGTTTGCAGATGCCCCGCGTCGGGAGCTCCCCAATAAATAATTGATTGTGGCCCATAGTGCTAGTGGACCATGTCTTTTGAGTGCGAATCTTTCGGAAAGGCGCTATTCGCTAGCATTGTGAGGTTGCTGGATGACCAGCTGCTGGTTGACGGCAACTTGCTTCAATTTCTGCACTTGTCCACTCGGCCAGCGGATGGTGATGTGCGGGATGACTTGCGTATCGGCCACTCCAAAGTGCAGGCGTTGACCAAAGCTGCTTTGGTAACCGCGTCCACTGTGCACCTCTTTGACCAGTTGTCGGGTATCCGTTTGGAGCTCGACGCGGGCGCCGGTCGCATCCCGACAGCCTAGGGCATTCCCGATAAGTTGGAGTTGCAGCCAGTTGCTATGCAGGTCGCTATCGTTGCGAATTGCGGTTGGCGTGGTGAGTGCATTGAGCACCACTAGGTCAAGGTCACCGTCGTTGTCAAAGTCTTCTGCCACAAGTCCTCTACTGCTTTCAACGGGCTGCAGGCCGTCTCCACAACTGCTGGAGATATCCTGGTAGCGGCCCTCGCCGTCGTTTAGCAGCAAGGTGTTGGCCACTTTCCAGGAAGTGTTGAATGCCCACCGCCCGACATTGGGATCGGTGTGCCCATTGGCGATCACCAAGTCCTCGTCGCTATCATTGTCAATGTCGACAAACGCGACGCCCCAATTGGCGTGGGGCAGTAGTTCGATACCAGCGCGTGCTAGTCGAGTCTCGTCCGCGTAGCTTCCATGGCCCTGGTTGCGATACAGGACGGGCGTGTCGTTGCTGAAGGTCGTCGCGATCAAGTCGAGCCGTCCATCACCGTTGTAGTCTCCGCAGTCTACCCCCATGTTCCCATTGCGACGCGCGCCTAACGAGAAGGCGACTCCGGCTTGGATGCCGGCGTCCCAGAATTTGCCCGTGCCATCGTTTTGCAGGAGTAGATTGCGCTCTACGTCATTGCCGACAAAGATGTCGGGGGCGCCGTCGTCATTGAAGTCGGAGGCCAGGACTCCCATGGATGCGGTGGCGAGGCCTGCGACCCCAGCCGTTTGACTCTGTTCGACGAAGCGACCATCTCCCACATTGTGATAGAACTGATCATGATCGGGCTGGAAGTCGAGTGGACCAGGGTAGCTGGGCAGGCCTTCGGTGGTGTGTTGCGGGTTGTTCGCAATCGAATCCTTGACGTAGTTGGCTACGTACAGGTCGAGCAGCCCATCGCGATCAGCATCCAGAAAGCAAGCTCCGGCGCCTAGGCGGTCACCACCAGCCAGCCCGGCTGACTGGCTCACTTCCGTGAACGTACCGTCACCATTGTTTCGGTAGAGCGCATTGGAGCCAAAGTTGTTGATGAACATGTCTGGCAGGCCATCGGCGTTGTAGTCGGCGACAGCGATCCCCATGCCGTAGCCGCGATCACCGGCATGCGACTGAATGCTTGCTTCGCGGAAGCGGAAATCTCCCAGGTTTTGGTACAGGGCTGCCGAGTAGGATTCGCCGGTACCGCGGGGGAGTGTGCCTCCATTGAGGAAATAGATGTCGAGCAGCCCATCACCGTCGAAATCGAAACTGGCTAACGCTCCGGTGACTGCTTCTGCAAGGAAGCGGCTGTTGCCACTCTGGTACTTGTGCTGGAACCGCAGTTGAGAAGACTCACTCGCGTCGGTCAATGCGATCAGAGGAGCCGCACTTTCGCCTGGCAGGGTGGATGGTGGTGGCTCGCTGGCCGGCGCGTCCTGGAGCGGAGCCTGTTTGGCAGCCTCCGCGCTAGGGGCCGCAGGACGCGATCGACTGCACCCCAGGGGGCATGCAACAGCCCAGCTCGTTAACAAGATTGCTAGAGGGAGTTGCTTGCGGAGGTGGTGGAGTGGGGCGACAAGCTGGGGGCGACGTGCCATTTGCGGGGTTACTCGATACTGCTGAGAGCGCGGCGGAATTCTTGATTGGTAGGGGCTAGCTCGACCGCCCGGGTTAACTCCAGCTTTGATTCAGTCAGCCTGCCAGCATGGTAGAGGGCGGTTCCTAGGATGTAATGGTGCCCGGCGATTGGAGAGAGTTCGACGGCGCGCTGCGCACTCTCGACGGCAGCTTGTGGGGACCGTCCGGCAGGAAGTTGAGTTTGCGCCAACAGCGCGTAGGCCTCACCACTTTCAGGAGTGAGGCGGATGTACTGTCGAAGTGCCGCTTCTGCTTCGTCGAGGCGGCGGGTTTGCATGTAGAGCAACGCTAGCTCACTCCATAGGCTTGATTCGTCGGGCCTGTCTTCGCATTCGTTTTCCAGGAGTCCAATGGCTTGATCCGTCTGACCTTGGCGTAAGTAGGCTGCCGTTAGAAGACCGCGAAGGGGGGCGGAAGGGAGTGCGTCGTAGGCGAGTTCGAGGATCTGAACGGAGGCGGAGGGCTGCCTCTGCTGGTATAGCAATTCGCTCAGCGATTGAGCCGTGGTTTGCAGTAGATACGCTGCTCTCTCGTGATCGATTTCGTCTCGATCGATGGAGTTTTGCGACTCGGTGGCATCCAGCTCCGATAGGACTTCAATGAGTTCCTCGGACCGCGCGCGGTCGTCGAGCTGCGCGGTCGTCTTGATTAGCCCGTGCAGGGCCTCTCGCCCCTTGCCGCGGATTTTCAGCGCGCGGTCAAAACTGTCTTTAGCCAGCGTCGCCTCTTGCAGTTTCAATTGGACCTCGCCCAGTCGGCACCAAGCGGCGTAGGCTTCGGGGGAGCGCTGCACCAGCGTCTTCAGTGGATCGCGAGCCTCCGCATATTTGGCTTGAAGGAGAAGAGCTTCGGTCAATCCGTCCAGCGCATCCAGCGAGTGGGGATCCAGCTCAGCGGCGCGGCGAAAGTGGGCTTCGGCTTCTTCCGCGTGGCCAAGCTTGAGTTCGAGGAACCCAAAATCGATGTGTGGTTCCGGCGATTTGGGGGCGACAGCCATGGCCTGCTCCCACAACAGGCGGGCGTTTGTAGAGCTGCCGCTGCGGAGGTGCAGGCGGCCCAGCAGGCTGAATGCTGCGGGGCTGTTGGGGAGATGGCCAACGGTGCCCTCTGCGAGATCAAACGTCAGGTTGTGCAAGCTTGCAATTGAAGCTTTTGAAGAGTCCTCGCACTGTTGTTGCAGGGGGCGGTTGGCTTGCAAGCCTGCCGGGCGTTCCGGGAGGGTGAAAGCGGGCCGGGGGGAGGCGGCAGAAGGGGCTGCTCCGGAAGGCGGGGCTTGCCGTTGTGCTCCATCGCGCTCTGCCTGCGGTGAAGTGGGGCGGATGAAAGCGAGGCATGCGACTCCAACCAAGACCGCTGTAGCGCAGGCAAGCCAGAATTGTTTCGGTTTCACAGGTGCCTTGACCCATTTTGAAGGTGGAGACAGCAACCAGGGGCGTTAAGCTGCTTAGGGTGTTTAGGAAGTCTTAGCTTCTGCCCGCGGTAACTATCATACCCCTAAAGATGACGGCATGCTAATATGAGAAGTGGGTTTCCCGTAATCTTTTATTGTTGTCTGCAGTCGCTATTTGGACGAGGCTCGAATGCAGGGCTACCGCTGGGTGGCCATGCCGAAGGGGTGATATGAACTGTGGTTTATGCGCGAGGCGGTGGCTGTTCTTGGGAGGGCTTCTACTGCTGTCGGGACTGTCTAAAGTGTCTGCACAGCCGGTTTGGAGTGGCAGGCTGGACGTGGTGCCCGCGGTGGAAAGTGGCCTGGACTTCCTGCATACCGACGGCGGAAGCGGGCGGCGGTACATCGTCGAATCCGTTGTTGGGGCGTTGGCCCTGTTTGATTTCGATGATGATGGTTGGATCGATGTCTATCTGGTCAACGGAGCGGCACTTCCCGGAACGGAGTTGGTGGAGCCGCCGAAAAACAGGCTCTACCGCAATAACGGAGACTGGACCTTTACCGATGTCACCGAATCGGCGGGGGTCGGTGATGTTGGGTACGCAATGGGAGTGGTGGCCAGCGACTATGACCAGGATGGAGATACCGATCTGCTCGTAAGCAACTACGGTGAGAACGTGTTCTACATCAATCAGGGCGATGGGACGTTTGTGGAGTCGACGAATGCGGTTGGCTTGGCCTGCGGAATGCGTTTTGGGGCAGGGAATGCTTTCTACGATATGGAGGGAGACGGGGATCTCGACCTTTACTGCGCTTCCTACGTCGACTTCGATTTCAAGCACCATCGGACTCGCACCATCGCGGGTAAGGTTTTCCATGTGGGCCCCAACGACTTTCCAGCTGCCAAGGACTACGTCTTTGCGAACAACGGAGATGGAACCTTCTCGGATGTAACGCAATGGGCGGGTGTCGGTGATTTGCGAGCTCCTGGAATGGGGGTCATGGCAGCGGATTTCGATCGGGATGGTGATTGTGATGTGCTCGTCGCCAATGATCAGCGGGGAAACTATTTGTTGGCCAACGATGGTACCGGCCGGTTGGAGGAGCAGGGCATTCTGTGGGGATTGGCTTTCGATCGCCATGGCAAGGCCAATGGAAACATGGGACTCGATTACGCGGATCTCGATGGTGATGGAGAGCTCGACGTCCTTACGACGACGTACCAGGATGAAATGCCGGTCTACTACCAGTCGTTAGGGGAAGGGTTTTACAGCGATGCGACCAACGTTGCGCAGTGGAGTACTGAGTTAATCGCGCATGTGAGCTGGGGGATTGGGGCGGTCGACTTCGACAATGATGGTGATCGGGATGTGATGATTGCGTGTGGTCATTTTCTGGACAATATCGAATACATCGACGACCGCACCACCATGAAAGTTGCCAATTACTTGCTGGCCAATGATGGTCGGGGAAGGTTTGTGAACGTGTCTGGCAGCGCGGGTTCGGCTCTAGCGGTAGTGGACAGCAGCCGTGGGGCTGGATTTGATGACCTCGACAACGATGGCGCCGTCGATGGAGTGATTACAAACTTCAATTCGCATCCCACCTTGATGAGGAATACATCTGGGGGGACGCACAAGCACCTTTCGCTGGAGTTGGTGGGGACGCATAGTAACCGGGATGCCTTGGGGAGCTTTGTTGAGCTCGAAGATTCGCTGAACCGCAAGCAGGTACAGGTTGTTTGCGCCGGTCGGGGCTACGAATCCAGCTACGGTCAGCGCCTGTATTTTGGGACGGGCGATGCCGATCCGCGGCGGGTGGTGGTGACCTGGCCGACTGGGGTGAAGGAGAGTTTTCTACCCCAGACGCCCCGGCTGACAATTGTGGAAGGTTGTGGGACTCGGGAGCCTTGAGATCCGACCGGATTGTGTTGAGGTCGGGCCGGATAGTGTTGAGGTCGGGCCGGATAGTGTTGCGAATCCTCATTTCCTGCGGAGCGACGCGGCCACTAGAATTCGCAATGGATGGTAGACTGGGGACGGTAGACTGGGGACGGAGCAACGTTTTTGCAACTGCCTGCGGGCGTCCAGGGAATTCAAATGAGTCGACGACGAGTAAAGGGGATCTCGCAGGCAATCGCAGGTGAGGAGCAGAGGAAGGCGCCACTGGCTGGAGCGTGGATTGCGGGAGTCGCATTGCTTCTCGGGTTGGTAGGCTACCTGATTTATGCGTTGGTGCCCTCAGAGGACCGGTCCACCGGTTATCGGCCCGGTGTCGAGCGGCCAGCGAATTCTGACCAGCAGCCAAGCCCCGCTGTGTCTGGTGCCTTGGCAGCTCAGGCCCCGGCATCCCAAGCTGGTTCCGCACTGCGTTTGCCTACGGAAGCGAGCCCCTTCAGTACGGAAGAGATGCAGCAGAAGTTGTTGCGCGCTGTGGAAGATGCTGTGCAGCAATACCCGCAAGACGCGTCCGTGCTGCACATTGGAGCCATGACCTACGCGGAGTTGTTGCAGACCGATCGAGCCGGAGAGCTATTCGCAGCTTCACTAGCGATCGATCCCACCCAGACTGCTGTTGCCGTTGCCTATGCGGAAATGCTGCAGCAGGCGGGAGACTTGCAGAAGTGCGCGGATGTATTGCGTAAAGCGGGAGAGCAGGGGGTGGAGACTGCCGAGCGGCTGGCGCTGCTGGGGGAGATTTACAGCCAGCAAGGGGAGCTGGAGTTGGCGCAGGAGGTGCTATCCAGGGGCGTTGGCTTGTTTCCTCAGCACGGGCTGATGCGACTGGAGCTGGCGCAAGTCCAAGTGCAATTGGATGAGTTCGAGCTGGCCATTGAAAATGCGCAGGCAGCGATCGATCAAGGGCAAGATGTGCGCGCTGCCTATCTGGCCAAATCAACTGCTTTGCTCAAGCTTGGGAAACGCGACGAGGCGCTCGAGGTTCGACGAAAGATCCCCCGGATGGAGAAACATGTCACGGCCGATGATGCCAAGTACCAGTCGTCGTTCCGGGAATTTGCCCATCATACGTACACCCTGTTGGCAGTTGTCTCTGCGTCGCAAGAAAATGTGCGTCAAGCTGAGGAGCTTCTCATGCAAGCGATTGCGCTAAAGCCTAGTTCTGAGAGAAGTCTGGTGGCGTTGGCCGATATTCTGCGCCGCAACGGTCGGCTGCAGGACGCGCTCCTCGTGCTGCAGCGGTTGGTAGAGGTTCACCCTGAGAATTCGTTGAATTTCACGAATGCCGCCAACTTGGCGATTCAGCTGGGGGACATAGAGCGCGCTGGGAGTTTTCTTAAGGAGGCGACGCAGCACGACTCAAGTGGGAGGTCACAGTATATCCTGGCGCGGTTCTTGTTGGGAGCCGGTGAGGCTAGGGGAGCGGCGGAGCAGGCGGCATTGGCGGCAGATCGCTTAGGAGATTTCGATTCCTACGCGGTTTGGGTTGTGGCGCTCAGAGCCGCCGGCGATGAAGCACAGGCAGTGGCTATCACGCTGAAGGCGCGTGAGCTGTTTCCGGGGGACCCTCGCTTAGCCCGCTTGTTGGAATGAGTGTAACCGTTCACGGCCTTCCTTATCCACTTACAATTTCAACCATGGCTTCAGGTTGGAGTGTAGGTCGCTGACAACGGTGAACGGTTTCGAAGCATCCAGGCGGACGTTTTGACAGGAAGATGGGGGCAAGGAGATGAATTGCTCTGGCTATTTTCCTGCCAACAACATTCTCTGCTGCACCCGACTCGCCCCCAGACAAACTCAACAGCGCGGAGTAATACTAAGCAAGCTCAGCTCTGCGAAGCATTGAGTCGGTCGTTCGTGAACTTCCTCAGCCCTCAGGCAGCTTCACCCGTTGCTTCAGGTTTGAGCTTAAGTTGCAAACAACCGTGAATGGTTACGAATGGGTGGAGGGCAGCCGCTCCAACTCTGGAGCGAGTTCTCATGAAAAAACCTTGCCACACACGAAATGCGAGTGAATGGCAAGGTTGGCATGAGGCGAACTGCTTGGAGGCAGCTAAGGGCTATTTGCCCGGTTTGTAGTCGCTTTTGAGGTCAAAATCGAAGATGTTGGGGTCACCAGCCTTGACGCTGGCGGTTAGGCCCGAGGTGTTGGCGTTTTGGTAAGCCATGGGTAACAGGGACTTATCGCCCACAGCCTTCCTAGCGTCGGCTGTGGAATCGCTACTTCCTTCGGCCGCGATAGTGTCGGTGCTGCCTGGCTCGTACCACATGACGCCGACTTTGTATTCTCCCGCTGCGGCTCCGCTGCCGATTTCTTCAGCCCGCATATCGGTAACCGTGTATGTGCCACTGTCGTCGCTGCGCCCGACCGCTGGCATGCCCGTCCCACCTTCGATGGGTTGGAAGGTAATTGTGGCGCCAGCGATTGGCTTGCCGTCAAGGGAGATCGTGCCTGTTACGGGGGAGACGCCCAGACCGTCTCCGCAACCGGTGAAAAGTGCCAAGAGACTGGCTGCAACAAAAGCTGTGCGCATTAATGAGTTCCTAAGTGTCCTAGTAGGTGTAGTTTGTCAATGCAGAGAGGCTGGGTATTAAACCCCAGCCCCTCTTTTTTAAATTTTCGGTTGAAATGCAAGCAGCTTACTCTTGGTAAGTGCTACTTTCCCCACCGCTCATGGAGCCGAGTGCACCCCAGACGCCCCAGTAGGAGCGACCAGCGTAGGTCCGCGTGTTGGAAGGAGTGTCGACGGTGAACGTCAGATCTCCGGTGTCGATGCTCTGCGAGATGAAGTGGACCGAGCCATCGCAGAAGGCGCTGTTCACACCACCGGTGTGGAAGCTGCTCGCTGCAGGGATCGCTTCATGTTCGGCATTGCCTAGAGCACAGGTGGGGCCGTTCGGAGCCTGGATGGTGAAGAATCCAGTGTAGCAGTTAGCGGAGTCACCCCAGCGACGTCCCTTGCCCCAGCCGGTGCTTCCAGTGCTGTTTTGGCCTTGCACGGCAATCGTGTTGTTCGGACCCTTGGTCGCAAGGCAAAGCGAGGGGGTGAAAGGTCCACCGATGCTGCCAAGCGTGTTGACTGTCGTCGAGGTTAGGATCGAATCTTGCAGAGGCGTTCCCGAGTTTTTGCCGATGGTTGTTTCAGAGAACATGATCGTATTCGAGGTACCATCTGTGATCGTTCCGAAATCAGCCTTGCCTCTTTCCCCATTGGAGAAGACCCCACGCCATTCCCAGTCATGGGTGCGGAGGTAGAGGTCGCCACGATTACCAACGTAGTTGGTTGGCATCGGAGTGTTGGGGGCGATCTGTGCACCATCTGAGGGGCAGCGGAATGCCGAAATGTTTGCCTTGTAGGGGCTAGCGATTACAGTACCCGTGCTCGAATTCGTACGATCGTCGGAGGTCCAAGGGCGACCACCGGCCAAGCCGTAAGGAGCAATCTGGTTGTAAAGGGCCGTTTGCTCAATGTATGGAAGCATGGTGGTGAATAGACCGAGACGATTCCAGGAGTTCGTATCATTGAACTCCGTCTTCCAACGCGTGTCGTTGGTCGATGGCGAAAACTTCTTAAACACGTCGGCATGGTTGTGCTGCGCAAGCGACAACTGCTTCAAGTTGTTGCTGCACTGCATGCGGCGTGCTGCTTCGCGGGCCGCTTGAACAGCTGGTAGCAGCAGGCCTACCAAAATGCCAATAATGGCGATAACCACAAGAAGTTCAACCAGCGTGAAAGCTGGCTTATGAAATACTTTCTTCATAAAACAGAAGCTCCAGAAAACAGAAAAAGAAGAGATAGCAACGGCATTCCACATGTGGATATGTAGATATGCAGCTAGTGATTGTATGAAGGAAAGGTTATTAATTAAAGTCTTATGAGGGGGAATTCTTCTCGGAATTAGGGAATTATTGGTGGGTATCCGGATGAGAATGCGATTTAGGGGCGTGTTTAGGCACCTTGTTGGTTTCTTGCTGCAGTTGGAGTAGCGACGGCTTAAAGGTTTAGATCACGCTGGGGCTTGCATTCACGAGAAATATAAGCATCCCGTTAGGCGGTTTGGGGGAAGCGGTCGGATGGAATGGTTGGCCGGCTATTTTCAATCTGTACAGTCAGAGGCTGGGAGGCAAGCGAGCAGTTGGTGGCAATCGGCAGGGCGCCAGTGAGCAGGAGCGGTGCTGCGTGGTTTAGTAGTTCAGATGGCTATTCCGGCCTTCCCGGGGAGACTGCGTCGTCTCAGTTGCTGTCGTTGTCTAGGTTCCTGTTGGTAGCGTTGTTCGGGAGACTGGTAAGGTGGAGCTGGTGCCGGACGACTGCTGGGCTCTCCCGAGGTCCTTGCTGCGCGTATAATTCTGGCTAGTTTAGCCCTTCAGATCTGTGGAGTGTCCTGCCGCGGCCTGCTCTACGGTGTCTCCGATTTTCACCAACTTCTACGTGATTGGGTGCGTGCTGGCATGGCGATTCTTTCAAGACCCGGGAAGCCAGGCCGCCAGATGGTCGCTCTGCTAAGCAGTTTGGTGAGAGCTCCCACCAAAAATCGTCTTCGCGTCGATGAAGGTCTTTGCGTTGGTGGCGTGGGTGGAGTGGGCTGGCCTGCATGTATGGGGTGGTCAGTGCGCAGGCAGGGAGTCTCCGGCTGGCTTTCTCTGGCTGTGTTAGTCTGGTTTGCCTCGATTGCGGGGAGGCCCGTGCATGCACAGTCGGGGCTGTCGTTTCATGACGCCACTCAAGCTTCCCGTCTTGACTTCACTCATGAGGATGGCGTGGCGGAGGGGAGCGGTTTTCTCGTGAGCTTCATGGGGAGTGGGCTGGCGTCGCTGGACTACGACAATGACGGCTGGATCGACGCCTATTTTCTCAATGGCGCGAGTTTGAAGGGCTTGCAAGCGGCTCCCGCACCGCTGAACCAGCTGTACCGCAATAGGGACGGGCAAACCTGGCAGCGCACGACGCGATGGGCGCGGTTGCATGAGGAGCAGTTCAGCCTTGGAGCGGCTGTTGCGGATTTCGACAACGATGGCTTCAAGGACATCGCGGCGTCTAATTTTGGTTCGGTAAGTCTGTTACGCAATCTCGGCGACGGGACTTTTGAGGACGTGACGGGAGCCGCTGGAGTGTCGAACAGCGGAGTCGTATTTGGGGCTGGAGTCGCTTGGTTCGATATTGAGAACGATGGTGATCTCGACCTGTATGTTGCGGATTACGTTGAGTTCAATTTCCCGCGCTATGAACGCTTGCTGCCCACGGCATTTCCCTACTCTCCAGGGCCCGATGATTTTGAATACCGCCACGATCGACTGTTTCTCAACGATGGAGCGGGTGGGTTCAGCGACATTAGCGAGGCCTCGGGGATCGGCAGTGTTGCTGCCCCGAGTATGGGCGTGACTTGCGGTGATTTCGATGCGGATGGAGATATCGACATTTTTGTCTGCTGTGATGCGCGTCCCAATCTATTGTTCGTCAATGACGGAAATGGTCGATTCCAAGAGGAGGCTGAGTTGTATGCTGCGGCCACAAACTCAGCGGGAGTGCCGGTGGGGAGTATGGGGGTAGAGGCAGGCGATATCGATAACGACGGCTTGGAAGATCTATTTGTTACCGATTATTCAGGCCAAGCGCCCATCCTGTTTCGCAATGCCGAGGCGTTTGGCTTCGAAGATATCACCCAGTCCAGTCGGGCCGGTCAAGAGGTCGTGCCCCATGCCAATTGGGGAGCCGGATTGGTCGATTTCGACAACGACGGAGATCGCGATTTAATGATCGCCAACGGGCATCTGCTGAAGAATGCACATGCCATCGAACCCTTGACCGAATACAAAGTGAAGAACAGTTTGCTGGCCAACGATGGGAGCGGGCGATTCGTGAGCGTGACCGGTGAGTCCGGCGACGGGATGCAGTTGATCGAAAGCTCGCGGGGTTTGGCTTTCGAGGACTTCGACAACGACGGCGATGTGGATTGTGTGGTCTCCAATCATGCCGCTGCAGCAAATTACTTGCAAAACCGATCGCCCAATCAGGCTCACTGGGTGCAACTGATTTTACAGGGGGAGCGTTTCAACCGCGATGGTGTGGGGGCGAGGGTTACTGTTCTCAGTGAAGGGCTTGCCCAAGTCGCTGAGCAGAGAAGCGGTCGCGGGTACCAGAGTTCCTACGGTGCGCGACTCTATTTTGGGATTGGAGCTGGGCAGGCCGTGGATCGGGTCTTCGTCGACTGGGGTGGAGATCGGATTGAGTATGGTGGCTTGGAAGTTAACCGGCAATATATCCTCACCGAGGGTGGGGATGTTTTGCTAGTGGAGGACGGTGGTAATCACCCTCGCGATTGAGGGGAGGCTCAGGGAGCCGCAGTGGCAGCATGTCGATTCCGGAGCGCTGGCAGTGTTTGGAAGACAGTTGCGCCGAGGGAATGGCTCGCTTCCTCCCCCGCGCGGCAATCCACGCCAACAGGCCCGCGCCGCAGGCTTGCCGTTTTAGCGAGCCGGGGGGCGGGCTGATTAACCTGTGAATTACCGCTGGTGTTAGGGCGGCGTTGCAGGTAGCCAAATTTACAGCGGTTACTTGCCTGGCTTGTATTTGCTGTCGAGGTTGAAGTCGAAGTTGTTTTCTGTACCCGCTTTGACACTGGCGGTTAGTCCGGAGGTGTTGGCATTTTGGTATGCCATCGGCAGCAAGGACTTGCCTCCAACTGGCTTGTTGGCTCCGCCCTGCGCCGCATCGCTACTTCCCTCGGCGGCAATGGTATCGGTGCTGCCAGCTTCGTACCACATGACGCCAACCTTGTACTCACCTGGGGCGGCACCGCTTCCAATGGCCTCAGCCCGCATGTCGGTGACGCTGTACTTGCCACTATCGTCGGTACGTCCGACGGCAGGCATTCCCGTTCCACCCTCAAGAGGCTGGAAGGTGACGGTGGCGCCAGCAATTGGGTTGCCATCGAGAGAAACCGTGCCGGTCACCGGCGAGACACCCAGGCCGTCTCCACAGCCAGAAAGGAGGGCCAGCAGGCTGGCGGCAACAAGAGCTGTACGCATTCGAAAGTTCCTAAAGATCCCGGTGGATGAATTTGAAGTGTGGAATGTCAACGCAGAAGGGCTGGAGTCAGCACCAGCCCTTCAGTCTTAAAATTGGCGATTGTGAACCAGGAGCGGTCGTCTGCACGACGCGGGCCCGCTCGTGGGTTCCCCGTATCCGCCAACCCCTTCCGGCAACAGCCTGAAAGGGGAGAGGCCTTCGAGAGGGGGGCTCAGCTTACTCTTGGTAAGTGGAGCTTTCTCCGCCGCTCATGGAGCCGAGTGCTCCCCAGACGCCCCAGTAGGAGCGACCGGCGTAGGTTCGTGTGTTCGCAGGAGTGTCGACGGTAAACGTCAGGTCTCCGGTGTCAATGCTTTGGGAGATGAAGTGGACCGAACCGTCGCAGAAGGCGCTGTTCACGCCACCGGTGTGAAAGCTGCTCGCTGCCGACACTTGATCATGCTCAGCATTGCCAAGAGCACAGGAAGGGCCGTTGGGAGCTTGAATCGTGAAGAATCCGGTGTACGCATTGGCGGAGTCACCCCAGCGACGTCCCTTGCCCCAGCCGGTGTCACTGGTACTGTTTTGGCCTTGAACAGCGATGGTGTTGTTCGGACCCTTGGTGGCCAAGCATAGCGAAGGGGTGAAGGGTCCACCGATGCTGCCAAGTGTGTTTACAGTCGTCGATGTTAGGATCGAATCTTGCAGGGCAGTTCCCGAGTTCTTACCAATGGTGGTCTCGGAGAACATGATGGTGTTGGAGGTACCATCGGTGATGGTTCCAAAATTGGCTTGGCCACGCACCCCGTTGGAGAAAACGCCGCGCCACTCCCAGTTGGTCGTCGATAGGTAAAGGTCACCACGGTTGGCAACGTAGTTGGTGGGCATTGGGGTGTTGGGGGAGATTTGCACTCCGTCCGATGGACAGCGGAACGCCGAAATGTTGGACTTGTAGGGACTGATGATAATGGCACCGGTGCTCGAATTCGTGCGGTCGTCAACCGTCCAAGGTCGACCACCAGCCGCGCTGTACGGGGCGATTTGGTTGTAGAGAGCGGTTTGCTCGATGTAGGGGAGCGTGGAGGTCAGGTAGCTTAAGCGGTCCCAAGAGTTGCCACCGCTCAATTCGGTTTGCCAACGCGGATCGCTGTTTCCTGGCGAAAACTTCTTGAACACATCGGCGTGGTTGTGTTGTGCGAGCGACAGCTGCTTGAGATTGTTGCTGCACTGCATGCGGCGAGCCGCTTCACGAGCCGCCTGAACCGCAGGTAGCAGCAAGCCCACCAGGATACCGATGATGGCGATAACCACCAGAAGTTCGACCAGGGTAAAAGCTGGCCTCAATGAACGAATCTTCATGTCTGGGATTCCTTAAGGAAAAGAAAGATAACGAAAGATTAAGGGTGCTGTATTGCACCTTGAGGTAATTATAAGGTCGGTTAGCGTTGCCTAGAAGCGCTTTGTGGACGGAATTGTGCAAATAGATTGACAGCTCGAAGGTTTGCTTGGAAAACACTGCGTTGCAGCTTGGTTGCTCGCCCAGAAAACGTGCGATTGACAGTTGGGATTTGGTGTAACTTGATGTCCAATGGCCTGGGCGCCTAGAGAAAACGCCTTCAGCCTAGGCGTTTACCTTCAGCCGGTTCATGAGTGAAGAGGGGCCGAAGGAGGCGCTTGCAAGCCGCTCGACGTCCATGGATAACGTTCTCGTCAGCTAGTTCGCCCGGAAGCTTGAGCTGGGAGGGGCCAAGGTGAGTCGCAAGGAGTTGAAGAGAGGCCGCGTTCCTGGTGGGTGGGCGGTCTCGCTAGGCGGACTATGTGCTACGAATGCAAGATCTGTTTGTACTTGCGTGGCCAGAAATGCGACGCGGTCGTGGTCGCATTGAAGAGAGCGAAACCGTTCCAAGTGGTGCGGAGTCGGTTTGAGCCGGGAGACAACTGAAGCGGTAGGAACCGCCTAGTGCAGCATCTGTACTTGCATTGGGTGGCCGGTGGGGGAGGGGAGGGCTAGTACCTGCCGCGGCTGAGTGGACTTGAGGGGAGAGGGCTGCCATTGCTCGTGCTAGCGGTGTTGCCGCTGCGCTGGGTGGCGTCGCCGCGATATTCGATGATCATGAGCGCATCGGCCCGATCGCCATTCTGCGGGAGTAGGCGATCGATCCCCAGTAGGTTGCCGCCCTGGCTAAGAAGGCTGCTGTTAGGCGCTCCTTCTGGGGCCGCGACTACTCCGCAGCTGAGCAGAAGGACCTGGTCGGCGGGCCAACGAAAGCGTTCATGCAGTCGCCAGCTGGCGACTTGAGGCACATTGATGGGACCGTTGAAAATCTGCCCGGTTTGAAGGGGGAGCTCCAGGTTGACTTTGGCGAGTCGCTCCACTTGGTCGATGTTGCATTTGAGCACTAAGTCAACGGTTGATTTGTCGACGCTCAGCAGCGGGCTGAGGTGCAAGCGATAGCCCTCCTTAATCTCGCCGGTCGTTGCGCGGTAGGGAGGCCAAGCCCCCGGTGCCGGTTCGTAGTCTTGCACATAGTTGCGGCCTCGAATTTGTTCGAGTGTTTGTGATTGTCCGTTATGCACGACGAGGTCGACCGAGCTGATCTCGCGGTAATCTGTGCGGCCACGCATCATCGCCAGCAGTAGCGCCGTGTTCTCTTTCGAGATTAAGTAGGCATTGACTCCCGGCGATTGGGCTGGAACGCTGCGCATCATGGCATGCGCCCGAGTCCGCCAGTTGGGGTTGCCGACTGCAATCAATCGCAATCCGTACAACTGGGGTGTGGTGGTGCCGTTCACAAAGCGCTCGTAGACGCCTTGAACGATATCTTGCATCTGCTCGTTGTGGTAAACCCGCAGTTTGTCGCGATCCGCATTGATGAAGCCAAAGGGATCGGTGAACCATGAGTCTGTTCCCGTTTCCCGCAATACCCAGTCGACTACCGCTTGTTGAGGGCGGTCGACGTTGGTCAGCTCTTTGGTGTAAGGGGTGAGGTCGTACTCCTGCCAAATCTGTCCTGAGTCGGAGGGGAGGTTCGGCACGCCTCCAGTGCGCTTCGCTTGAAGACCCGCTGGCGGTGCTCCCGTCGCACCGGCAGTTGGGGCTGCGGTGGAGGGTTGGGCCGTGACGGTGACCGGAGTCAAACTGGCGGTTAATACAACGACGAAGCCTATCCAGCCAAGCTTCACCGACAGTTTTGTCGGCACAAGGTGTGCAACTCGGTCCGAAGGAGGGGAGTTGCGTCGCGCTGTCGCATGGTGATGGGCAGTGGCAGGGAGCATGGTGGCGTCCAACTTCAAGCAATCCTGGAAGAGAGTTCTCATGAGCTGCTTATAGGCAATTCCCCCGGTGGAAGCCAAGTGCAAAGCCAGCGGTATCGAATTTGACTCTTTCGGAGGTTTGTGAGACACTGGGAGTGCGGTATTGGGCGTCCTGCGGGAAATGAAAACGCTAGTCAATAACGTGTTCTTGCAGGTTGCTGGTTGCCGTAGCGGCTCTGTTGATTGAATTGCCTGTTCAGTCTTAGCGCAAATTCGCACCTCGAATCGTGCTGTAGCGGCGACTCCAACTATGTCTTGCGGACGCGGCGTGGGCGATATCAACAAGCCGATCGGTCTGGGGTTGAAATCCGTTCCAATGAGGCAGGTCTCATGGCAACCAAGCGCACGGCGAGCCGTCGAATGCCCTTCTTGATGCCCCCCCTTCTCAGCCAGCCAAGGGGAGCGCCAGCCAGTGAAGACGAAGCTTTGCTAGCACAGGGCGCCGACGCGCTCGAAGCTTTAACCCAAGAAGCGGTTGCAGCTCGAGCGGAAGCCGATCGCTTAGCGCTGGAGATATTGCTAGCACGCGCCACGAAGGGGGATGTGCAACCGCTTCGAACCTGGTTGCAATCTCACTCAGAACCATTACCGGAGCATCTGGGGAGCAGGGAGGTCGGATCGAATGGGGCTGGGGCGAATGGGGCTGGGGCGAATGGGCGGCCGAGCGGTCTCCAGGGGGAGTCTGGTGAGGCGGAGGCACTCGCGGGGGGCGGTTGGGCACAGTTGGAAAAGCACGCGGTTGAGCGATTGCGGCAACGCGAGGAGGCGTTGCCGCTGGCAGAAGAGCCGCCCCATGCGGTTCCCGCAAACGCAGCCTTTCCCGATCCACCCCTGGAACGCGCTGCTGCCGCTGTGCCGAATGCAAAAAGCTGTACCGAGAACGCTCTGCAGCCCGGCCCAAAGAAGTGGCGTCAGGTACCACCCGGGAAGCAGGCCGCCGCAAAGTCATCCCCTGACAGACAACCAGGGAGGGCAGCGCGGCCGCCAGCAGGTGCGGCCCTCAATCCTCCGGCCATGCCATCTTCGGTAGCCCCCACAATTCTGGAGAAGCCTCGAGTTGGGAGACGCCCGCCAGGGGCCGCTGCTGAAGGCTCCCTTCAGGCAGGCCGTGAGAAGGAACGCGGCACCAGAATCGATCGAGGCAGGGAGTGCGGTGAGAAAGGGTGCGGTGAGAAAGAGGCTCGGGGCAGCACTGTGGTAGAACCGCGGCAGCTCGTGCTCAAGCGCTGGAAGATTAGAGGCTTGGTGGTTAGTGCCCTGGCCCATCTGGTTCTGATTCTATTGCTGGGATTCATTACCCTGAAGCTACCGTCGCAGGCGGCGAGCCTGGCGTTGGAATCGGCGCCGGTCGAGGTATCCGAGCCTACGATGGAAATGAGTTCACCGAGGGAGGTTGCAGAGCCGGAGGTGGATTCCCCGGCAGAGTCAACGGCTGAGGCCTCTCTGGACGTGGTGGAGAGTTTCGAGGGGCTGGAGGTGAGTTTGACCGATTCCCTCAGCGGACTGGCCGATACGCAGTCGCAAGTTACGTCGCTTGCAGCCATGACGGGCTTGGCCGCTTCCGGAACGGGAATCCCGAACCATTCGGGGGCCAGTTTCTATGGCGCGTCCGCCAGTGGGAATTGCTTCTGTTTCGTGATCGACGGTTCGGGAAGCATGCGAGGTGGCCCCTGGGATGCAGCCAAGGGGGAGTTGATGAGATCGATCGCAGGCATGAAACGCGAGCAGCGATTTTATATCATTTTCTACAACCGGGAATTGTCAGCGATTCCGTTGCCAGGAGAACGCACTCCTTCACCTCGCGCGCTCTACGCAACTCCCGAGAATATCGAACACGCCCAACGCTGGTTGGAAGTCCAGCGCATCGGAATAGGCGCACCTCCCGATGATGCCCTGCAATTTGCGATCGACAAAGAACCAGATGCCATCTACCTGCTGACTGATGGGGATACGACTATGGATGTAGCTCGTTTCTTGCGCGAGATAAACCGTGTCGATGACCTACTGGGAAACCCACAAATTCTCGTTCCCATTCATACGATTGCCTTCTACTCTTCGAAGGGGCAGCAACTCTTGAGGAGTATCGCCCAAGAGAATCGAGGCCAGTACATTTACGTGCCTGACCCTCGCAAGGGCATCGGGCGTTAGTGGTCTACCACACAAGCCTGCATGCACTGGTGGGGGGCGTGTTACAGCAGCCGTGGAGTCTATAGCGTGCTCTAGAGCGGGTGGTGCCATCGATTGTTCGATGGGAACTGGGTGGAAATCGCTTGCTTCGTGCCTCGAACCCCTATAATGCGAACGGGCGCTTGGATAATTTCCGTAGCCGGACAGCCAATCGAGAATGGTCACCTGCCACTTGAACCAGGCAGTAGCCGTGGTTGCGGCAGTGCGGTTCGGGGGGCAGCAAGCGTCGAGAATGCCATGAAAAAAGTTGTCCGTCAGCAGGTGCATAGCCCTTGAAGGGCTGTGCCCGCATTGTGTGTCGGCTTTTGAGCCTGTTGATTTAATAGCAATTTGAATTTCAACGCGGCGGTTGCGTCCCAAACTGCCTTGTAGCGGCAACTATTTTTCCTTGCTCACGCAGCGGGTTACTATTTCAACAGCCCGTCACGCGGCGGGTTACTATTTCAACCGCCCGGTGAGCAAGGATAGGTGGTCGCCGCTACGGGGAGATTGCAGGGGGGCAGCCTTCGCGCTAGAACAGAAAACGCTTTTAACCAGCAAGCCGTCAGGCTTCGGCGAAGCACTAGGGAGATTGAATCAGCATGGTACAAGTTGCAGGAAGACACCGACGGGAGGATTTACGCGCGGGGAATACCGTCGCATTTCTCGTCAGTCTTGTCATCCATGTGACTCTCCTCTTGGCCCTCGCATGTTGGGTTTACACGGCTGGGAAGCCGAGTGAGGGCTTGCTGCTGACTGCAGAGATTGGGCAGTCGACCGACACGAAGATCTCGCTGTTGCCTGACGAAGAGTTACCGGTGGCGGAGTTCGAAACTACCGTATTGCCAGTGGAGCCTCAGTTTGTCCTGGACGTCAAATTAGACGGCATGATTGAGGTGCCTGAAGTCGGGGGAGCCGATCAGCAAGCGGTTTCGGCGGCTCTCACTAGTGTTTCTGTGCGCGATGTTGCGCGGGGCTTGGAGGAGGCGAGTAGTGGGCGTGGTGCGAGTTTTTTTGGCGCCAAAGCATACGGCGACCGATTCGTCTTCGTGCTGGACAGTTCGCACAGCATGAAAGGGGATCGCTGGCTTTACGCCTGCAATCAGCTCATCGACAGCCTCAATGGATTGAGCTCTGGCCAAGAGTTTTTTGTTCTCTGTTTTGACGCGGAGACCACATTTCTGTTTAACCAGCAGCCCGCCAGGTCGAAGTACTACAGGGCAGACCGAGAGACGGTTGCCCGCGTCAAACGCTGGTTACGCTCTCGGACTTTGGGGAGAGCGACGATGCCTGCCGAGGCGCTGCAATATGCGCTGACATTCAGCCCGGACGCGATATTCTTGCTGTCCGATGGAGAGCTGCAAGACGATACCTTGTCCAGATTGAAGCGGCTCAATGGATTTTCCTCCTCGCGGAGGCAGATTCCCATTCACACGGTTCATCTGTTCAGTGCAAAGGGGCGTGGCACATTGCGGCGAATTGCTCGGGAAAACAGCGGGTCGTTCACACCGGTGGTTGGGCACTAGCAATCGGCCCAACTCGCTCGAGCTTCCGGCTCGAATCATCCCTTCAATTGCTGCATCACTTCTCGGACCACTTGTTCGATGAAATGGTCGGAGGCTGCTGAGCTTCCCGCCTCCGCATTTCCGGCAGGGGCCGTCTGCGCCGCAGGCTCCAGTTCTGGCAACCAGTTTCCCAGCTCGCTCAGGATTTGCGACAACTGTTCTTGCGTTTTCTGAGCGGTTGCCATTTGCTCGGGAGAGATCGGTTGGCGACTGCGTCCCAGATCCCAGCCGCGAGTCAACGCACCACGGCGAAAGCCTTCGGGGAATTCTGGTTGACCGATCATGGCATCAAAGAGCGGCAGCAAGCGATACTGGAGTTGCATCGCTCGGTCCCATTGTCCGCGTTGGCAGGCTTCGTAAATGGCGCGCGTCAACTCTGGCACCACGCCGCTGGTTGCATTCGTGCCACCGTTGCAGCCGATCATAAACATCGGTGCCAGGGCTGCGTCCCAGCCGGTTAAGAAGGAGAATTCAGGACGTAGCGGTCGGACGGTGGCGATCATCCGCATCATGTGCGGGATATCTCCAGAGCTATCCTTAATGCCCACCACACGCGGACATTCAAGTGCTAGGCGGCGGACGGTGGCCACATCAATGGGGGAAGCGAACAGCGGAATGTTGTAGAGCGTCACATCGACCGAAACGGCATCGGCAATTTCCTTAAAATACTGGAAGACCGCTTCTTGGCTCAGCTTGTAATAGAAGGGAGCGACGATTGCCACCGCTCGGACTCCCATTGCACCGTAGGTTTCGCAGGCATCAATCGTTTCGCGCACGTTGGCTTCTGCGGCACCCGCCAAGATTGGCACTCGATTCCCCACATGGGCGCACAGGACTTCAATGATCCTGCGGCGTTCGGGGGCGGTGAAGCGGGTGAACTCGCCCGTTGATCCGTTGGGGTACAAGCCATGCACCCCTTTCTCAATCAGCCAGTCGACGTATCCACAGAGCTTGTCTTCGTCGACACGCCCCTTGGCATCGATGGGGGTAATGTTGGGGGTGTAAATGCCGTCCATCGTTGATTGCATATTGAAACTCGAGTTGGTGCTTCGGTGGGCCCCGCGGAGTACGCTTGCCATGCCAGTTGGCCGTGCCACACGACATGAGGGACGCGTGGTATGGCTGGACTCGGCTAAGCTGCTTCAGCGGTTCATGTTCCACGGGGTTGGGGGAGTATGTATTATATGGGGAGGTTGGTTTAAGCACGCGTCCACGTGAGTTCTATCGACCAAGCTCGCTGGGTACGCCCTACTAGTCTAATTCTAGATTGCTCTAACATAGCGCTTCGAAAATTTTGATGACGAATAATTCGCCGAAGCCCGATAATCGTCATGCTCGGAAGCGCAACGCGGCATCGCAATCCGGTCGCGTAGGGGGCGCGTCGGCAGCCTCCCGTGGGTTTTCCTATCGAGCGACCGGATGCCTAATTCTACTCGGTAGTCTGCTAGCCTACCTTTTTTTGTTCCTACGCCAGCCCTCACTATTCGGATTGAGTGATGCAGATGGGGAGCCGTTTGATCGATTCGTAGATCTCTTGGTCATGCCCGGTCTTGCCGGCCACTTCCTCGGCGACGGCTCACTATCGATTGCTGTTTGGGATCGAGTCCCAATTTTATTGGCGGGGCTGGCTTGGCTCGGCTTGGCAGTGGGGATTGGCTGGCCGGTCATCAAGGGGGGATTGTCGGGGATTTCACGCCCAGAAAGCTTCGCTATTGCAGCGCTGGTCGGGCTAGCGCTCCTCTCGACGACTACGCTGTTGGTGGGATGGGCAGGAGCGTTGGGCCACATTGCACCGCTGGCCATCTCCATTGGTGTGTTGGGAGTGGGGTGTTGGTTGCTTCCTGTCATGCTCGGGCGTTTCGCTGCGCCGTCGATTGCCGTGCCACCCGATGGTCCGAGCCGCGCTTCTGGCGATGCGGCCCAAGGCGCCGCCGGCGATGCGCATGCGGTGGCGGGAGGGAGCGTCGGGTCTCTGGAGGACGTTGTCGGTGACTCCGACGCTTGGCTAGTGAGGCATCAAGCGGTTGTTTGGCTGGCGCGATTGGTTCCAGTGGCGACGTGCTTACTCGCTGCAATTTATCTATGGGGGAGTTGTCTGCCAGCGTGGGAGTTCGATGTGGTTGAATATCACATGCAGGCGCCCAAGGAATTCTATCAAGCTGGGAAAATCGACTTCGTCTCCCACAATGTCTACGCCAATATGCCGCTCGGGGTCGAGATGCACACGTTGGCAGCCATGATGATTGCTCGCGAATTCCTGGGGGCCCAGGAGGGATGGTGGTGGGGGGCACTTGTTGGCAAAGTCATTGTCGCGAGCTACTCGTTGCTAGCCGCTGCGGTGCTGGGGGGCTTTATCGCGCGGCATTGCGGCAGGTGGGCTGGTTGGTCTGCAGCCGGGTTGCTGCTCGCTGTGCCTGGGCATGTCCATGTCGCGCTCTCTGGCCTGATCGATGGAGCCCTTGGGGCTTACTGCTTGGCGGTCATTGTCGTTTTGTCCTGTTTGGATATACCCAGGGGGGCTGCCAATACTGCGACGAGATCGGTTCACGGCCTTAGGATCAGACGCATTTTGTTGATAGCGAGTGTCCTGGCTGGCGCGGCGGCGGCAACCAAGTATCCGGGGCTGGTTTTTTCAGTGATCCCACTCGGCTTGGTGGCGGTTTATCAATTGGCGAAATTCCGCTCCGCGAGCACTTGGGGGTGGGGGCTGGCAGCCGTCCTGCTCGGTCTGGCCCTTACCTGCCTGCCCTGGTACCTGAAAAATGCCACATTGACAGGCAACCCTGTTTATCCATTGGCCTATGGCCTGTTCGGTGGTAGTGGTTTGGATGAAGCGTCTGCACTGCAATGGAGCGAAGCGCATCGACCGGGCGGTTCGAACGCCAGGAATGTGTACTCCCCAGGGCGGCTGCTCGACTCGCTGTCGCAATTGACCTATGCCTCTCCCTTTGTCAATCCGGCCGTCATATTCTTAGCCGCTTGTTCCATCGTTTTTGGCTGGCGGAGGGGGCGCGACTGGTTCGCATTCCGTCAGGAGAGGCAGGACGGCTCGCCATCAGATGTGTGGCAGCGCTATTGGTGGCTGAGTTTGTTATGGATCTTAGCCGTATGGTGGCTCGCGACGCATCGCATTGATCGATTTTGGTTGCCGGCTGTCCCGCTGTTGGCGGGGCTCGCCGCTTCGAGTGCGGTCTGCATTGGACGCTGGGTGTCGGCTTCACTCTCCACTGCGGTGGTTCTGGGAGGTTTGGTTTATGGTGTTCTGACGGCACTCTCCGGTGCTAGTCAGATCGACAATCGCTTCTTGGTGCCGTTGGCCGAGTTGCACCAGCAAGCCCGCGACGAAAGCCAGCCCGGGCTGGTGAGTCCGCTAACGGTCTGGTGCAACGCCAACTTGGAGCCACAAGCGTCGAAACTGCTGTTGATTGGTGAGGCCAAGGCATTTGATTTCGAAGCTCCCATTCTGTACGCCACCTGCTTCAATGAGAATCCAGGGGAGAAGTGGTTGCGGGGGCAAGTTGCCGAATCGCAGTTAAAGGCGTTGCGGCAGGGGGAGGTCACGCACGTCGTGGTGAATTGGCAGGAGATCGAACGCTATCGCAGCCCTGGGAACTATGGATTCAGTGCTTGGCCCACGCGGGCCGATACTGAGCAATGGCTCACTGACGCCGTTGTTGAAGAGGTCGACACGGGCCTCGACCCACGCAGCGTCCAAGTTTTTCGAGTCCAGTAGTCTCCAGCTGAATCGATGATTTTTACCTTTTAATGACTGGCAAGTTGCATTGGCACTGACTTTCGTCCTGACCTTCGTGCTCTATCTGCTCGGCACTAGTTTCGTAGCTCGATTTGATACGCAGTGGTATCCGCTGGCGTACTCTTTGCTGGTCTTGTTGATCGGTGCTACTCAGGCCTGGCTTTTGCTAAGGCCTCAGCGGCCTGGAGCGGCAAGCCAAGCGGGGGTAGAAGCCGCCGCTGCCAAACCAATTGTTTCGCCACACTGGCGGATCCTGCCAGCTTTGGTGGTTGGGATTCTTGGGATTGTGCTGTGGATTTTTATCAGTCATTTGCATCCCGAACAATGGGTGGCTGACTGGCTACCTGGGTTCTTAAAGCCGCAACCTAGAGTGGGATACAACCCCTTCGAGGAGATCGAATCGCCAGCGTGGCGGTGGGCGTTTATCGCTTTCCGGTTGCTGGGCATTGCGATCGTGGTACCCATTGCGGAAGAGCTCTTCTGGCGTGGATTCTTGATGCGGTGGCTCATCGATCCCGAATGGGAACGGGTACCGTTGGGGGAGTATACGCTTTCCTCTTGCCTCACGGTAACATTGATGTTCACTTTGGCTCATCCCGAGTGGCTAGCCGCGGCTGTCTACTGCCTGCTGATCAATGGGCTGATGTATTGGAAACGCGATTTGTGGCAATGCATTGTCGCCCATGGCGTCAGCAATTTGGCGCTAGCGATCTACGTGATGCTTACCGGCGCCTGGTGGCTGTGGTAGTCAGGCGATTGCTAAACTCGCCCGGCCCGCCAAGGATTCCAGTCGGGCGAGCCGATTTCGTAGTTTCGCCCGTCGAGGTAGCTTCCGGTGACCTCTTTGCCTGCCCGTATTTTGCCTACCCGTATTTTGCCTGCCCACTGCTTGCTTACCGAATCTGGCCGCCATGCTTTTCAGTGTCGCGGAAATTGACGTCGACTCGTGCATCTCCGAAGTTGCGTCAAGCACGCCAGAGCGGCGACTCAGAATATGGTGTAGATGAATGGTGCCGCACCGGTGGACCCCAGGACGACGAGAGCACCGATCAGTCCCAATACCAATAGGATGGGGACCATCCACCAAGCTTTGTTTTCTTTGATGAAGATCCAGAATTCGGCGACTAGCGAGAGTTCCGGCTCCTCCTCCAAACGCTCGAATTCGCTGGGAGGCTTAGGTTTCGAATCGTTCATTTAAGGTCCATCCTTTAGTGTCAATTTCACGATTGCCGATAGTAGCTTTTGAGAGAAGTCGGGGCTCTCTTAGGCTGCCAGTACGATTCGCATTGGCGATCGATGCGAAGTTGCAGGCGATCGCGGCCTCGCATTCGAAACCATAGCCCGATGGGGAGGATTGCGAGTCCATACAGCAATAGCATGGCGAGTTCACCTACGACGAACCCCATGGGGATGGTGACGAGCGTTAGTCCGATGAAGAGTGACGCGATCGAGCGTGGCATCAGCCAAGCTAGGAGGGCTACCCCAACGCCGACGCCAATCAAAATAGTCAGTACGTTCACTGAGCAGCCCCACCACCAACCGAGTAGGGGCAGGCCAATAGCGCACAATCCACCGAATTGTCGCAGTTGGCGTACGGTGGGTTTCCAATTGATTTCAACCAAGTGCATCGAACTGGACGTTTCGTCAGGGGGGCGTTCGGTTAAGTCGTGGCAAGTCGATTGGGGAGGTTGCCCGTTTGCCTCGGTCCTGGGCGTGAGATGGTGGTTGCTTAGGAATTATTTACTCAGGATGATAATCACGGCGTGAATAATGCCCGGCACCCAGCCACAAAGCGTCAGGATGATGTTCAGCCAAAAATGGAGACCGAAACCAACCTCTAGGAAAACGCCAACGGGCGGCAACAAGATTGCCAGCAAGATCTTAATAATGTTATTGGTCGGGGGATCGCTGGGGCCCATAGTCGATGACTCCTAAGAAAAGCTGGGGATGCAAAAATCGATGCTCGTTGGAATTCAGTCTAATTCGAATTGAGCGAGGTATTGGTCGCGCATCGATTGACTGATTGACTGGGATTGCTGGTTCCGCAGCATTAGATGTTGCCCGATGACCAATGCGTCCATATCGGTCAACTGGAAACAACGGTACGCCTCGGTGGGAGAATTTACAATGGGTTCGCTGCGTACATTAAAGCTGGTGTTGATCAGGACGGGGCAACCGGTCTGTGCATGAAACGTGCTCAGCAGTTGGTGGAGCAGGGGGTTGGGGGCCTTGTCGACCGTCTGGATCCGCGCTGAATAATCGACATGTGTAATGGCGGGTAGCTGCGAGCGGCAAGCATTCAGTTTTTCAATTCCGAACGCAGACTCCTGTTCCTCGTTTAAGGGGTTCCGCCATTGATCACGGATCGGAGCCACCAGGAGCATGTAGGGTGAGTCTTGATCGGGGCGCAGTTCAAAGTACTGGCTGGCGTACTGTCGCAAAACAATGGGGGCAAAGGGGCGAAACGACTCGCGGAACTTGATTTTCAAATTCATGACCGATTGCATTTTTGGATTCCGCGCATCTCCCAAAATACTTCGATTGCCGAGGGCGCGTGGGCCAAATTCTGCTCGCCCTTGAAACCAGCCCACAACATTCCCTTCTGCTAATAGCTTGGCAACGCGCTCGCACAACTTGGCTGGATCCTCCACGCGGGTGTAGACGGCTCCCAGCGCGTCGAGTGCCTGGGAGATCTCACTTTCACTGAAGCTTTGCCCAAGTAAAGAGCCTCGCTGGCGATCGGTTCGGGAGGCCAGGCTGGCTGCTTGGTTAGACGGGGCCAGCGATGTGGACGGGGGGCGATCTTCCGCCGGACCGCTGCTCGCGCCAGCGGGTGAAGGTGGGGCTGCGGGGGCCGTGGGCGGGCGGGGCACACGTGGTTGTTCCAGCAATTGATGGCTAATAAAGAGCGCGGTGCCGAGAGCTCCACCTGCGTCGCCGGCCGCCGGTTGAATCCAGACCTCTTCGAAGGGCCCCTCGCGGAGTAGTCTTCCATTGGCGACGCAGTTCAAGGCCACGCCGCCTGCCAGGACAAGGTTCGAGCATCGTGTCTGGAGGTGCGCGTAATGCGCAATGCGGAGCACTACTTCCTCGGCTACAGCCTGGGCGGAAGCGGCGAGGTCCATTTCGCGTTGGGTAATCTCGGATTCCGCCGATCGGGGAGGTCCGCCCAGGAGGCGATGGAGCTTGGGAGATGTCATGGTCAAGCCTTGGCAGTAGTTGAAGTAGCTCATGTCCATGCGAAAGGAGCCGTCTTGCTTCAAATCGATCAAGTGCTCAAGAATCAGATCGCGATACACCGGCTGGCCGTACGGTGCCAAGCCCATCAATTTGTATTCACCACTGTTGACTCGAAACCCGGTGTAGTAGGTGAATGCGGAGTAGAGGAGCCCGAGTGAATGCGGGAAACGTAGCTCCTCAGATAATTCGATCTTCCTGCCAGCGCCGTGACCGATGCAAGTCGTTGACCATTCGCCAACGCCATCTAGAGTTAGGATGGCCGCCTGCTCGAAGGGGGAGGGGAAGAAGGCGCTAGCCGCGTGGGATTGATGGTGATCGGTGAAGACGAACTTTCCGGTGTATTCTCCATGCAACCCTTGGCGAAGTTCACGAGGGTGGTGGAGTTTTTTTTGGACCCACTGTGGCATGGCTTGCCGGAAGGAGCGATAGCCGCTCGGGGCAAAGGCTAGATAGGTCTCGAGCAATCGTTCGAATTTGGTAATCGGTTTTTCATAGAAGCCGACGTAGTCGAGCTGGTTGGTTTGGAGTCCAGCTTTTTCCAGGCAGAAGGCGACGGCTTGCGTCGGGAAACGCGCGTCGTGCTTGCGGCGCGAAAAACGCTCCTCCTGGGCGGCTGCAACGATCACCCCATCAACGATCAACGCGGCCGCAGAGTCGTGGTAGAACGCGGAGATTCCAAGAATGCTAACCATACTGAACGAAGTGCTTTAACTCGCTTAAAAAATAGGAGTGTAGGGGACGCCTGCCGGTGGCCGCTAGCAGGCGTGCATTCCCCCACACCCATTTTTCTGCTCCTCAGGCACAGCCTGGGAGCTCACTGTCTGTTGAAACGGGCGTGGTTGAGTCATTGGCTCGAAGACACAGAGCCTCGTGGACACTACCGTCCTAGCCAGAGCCCGAGGGGAGGTGGCTGAATGGTGTTGTCGTTTGGTTGGCGTCGCATTTTCGTTGCAGACGCCTCGTGTGCCACTCGTGTGCCACTCGCGTCAACGCGCTGCGACGTTGCCACCCGTGCTAGGCACAAAAGTTCTCCAGCTGGAATAGCGTGGGTCTTGCAAGGGCAGCGCCATCGAGGGATTGCTACGCGGTTTCTCGGGAACCGATAGCAGTTTCATCCCAGCTTCCGTCGGTGTCCGGCCCCCTTTTCGCGAATTGCATTGCAAGCAACTGCAGACAATATTCTCCCAGGTCGTCTTACCACCGTGGGAACGCGGCACCACATGATCGAGGCTCAGTTGGTTGGTGGGACGCACCTGTCCGCAATACTGGCAACAGTGGTTGTCGCGTGAGAATAGGTTCTTGCGATTGAAGCGAACCGAGGAACGTGGCACTTTGTCGTAGCGGGTCAACCGTACAATCCGGGGGACTTGCAATTCAAACCCTACGGCTTGGATATAGTCTTCCTCAGGCTGTTTTTCGAGGGCCAGCAACTGGCTGACCTCACACCAAGCATCGAAATTGTAATTGGTATAGCTACTCTCTTCGATGGTGATGACCTCCGCGCAATTGCGATACAGCAGCGTGAGCGCGCGTCGCACATTCACTACGCGAATAGCCATGTAGAATCGGTTGAGCACCAATACGCTGCATCCCAGCGCAGAACCTTCCGTCATCCGTTCTATCCTCGATTTTAAGGTCGTGGTAAAAGAGGCAAGCAGAGTCTTGGTCGACTCGGATGCACGCATGCAAACGGGGCGACAAGGACTTGGATAGTCTGCCTCAGCGGAACTGGCCTAGGTTGTTGATTGTAGCCGGATTGATACGCCCAAGCCAACGAGAGCTCCGCTGAAGCTCTTGAGGATCTCATTTTGCCGCCTCGACCGCCCCGAATGCAAAACAAAATGCCTAAGATCTGATGAAAATCACACCTCCATGCGGGGGGGCGCCTGTGCTGTCGCAACTTAGGACACGTGGTAGGCCAATTTGTTCACTTGACCGGGACTCACTTGACCGGTTTGGCGTAGGGATCGACAATCAATGCTCTGAGGGCCCATGTTCCGACAGTTGTGGTCCGGGAAACGGTGTCCGACGCGCTGACCGCTAAGTCTTAGTGGTGGCGATGCGCTCGGCCGAATGCTAACAGGTTTGTCGAAAAGTAGAAATTTATGAGTCGTGTTGAAAAGCAGCCCACTTTGAGCTCCAGTCTGCCCGATGCCGGAGGCCGGTTTGGAGATTTTGGCGGGCGCTATGTTCCCGAAACACTCACTCGCGCCTTGGATGAATTGTCCACTGAGTATGCGTCAGCCAAGGCGGATCCCGCTTTTCAGGCCGAGCTCGACCAGCTGCTGAAGTCGTTTGTTGGACGTCCTTCCCCGCTCTACCATGCCAAGCGGCTGAGCGCGGCGATGGGGGGGGCTCAAATCTGGTTCAAGCGAGAAGATTTGAATCACACCGGTGCCCACAAAATCAATAACACTCTGGGACAAGCCCTACTCACCCTGCGGATGGGCAAAAAACGCGTGATCGCCGAGACGGGAGCGGGACAGCATGGAGTGGCCAGCGCGACTGCCTGCGCTCACTTTGGCCTGCCCTGTGTCGTGTACATGGGTGCGGAGGATGTCCGCCGGCAAAAACCGAACGTTTTTAGCATGAAATTAATGGGCGCCGAAGTGCGTCCGGTCACCAGCGGCTCAAAGACGTTGCGCGATGCCGTCAACGAAGCCATGCGCGATTGGATGGCTTCGGTGGAAGACACGCACTATATCATCGGATCCGTGATTGGGCCGCATCCCTTTCCGATGATGGTCCGCGATTTTCAGTCGGTCATCGGTCGCGAGTCCAGGGCACAGAGTCTCGAAATATTCGGACGACTTCCCGATACCATCGTGGCTTGTGTCGGGGGAGGCTCCAATGCAGCTGGCATGTTCTATCCCTTCATCGAGGATGCCGAAGTCCGCTTGCTGGGAGTCGAGGCGGGTGGATTGTCCGCCGAGCCTGGGCAGCATGCGTCACCGTTGACCCATGGAAGTCCGGGAGTATTGCATGGTAGTTTCAGCTACGTCATGCAGGACGAAGACGGACAAACCTCACCGGTCCACTCGGTTTCTGCCGGGCTCGACTATCCAGGTGTTGGTCCCGAACACAGCTACTGGAAAGATCTCGCCCGAGTGGACTATACCGAATGCCAAGACGGCGCCGCTTTGGAGACCTTTGATAAAGTGGCCCGTAGCGAGGGGATTTTGCCCGCCCTGGAGTCTTCGCACGCGGTTGCTAAGGCGCTGGAGGTGGCAGCTACCATGCGGTCCGACCAAATCGTCTTGGTTTGTCTGAGTGGACGCGGTGACAAGGATGCTGCTGAGATCGCGCGCCTGACCGGCCGCGATTACTAGGTGGACGCCTACTAGGTGGACGGCAGGCTCCGGCAGTCTTCTTTGTTCCCGCCTGGCTAGGTAGGGCGTAGGTCGGGACAGGGGAGAGCCGTCCATGATTCTCTCCCGTTCCCCTGGAGCGACTGCTGGCACGACGCACGCTAGCCCTCACTGTACGATTTGCCTTTCCTCTTTACGTCTAGCCCCGTCGGGCTAGCGGTTTTCACGACTACGCAGATATAGAACCAACCAATGTCAGCCATCGATCAACGCTTTGCTGAGCTTCGCGCCGCAGGCAAAAAAGCCTTCCTCCCGTTTTTGACTGCCGGAGATCCCTCGCTAGCCGTGACGGCACAGTTGTTGGAGAAGCTCTCGGAATGTGGCGCGGCCATGGCTGAGGTGGGAATACCGTACAGCGATCCGATTGCTGACGGGCCTGTGATCCAGGCCTCGTATACCCGCTCGCTCGAAGCGGGGATCAAACTCAAGGATATTTTTTCGATGGTGGCCGAGGTGACGCCTCGGCTGAAGATGCCGCTGGTTTCAATGGCCAGCTATTCGATCATTCAGCGGGTTGGCAAGGAACGCTATGTCGATGATGCTTTGAAAGCTGGGTTTTCTGGTGCAATTGTGCCCGATTTGCTTGTGGAGGAAGCTCCCGAGCTGCGCGGCATCTGTCGGGAGCGTGACTTTAGTTTGATTCACTTGGTCACGCCCACCACTCCCAACGCACGAATGCTTGAGATTGCCAAAAGTTCTACCGGCTTTATCTATTTTGTTTCGATCACAGGAATCACCGGCGAACGAAACGAGCTGCCTCCAGGTTTGCTCGAAAAGGTGCAGTGGTTGCGCGAGCGGACAGAGTTGCCGATCTGCATTGGTTTTGGAATTAGTCGCCCCGAGCATATTCGCGCGCTTGCACCGGTGGCTGATGGCTTGATTGTAGGCTCCGCTTTGGTGCGTCGAGCTACGCAGGCAGCCACCCCAGAGGAGGCGGTTGCGGAGGTCGGGAAACTCGCCCGCGAGCTAGTTGCAGCGTTCGATTCGTAGTTCGCAGTGCTGTATTGGAAATGTGCTGCGCCGCGTCAGGACCGTTCCCCCCAAGCCGCTGCGCCCGATCAACAACCAATTGTCCTCGAAACCACCCACACACTTCACAGCGGCAGACCACCGCTTGGACCCGTCTTGGGGCGGTGAATCATGACTAGCGATCACGCAACGCGGTGCACCGCACAGCAGCATTCCAAAGCACGGCAATCTTGTGTTGTGGCCACTTCGTGCACCAAACGTGGAATTCGCGTCGAAAAGTATGTGCCCCCCCTCTTCTGCCCTCTGCGACTTCGGATATTTCAGTAGCTCTCGCTGTGCATAGTGATGTTCGCACTCTCAACGAAGTCGTTGATTCCGCCGGGACGAGCCCGAAACGGAGATCGGATGACAAGGGCCGTGGTGGTGGGTAGCCACCAGTTGTTGCACCGCCCGGGCAAGCTGGACGGAAGCAGAATTGCTTGGCTCATAGACTTGCTTGTCACACCCAGAGACGCCTATTGAAGGCGGTTTCCGCTCCCACCTTGCTTCATCCCCGCTTCCCCCGGGCTTGCCCCGGATCGGAGCGCACAACTGGTAGCTACCATCATCATCAATCGGGCTCAGCGGCCGGGAGCTTACCCAGTTCATCACGAAGGAACTTCAAGCGATCTTCGTAGTGCTGAAGATCAGGGCATTGCATCGACTGTCGGCAGGCTCAGGAGTGCATTGGGGGTGAGCGACTGGGACGGCTTGGAGTGTGTCGAGTTGGGCAGCGAAGTGCAAATCCTGTTCATAGCCCGCTTTGACCAGATTGTTCCCGCCAGCACAGGCCGCAAAGCGATGCTCGATTCGCTTCGACACTTGCGCGGATTGCGGACCGCAGACATCGCGCCAAGCAGCCAGAGCCAGGTGGGCAGAATCACCGTGAAGGTGGCAAGCGGCTACTGATTCGGTCAGGCGTTCTGCTAGAGCACCGGCAGTCAACACGTCTTCCATTGCAACGGCTCCATCGGTCCCGGCGCACACGATACCGATGTGTTGATTGGAGGAGTGCGAGGCATAGTTGCTGATTGCTTGGCGATTGACCATCGCAGCTAGAGCGATCCTGTTCACGGAGCGAACCGCGTTTACGGCCCGCGTTCCATTCGTGGTGCTGAAGATCAATTGCTTTCCGGCAATCACGTCGGGTAGATATTCGGCGGGGCTATTGCCCAAATCAAAACCGGCGATGGGGCGGCACTCTCGTTCGCCACACAGTAGGGTTGGGCGACCTTTGGCATGCTCCGCTTGAGCTGCACGCCGCGCTTCCTCGACTTCGCTAACCGTCCAGATCTCTGTCGCGCCCGCTGCCAGGGCTTGGCAGGCGGTGGTCGTGAAACGCAACGTATCGATCACGATTGCCAGGTCGATGGAATCGAGGAACGCTGGCGAGATCAGGCTGGGCAAGAGTGCGATTTGAACGGTGCGGGGCATGATGAATGAGTGTTTCTGAACAGGCGAAAGTGGAGTGGGGAGTCAAGATACCTGATAAATGTTAGAATCAGTCGGGACATAGCAGAAGGGTAGGGCCCAACACACTCTAGAGCTGGCAACTCCATGAATTCCAATGGTATCAACTACGATCAAGCCTTAAATCGCTTTGGACTGGCCAGCTTTCGGCCAGGTCAGCGTGAGGTGATTGAATCGATCGTACGTGGCGATGATTGCATGTGCGTCATGCCGACTGGGGGTGGGAAGAGTCTGTGTTATCAATTGCCGAGTATTGTGCGACCAGGCCTGACCATTGTCGTTTCCCCGCTGATCGCGCTGATGAAGGATCAGGTGGATCGGATGGGGCAATTGGGGATCCCGGCTGCCTTGATCAACAGCACACTGACCGCCAACGAACAACAGACGCGACTGCAAGATGTGGCTGCTGGCAAATACCAGCTCGTGTATGTGGCGCCTGAGCGACTGCGGAACACGAAATTCATGGAGACGATTCGAGCCACTCCAATTCAGTTGCTCGCCATCGACGAAGCGCATTGCATCAGTCAGTGGGGCCATGACTTTCGCCCCGATTACACGCGCATTGGCAAGTTCCGTGAGTGGTTGGGGGGAGTGCAGACCGTGGCGTTGACCGCCACCGCTACACCGCGAGTCCGCGAGGACATTGTCCAAGTTTTGGGGCTAAAGCGTCCGAAGCAATTCATGAGTGGCTTTGCACGCCCCAATTTGCATTTCGGCGTGGCGACTTGTCCGAGTGATCGGGAGAAGGAGTCGGAGCTCGAGAATTTCCTGCAGACGGTTAAGGGCTCGGGGATCATCTACTCGGCTACCCGCAAACGCTGCGACGCCTTGGTCGAGATGATCAATCAGAAGCTCAAGATATCCGTTGGCGCCTACCATGCTGGTTTGATGCCCGATCAGCGCCGCGCGATCCAAGAGCGTTTCATGGAGGGCAAGCTCCGTATTATCGTAGCCACCAACGCCTTTGGGATGGGGATTGATAAATCCGACTTAAGGTTCGTGGTGCATTACAACATGCCAGGCTCATTGGAGGCCTACTATCAGGAGGCGGGCAGGGCAGGGCGAGATGGCCGGAAATCGCAATGTGTGATGCTCTATTCCTTTCAGGATCGCTACATCCAAGAGTTCTTCATCGACAATAACTATCCCTCACGAGAGGTGATTGAGAAGACCTACGACTTCCTGTTGACGCGTGAGGAAGATCCGATCGAAATGACCCTCGAGGAGATTCGCGATGCATTGGGGCTAAGCATTTCTCCGGAAGCCATTGGCAGCGCGTTGCAAATTCTCGGCCGCACTCAAGTGCTGGAACGACTTGAGATGGGAAGTGGTTTGGCCATTGTGCAGATCGATAGTGACCTTCCCTCGCTTGTCGACCTGTTGCCGCGGGAGGCTAAGGTGCAACGCAAAGTTTTGCGGTTGCTTGAGCGAGCTGTCGGGGACCGACGCAGCGAACCGGTGCACATCCACCCCCGTTGGTTGCTGCAGGAGTCGGAATTGGAGCGCGATGCCTTAAATCGCGCACTGCGTGGGTTGGGCAAACTCGATGCAATTGACTACGTGCCACCATTTCGAGGTCGCGCGGTGCATTTCAAACGCCGAGACGTAGCCTTCAACGATCTAGGTATCGACTTTGAGAATCTGAATAAACGCAAGGAGGCCGAGTACGATCGCTTGAACCAAGTCGTCAGTTACGCGCAAACACCTCTCTGTCGTCAAACAAATATCCTCAAGTACTTTGGCGATGATACCGCTGAGAATTGCGAGCGATGCGATCGCTGCGGACGCTCGCCAGGCTGGCCCAAGGTCGATTGGGAGCCGGACGAAGAGGAGTCGCCGACTGCCAAAATGTCGTCTGGAGATGCCGCCTTGGCAGCCGCTGAGTCCCCAGCCGCTGGGGAGGGTAGCACGCAGGCTTCCTCAGCTTCACTGATTCCCGATTCGGCCAAAGCGATCTTTTTGGGGCAAGTGGTCGGAGCGGTGGAACGCATCCATGGCCGGTTGGGGAAACATCTGTTAGCGCAGTATTTATGCGGATCCCAGAACGCCAAAGTCCAGAAGCTCAATCTTCACCGTTTGAGCGGTTTTGGGATGCTGAAGAATTTTCGGCAGGCAGACGCGCTGTCCCTTTTGGATAGCCTGATCGCGGCTGGCCTGCTCAAACAGCAGGAGGTCAATCGCAATCGGCCGACAATTTGCGTTGCCCCGGAATTGAGCCAACCGGAACAGCGTCGCCAATTGTTACTTGCCACCAGCATCCCCGACGGCTTGCACAAAAAAGTGCTGTCTTTACTGCCACGAGACCTGGGCCCAAAAGCGGGGGTAGTTCCAGCTGCCTCAGCCGTTCCTCAGGCTGGTGAATCGACTGCGAGGGATGCGTCGCCACCTGCTTCAGCGGCTGATCTCGGGCCAGCTAGCACTGCGGGTGCGGGCAGTGGCTCGCAATCCAACTCCAATTCATCGCGCCCCTCAGCGGTTGCGATGGGAGAGTCGCTGTTTCCTGAAATGCGATTGGGAGCTAAGTCCGTTGAATTGCCTCCGGCCGGGCAATCCGGCTCAAAGAGCAGCGATTTGCAACGCTCTGATTTGGCTGGCGGGTTAGCCAAGCCAGGTGGTTTATCCGGTGTTGCCGTGGGTGGTTCCGCTCAGTTGCCCGAAGATTCTCACGAGTCTGGCACGGAAATTGCCCCTGCTTGGTATTGGACCGTTCGCTTGTTCTCGCTGGGATTTGATTGGCAGGCAGTGCTGGCAACCCGGCGGATGACCGATACGGAGGTGTCGGCGAGTCTAATTGAAGCGCTTAAGGCGGGGCAACGGCTGGAGCGGCACTGGTTGTCGGGGACCGGGGAAGACTTGCGGACCACCGGTCAGCAGCGCGTGGTCCGAGAGATTCAGCGTCGAGAGGCGGCGGGGATTCGCTAGGGCATTTTGTGGGGCCCCCGAAGTAAGCGTCTTGGCCGGGGTGCCCACAACCCTATACTCTCCGCTAGAATGGCCAGTTCCCTGAAAAATTCGGCAAGCATCGACCGGATTGAACTCAAATCAATGTAGGTAAGTTTAATGGAAGATAACCAGCGCGAGACGGCTGGCAAGTCGAGCGATAAGCAGCCACCACGACGGAATCAGTTCTGGCCGATTTTGCTGGTCACTCTGCTTGGTTTTTTGGTGCTCCGCTCGCTGTGGCCTGCGATGAGCTACGAAGACGTCGACTATGGATTCTTTCTGCGCCAATTGGAAGGGCAGAACATCCAGACCTTAGAGGTCAACGGCGCAACCGCGATTGGGACTTTCAAAGTTCCACCTGAGAAACCTGCGGAGTACAACGCCGAAGGGGAGCGGATCGTCCCTAAAGAGGACTCTGGTGAGCCGGCCAAGATGGGGCGCAAGTTCTTCGTGCAGTTGCCGGAGGGGGCCAACGACCGCATCGACCTAGCGGCGGAGGAGCAACCCAACCTCAATTTGCGCTACAGCAACGCAAATCCGATGCAGTACCTGACGCTGTTCCTACTGTTCGGCGTCCCGATCATTTTGTTGATCGTGGTGTGGATGATGTTTCGACGCACCCGCGACCAAATTATGGGGGGAGGGGGCTTCCTCTCAAGTTTCTCTCGTTCGACCGCCAAACGCTACGAGCCGAGTGATAAACAGACCACTTTTGCCGATGTGGCTGGTTTGGAAGGCGTCAAAGCCGACCTGCAGGAGATCGTCGACTTTCTAAAGGCTCCGGAAAAGTTCCAGCGCCTCGGTGGCCGCATTCCGAAGGGGGTGCTGCTCAATGGACCGCCAGGAACGGGCAAGACCCTGTTGGCTCGTGCGGTGGCGGGAGAAGCGGGCGTTCCGTTTTACTCCGTCAACGGTAGCGAATTTATTCAAATGTTCGTGGGGGTAGGTGCCAGTCGGGTACGGGATCTTTTCCAGACCGCCAAAGAGCATGCTCCAGCGATTATCTTTGTGGATGAAATCGACGCAGTCGGCCGCCAACGCGGCGCCGGCTTGGGGGGAGGACATGACGAACGTGAACAAACACTCAACCAAATTCTCAGTGAGATGGATGGTTTCTCGGGTGTCGAGTCGGTGATCGTGGTTGCCGCCACCAACCGACCAGACGTCCTCGATCCGGCCCTGCTGCGTCCCGGCCGGTTTGATCGCCACGTTACCGTCGGTCGGCCGACCTTCAAGGGCAGGCAAGAGATTTTCAAAGTCCATACCCGCGATGTGCCGCTCGACAACGACGTTGATCTCAACCGTTTAGCAGCGGTAACCATTGGATTGACCGGAGCAGACATTCGCAATCTAGTGAACGAATCTGCTTTGTGGGCCGCCCGTAACAATCGCACTCGCGTCTTCATGGCCGATTTCGACTATGCTCGCGATAAAGTCCTCATGGGGGCCAAGCGCGAAGAGGTGTTGGGGCAGGACGAAAAGAAGAAAACGGCCTACCACGAAGCTGGGCATACGTTGGCTGCTTGGTTTCTGTCGGGTGCACAGCGCGTGCACAAGGTGACCATCATTCCACGTGGGCGTTCTCTCGGTAGCACGCAAATTATCCCTTCCGAGGACCGGGTGAGCTCCAGCGAAAAAGATCTGCAAGATCAATTGGTGGTGCTGCTTGCCGGGCGTGCGGCAGAAACCATCATCTACGACGTGACGACCGTGGGCGCGGAAAACGATCTGGAGCGAGCGACGGGAATGGCCCGCAGGATGATCACGCACTGGGGAATGAGTCCTAAGTTGGGGCCGGTGAGTTACAAGACTTCGGAAGAAGATCCATTTCTGGGGCGCGAAATGCACCAAACTCGCCAATTCAGCGAACACACCCAAGAGCTGATCGACAACGAGGTTGCTAGGATTCTCCACGAAGCTAGTGACCGAGCTATTGAGCTGTTGCGAGAGAAAACGAGCCAGTTGGAGTTAATCACTCAAGAGTTACTGGAGCGCGAAGAGCTGAGTGAAGTCGAGATTGAGTCGCTCATTGGTCAGTCGGTGCATGGGCCTGCTGGGCACTTCGAAGGGGCCAAGGAGCCGGTTCCACTCGTTCCGGCGCCAGCCGATGACGAAGCGGTGGCCGAGCAAGCAGTATCCGAGGAAGCTTCGGTTGAAACCAGTGGGGAAAATCCCGTTGCGTAAGCGAACGGTATTTGCGATCCGATTGCCTGGTAGGCGTTCCTTTTCCAATGTGTTGGACTGGAACGCATACCTTGCCTTCCCACATTTTTCCCGCACTGCGGGTGGGTGAATATGGCCAAGAAAGCGAATCGCTCTAAAGTCCGTACGGAATTTAAGAAGAACTACCAACAGCGCAAGCGAACCGGCGATCTCACGCGTCAATTCAATCAAGATACGCTGGATGAAGACGCGCTTGATAAACGCGAGCGGGTAAGCGGTAAAGGGGAGATGACTCGTCACCGTACCGTGACGGGGCAGAGCCTCGACGGAACCTCCACTGATGCAAACGCGGATATCGATGCTGCTGACTCCAACCTGCGCAGCGGTCGAGTCTTGCGCGTTCACGGCTTAGAGTCGGTGGTCCGCACCGACTCTGGGGAGGAATATCGATGCGCGGTGCGGCAAGTGCTGAAATCGATTTCAACCGACCAACGGCATATTGTCGTGGCTGGCGACATGGTGGTTTTTCGCCCCGAAGGAACATCCCAGGGGATTATCCAGTCGGTGTTGCCCAGGCATGGTGTCCTCAGCCGAACCAGCAAGGGGCGACGCCACGTGCTGGTCTCCAATGTCGACCTCGTTATCATTGTGGCCAGTGCAGGGGAGCCCGATATCAAGCCGCACCTGATCGACCGGTTTCTGGTAACCGCTGAGCAGGCTGGTTTGGAACCGCTTATCGTCATCAATAAAATTGATTTGGTCGATCCCACCGATTTTCAACCACTGTTGGGCGTCTATGCCCAAATGGGATATCAAACTCTACTCACTAGTGCCGAGCAAGGGTGGGGGATCGATTGCTTGAAATCGGTCATTCGCAATCGCCAAAGTGTGGTTACTGGGCAGAGTGGTGTGGGAAAGAGTTCCTTGTTGAATGCTATTCAGGAGGGACTTGGCTTGCGTGTCCAGCCGGTGAGTCTGGAGAACAGCAAGGGAAAACACACCACCACCACGTCTGAGATCTTGCCGTTGGAGGCTGGAGGGTACCTGATCGATACACCTGGTATTCGGCAATTCCAGTTGTGGGATGTAATCTCCAGCGAGGTCGCTGGCTTGTTTCGGGACATTCGTCCGTATGTTAGCGGATGTCGATTTCCCGACTGCACGCATATTCACGAAGTGGATTGCGCCGTGCGGGAAGCGGTCGCAGACGGTCGCATCGATCCACGCCGCTATAACAGCTACGTGCATCTTATCGAAGACCCCGCCGCCTCGTTTTAGGGTGTGAGTCCCACCCTCGGTAACCGCCTGCATTCGCTTTGCCTAGGTGCGTCGGCCCGAGGCAGGTAATGGAGGCTGGGGAATGGGATGCGCGAGCGCGATCAGGCACTACCGTACTGGTTGTCTTCTTGATGTTTTGGTCTCCCGCTTTCTGTCAATTCTTCATTCCTTGTTGCGCCCCAAGCTCTACGGGCTGTTGAAATAGTAACCCGCCGCGTGAGCAAGGGAAGATAACCTCCGCTACAGGGCGATTTAAGGATGCTACCTCAGTATTAAGATTCAAATTGCGATTAAATCAACAGCCCGTCTAGCTGCAAAGAACTTGTGCAGCTCAATAGACGCCGCAGCACCAAACGTTGAGTCGGGCAAGGGCGTGGTGCTTGTCAGTTCTTTAGCTAGCGCAGGATTGCGCTGTTCGCGGAGATCTGCTGGATAGATGTTGGGTTCTAGCCTCGGGAGCTGCGCCTCAATTCCGGTTGTTGGGATTATTGCGATTGATCGAGGCGTACGGGTTGGGTGATCGCTGCTGCTCACGAAGGCTGGGCATTTGTTGATTTTTATCAACATTGTCGGCTACCTGCCTAATCGTAGCCTACGTTTTGCAAACGTTTCTAGGGTGCCGAGGGTATAGCCCAGTGATGTGCACAGGCAGCATGCACGACCGGACCACGATTGACCGCGCGATACCAGGGAAGACAGATGATTCGACTGACACGGCTTGATGGACAGGCATTCGTGCTGAATGCAGACCTGATTCGCTACGTCGAGCAGCGTCCAGATACTTATATCACGTTAACCTCAGGTGAACGCATTGTCGTTGGAGAGACTACGGAAACGGTGGTGGAGCGGGCGGTCGAGTATCAGCAACGTAAGGCGATGCTCCCAGCGTTTCATCTACCTGCAGCAGCTACCTCGCTGGGGGCGACGTCGGCTACAGCAGCACCAGTCAACGACTCAGTCTAGACGCATCTTGAAGATCAAACATCCTATCCTGTTGTGAATTGAACGCGGAGTAAAGTACAAGTGGACATCACTTCAGTCATTGGGTTCGTGTTGGCATGGATCCTCATCATCGGCTCAATCATGATGGGGAAAGCGCCCTTCTCCGCCTTCATCGACATACCGTCGTTTGCGGTGGTGATTGGGGGTGCAATAGCAGCGGCGATGATGGCATTCCCATTGAAGAGCTTTTTAGCGCTGCCGATGGTCATGAAGAAGGCGGTGCTCAACAAGCAAGACGACTTGCTTGTGATTATCAATCAATTGGTTTCACTCGCCGAGGTTGCCCGTCGTGACGGATTGCTGGCATTGGAAAGCAAGATGGCAGAAGTCGAGCAACCGGTCATTCGATCGGGATTGCAGATGGCGATTGACGGGAATGATGCAGAGACGATTGAATCGGTGATGCGAACCGAAATGGAAGCCATTTCGCGGCGGCACAAGGAAGGCAAGTCGATTCTCGATCAAATCGCACGTTTTGCTCCAGCCTACGGAATGATTGGAACGCTCATGGGGTTGATCATGATGCTCAGCGACATGTCTGATCCAGCAGGGATTGGAGCGGGGATGGCGGTAGCTCTGATTACGACGTTGTACGGAGCGATCGCTGCCAATGTGGGCTTCCAGCCCTTTGCTGAGAAACTGGGGCTGTTGAGCAAATACGAGCTGTGCACGATGGAGATGATTGTCCGCGGTGTGCTAGCAATTCAATCGGGCGAGAGTCCACGAGCCTTGGAACAGCGTTTGTTGACCTATCTGCACCCTAAGAAACGTCCGGTTAAGGATTAACAACGATGGAAGAAGATCCACCAATGGGCATCCCCGAATGGGTTGTCACCTTCGGAGACATGATGTCCCTCCTCCTGACGTTTTTTATCATGCTCGTTTCGATGAGTGAGATGAAATCCGAGGAGAAATTTCAAGCCATGGTCGAATCGATGCGCAAGCAATTCGGGCATGATAAGGCGTCGGCCAGCGTTTCGCCTGGTGACCATTTATCGCGCACAAAAGATATAGCGGTGTTGGCCACCATGGGACGAGCCATGAAGAAGGATACTCACAAGGGAGGTGCGCCGACCGAGGCGCCGGTGGGAGATAATGAACGAGTGCGAGTGATTCGTCCAGGCGATAGTACAGCTATTGGGACCGTCGTCTTTTTCAAAGATGGAACGGTCGAGCTGGATAAGGATTCTCAGGCAGCCCTTGATGAAGAGGTCAAGCAACTAGCGGGCAAACCGCAAAAGATTGAAATACGAGGTCATACGGCTCAGCAGCTTGCGGCGCAAGGCCCCAACCCCATGGATGCGATGGACCTGGGCTACCGCCGCTGTCGGGCCGTCATGAACTACCTCGTCCAAAAACATCAGATTCCTCCAGAGCGCATTCGATTGTCGTCGGCTGGAGCCTGGGAACCGATGTTCCAGTCGAGCGACACCGAGAAGGTCCGCTTGAATCCCCGCGTCGAAGTCTTCTTGTTGCAAGAGACAGTGGAAGAGTTGATCGGCACGGCCGAAGAACGCGATGAAAATGTCCTCAAGACCAATGCTAGCAAATAAGGTAGGAGTCCCTCATGGCTGAGAATGACACGAGCGAAGCGCCTGAGGCTGAAAAGTCCAAGCCCTCCAAGATGCCACTCATCATCACCACCGGTTTTGTAGCCTTGGTGGTCATTGTGGAAACCTTGATTTTCTTCTTCATGGTCCCCAGTGCCGATGATGTGGCGGCTCTAGCAGAAGCTCGATTAATCAAGAAGGTCGAGGAGAGCATGCAGGAGGATGGGGAAGAGACGCTAACGGACGAAGATGAATTGCAAGAGTTTCAAATGGGGCAATATGGCTACGTCTTTACCCCGCCTGGAAGTGACCGTGAGCAACGCGTGGAATTTAATATCTATGGCTTGGTTAAGGAGCCAGATCAAAGCACGCTCGAAGCGCTGTTTAATGAGCGGCAGGGGAGGTTGCGGGACCGCATGCTCGAAGAAGTCCGCAATGCTACTATGAACGAACTGGAACAACTGGGGTTGATCAAAAGGCGCATATCGGCGATAAGCAATGAAATTCTTGAACATAAACCTACTTTGCTACAAGGTATTGGTTTCAATAATTTCACAGTCATGGCTGAATAGCCTTAGTTCGACCGCCAGAAATGGCCGCTGCTAGCAGGGAGGCTAACCGCATGGACGCACCACAACCCAAACCGGCAGAGTCAGAGGCAGGACAAGAGGCTCCTCCAGCCGATGCGGTGGCCAGCAATGCGTCTCAGCTGTTGGAGGATGCGGAAGCTGCCCTGGGTTCGATTGATTCCCAAAATCAGCCAGCCTCAAGCCCGTCCAATGCCAGTCAGGCAAAACCCAGTAGTGCCGCCCCCTTCCAATTGCAGGATTTGGTCGGCACCGAAGGGCCGCCTGAGAAGTGCTCGATCGATCTTTTGCGCGACGTCGATCTCGATTTGAAGATTGAACTTGGTCGCACCCAAATGCTGCTCGAAGATGTATTGCAACTTCGCCGCGGTTCGGTGGTTACGCTCGACAAACTGGCGGGTGATCCCGTGGACCTGTTTGTGAACGGTCGCTTAGTTGCTCGAGGCGAGATCCTAGTACTCAATGATAACTTTTGCGTACGGGTGGCTGAACTTGTTGGCTCCGATGCAGTGGTTGAATAACGTGTCCACAACACATCCCTAATGGATTGAATTGTCCAGTGCGCTCGTCGAGCATCCCGCCGCTCGATGTTAGTGCAAATCCCAAGTCGACAAGGACGTCGCGATGAGACCCACTGATCTCTTGGTCGCCCGTGACCTTGGCAGGCCTCGCCTGTCACCGCCAGTGTGCGCCGTGATCCAAGTGCCTGGACTGCTAGCGGTTGTCGTTGGCTGCTGGCTGTGGGGGAGCCTGTGTCCCAGTCGCCTGTTCGCTCAAGCCGACTTTCCCGGAGGCAGTCGCAGTAGTATTGCCAGTAGTAGTGGCAACTTGCATGGCCAGGAAGCTACACCGCACGCACCACCGGTCGGCTCTCCATTTCCGACTGCACCAGGTGCGGGGATGCGTTCCCGCCCGGCCGCTGGCTGGACGATGCGCGGCAGCGAAGATCCGCAGTCTGAGCATAGCTCGCCACAGGCAGTCGGCAATGCCTCCGCCAGCGACCCGTACTCTCATCCATCTCCTAGGGTGGTGGCCGCGAGTGCTTCCCAGCCCGTCAGTGCTGCGGCGTATTCGTCCGTGGCTCCCCAGGAAACGAGTGACATTTCCACCCCAGCAGCCCCCGCCGGTTCGGCTGCCGCTGCCAACGAATCTGCTTCGGCCAAGCGCACACCGTTCTCTCCGTCCCCCCGTGCCTTGGGACAGGTCGATTCCGATTCTCCCGGCAAGAGCGGGAGTCTTATTTCTACAATGATGTCGGTTGGCTCCAGTCTGCTGATTGTTATCGGGTTGTTCTTAGGGGTTGCTTGGTGTTACCGCAAAACCTCCAACACAGCACTCGGCGGCGGGTTGCCTAAGCATGTCGTCAAAATTCTTGGGAAAACCCCCATCGCACCTCGCCAGCATCTGTTGCTAGTCCGTTTTGGTTCCAAGCTGGTGCTCGTCAGCATGGCCCAAGGGGAAGCCCGCACGCTTAGTGAAATTACCGACCCGCTGGAAGTGGATGAGATTGCTGGGATGTGCGAGAGCAGTCAGCCGGGGAGTATTACCAACTCCTTTCGCAGCATCCTCAGCCAAGGGGAGTCTGTGTGATGGACAACCTCTCAAGCTGGTTAGCGCCAGCACTAAGGTCCTCGATTTCGGTTCGTTTTTCTGCTTCCCCGGCTCTGCCGGAGAACCCACTGTCGTGCAATCCCTGCCTGAGCCATACGCTGGGCGAAGCGGAAGCTCCGTTAGCGTGTGTTGCCCGTCAGAATCTGAAGAGGGAATTTGTTGGGAGTGGAGGTGACTTGGGGGATTGGTCCCGAGCGCGCATGTCTCGCGTTGCACTGGCTGCATGCCTGTTCGCGACCCTGTTGTTGGCTCAAGTCCAACCTGTCGCAGCACAAAACACATTTGAACAGCCCGCTGCAAGTGGATCGCAATTGTCGCCCAGTGGCTCACTCTTTGATCGTATGACCGAAGCGGTGCAAGGGGACTCTGTGGCGGGAGGCTTGGGAGAAGGGGCGAGTGCGACGGCAGAAAATTTTCTACTCAGCGGACCCGAAAAATGGACTAGCCGTGATGGCCTGACCAGTAGCCTGCAAATTATCTTACTGTTGACGGTCCTGAGTCTAGCGCCAGCAATCCTGCTGATGACGACTTGCTATGTGCGCATTATTGTCGTGATGGGGTTGTTGCGGCAAGCGTTGGGGACGGGGCAACTCCCTCCGAGTCAAGTGATTACATCCATCTCGCTGTTCATGACGATGTTCATCATGGCGCCGGTTTGGAATGAAGTCTACGACAAATCAATCGCCCCCTACACGGCCCCTGGCTCAGACATGTCGGTCCAAGCCGCCTGGGAAGCAGGCATCACGCCGGTGCGTACCTTCATGATCCGGCAAATCGACATGGCGGGTAACGATGATGACGTGTTACTATTCCACAACTACAACGATCCGAGCGGGACGCTTCCCGAGAGTATGGAGGAGTTTCCTCTTCGCGTGCTGTTGCCGGCCTATATGCTCAGTGAATTGAAGACCGCATTTTTGATGGGGTTTCAGATCTTTCTCCCCTTCCTGTTGATCGATTTGGTCGTGGCCTCGGTAACGATATCCATGGGGATGATGATGCTGCCCCCCGCCATGATTTCCTTGCCCTTCAAGTTACTGCTGTTTGTGTTGATCGACGGTTGGCATCTAGTGGTGGAAATGTTGCTCAGCAGTTTCGGAACGTTGGCCTAAATCGAATTATTCGCATCCTCCTCGCTCGCATTACTCGCGACCCTCCGGCGAGCGGAAGGGGCAGATCAATTACAAGTTGGAAGTGAAAAGTAGGTCCCTATGAATCCTAGTGATGCTGTCGAACTGGTTCGAACCGCAGTGTTGAACGCCATGCTCATCGGCTCGCCCTTGCTCGTCATGGGAATGCTAGTAGGACTGGTGGTGAGCTTATTGCAGGCTCTCACTCAGATCCAAGACCAAACACTCAACGCCGTTCCCAAGATTGTCGCTATGATCCTGGCGCTCGTCTTTTGCATGCCCTGGATTGCCGATCGCATGATCGAGTACACGACCACGACCTACCAGAACATTCCGCTCGTGATTAGCAAATAGGTGCGATAGGATTTAGCCTTCATGGGTGACATGTTACTTTCTGTGCTGAGTCAGCCCCTGTGGATTTTCATTAGTGTCCTGGCGCGGATCAGCCCGCCACTCATGATGGCTCCGCCCACTCGCTCCTCGGCTGTGCCTGTTCGTGTGCGAGGCTTAATTGCGGTGAGTGCGGCAGCGCTGGTCACTCCGGTCGCACTCAGTGGTGCGCAACCGATGCCAGGAGATATTCTGAACATCGCCCTCTCACTCGTCGGTGAATTACTCTTGGGAGGAGTGTTAGGCAGTATTTTGCTCTTGGCCATTACCAGTTTGCAGATTGCTGGGCAAGCTATTGGCAATTTGGCTGGATTTGATTTGGCCACTTCTATTGACCCCAGTTCTGACGAAGAAATGCCTGTCATTTCAAACATGCTGGGGTGGCTCGCAATGGTCATTTTGCTGTTGATGGGCGGACACCGCGAATTGATGGAGTGTTGCTTGGAGAGCTTTACGCGCTATCCCGTCGGATCAGTTGTGTTCGAGGCTCGTTGGTTAGAAGAGTTTGACAGTGTCTTGAGACATACCTTTGTGATTGGGATTCGCGCGGCAGCCCCCCTGGCGACGGCACTATTGCTTTCCAATCTGATTACTGGGCTTCTGGCGCGTACGCTACCGCAGCTAAACGTTCTAGCTATTGGTTTTAATATCAATGCCATGGCGTTGTTGATGTTGTTGTTTTTGGCCGTCGGCGGTGTGAGCTGGGTGTACCAAACCGAGTTGTCGGTGTGGATTGACAGTTGTCATCGCATTGTCGCCAGCTCTCCCTCCTAGACGTCCTTCAAACGCAGAGCGATTTTTAAGTGTCCGATTCCGGTGGTGACAAGAAACATGACGCGTCTCCCCATCGCCGCCAGCAAGCGCGCGAGAAAGGCCAGGTTGCGCGCAGCCAGGATCTGGGATCTGCCTTGGTGCTGCTGCTGGCCGTTGTACTCTTAGGCTGGACTGGTCCACAGTTGTTGGAGTCGATCTCCGACATCATGACCGCCAGTCTGACTCAAGAAAATTACTGGTCGCTGGATGCGCATTCCGCATCGGGTATGCTAACCGCGTACACGCACCGTTGCGTGTGGAGTTTGCTGCCGCTGATGTCTGGCATTTGCGGAATTATCATCGTCAACAACCTGTTTCAGATTGGCTTCCTATTCCTGCCCGACAAGCTGAGTTTGGATTGGAAACGGATCGATCCCATGTCCGGTGCGAAGCGATTGGTGGCACTGCCCAATATCGCAAAACTCGGTTTTGGCCTCATGAAGATCGCGCTTATCACTGGGGTCATGATCCTGGGGCTGTGGTCGAAGTGGGACTTGATTCTAGGGGCGCACGCCTACACTGCTGGGGAGATTGGGCGGCTAGTTTGGACCACCACCCTCGATATGTGCATGCGAACCGCTATTGTGCTCTTGTTGCTCGCTGTACTGGATTATGGATTTCAATGGTGGAAGTTTGAACAAGACATCAAGATGACCGACGAGGAAGTTCGCGAAGAGAACAAGATGATGAACGGCGATCCGCAAGTCATGGCGCGCCGTCGTAGTATTCAAAGACAGATGTTGATGAACCGTATGTCCAGCACGGTTCCCGAAGCGGATGTGGTCGTCACGAACCCCACCGAACTGGCGATTGCGATCAAGTTTGACCACGAAAAAATGGCCGCTCCCATGGTGCTTGCCAAGGGAGCGGGGCATGTGGCGGCTCGGATTCGTAAATTGGCACTTGAGTCGGGCGTGCCCGTTTTGGAACGCAAGCCTTTGGCACAAGCCCTCTTCAAAATTGTCGATATTGGGGAAACCGTGCCGGTCGATCAGTACGCGGCGGTGGCCGAAGTCTTGCGCTACGTCTATCAATTGCAAGGCAAGAAATTGCCGCAAATGAAATCTGCCGGATAGGTTGGTGTCCCCGTGTTGGCGGCTTGTCGGTTTAAACGCGTTCTCAGTCGTATCGCGAAGGCAGCACTCCTTGGCTCCTGTAACGGCGACCACTCTTCCTTGCTCAGGCAGCGGGTTCCTAATTCAACAAGCCGATACGCGGCGACGTGGGAATTAGGGGCGGGGCGCTCTTCTTCCCCGGCCACGGCACATGCGCCGACGGGATGCTCTCTAGGAACTCGCACTGCGGTAGGATCGCAAAGCACGCGTGAAGACCCAGCGACTGCCGAGTACCGACAGTACTGCCGCCAGTAGGGTGAAGCCGGCCAGTGGCCATTCCCAACTGGCGCGGGGGGATAGGGGTTGTGCCAGCATGCGCGCCGGCACATTGACCACCACCAGCACCGGAATGATAAAGGTGAACAACAGCAATAATGGCAAGCCCCATCCCTTGGAATAGATCTCCATGGGATAGCGAGAGAAGTTGGTGATGTAGAACCAGAAGTCGTATAGCGTTTGGTTGCGTCCGAGCCACACGCTGGTGGCCGCCAGGCAGATCATCAGGCTGTAGAGAATTGCCACTCCACAGAGGATGTAGATGGGATAAAGGAATAGGATGGAAGGGTGGAAGACCCAGGGATGTTCGGGGCGGTGCATTAAGTGACTGAGGCTGATTGCCAAGAGAACACAGCCCAGCAAGAGGTTGGACAGGCTCGACCAGTTCACTTTTCGGAGTGACACCAGAAACTGGGTATCCATGGGCTTGAGCATGGCGAAATCGAGCCCGCCAGTACGGATCAGTTCGCTAAATTCTTCGGAGTTCGGCATGAAGAAAGCTTGGACGATCGAATTGATGATCCAAGTGGTTCCCATGAACACGAAGAATTCGTATTTTCCCCAGCCGGTATTGACTCCAATCGAGCTCGCGTGCTCAAAAATGATCCAGTAGAAGCCGACGTTCATGATGGCCCACGATAGGCTGGAGACTGCTTCCAGCAGAAAATTGGCGCGAAACATCATATCGCGCACCAGAGAATTCCGCGCGAAGGTCAAAAAAACGAGCCAATAGTTGGGATGTTTGGGCTTTGCGTCGACCATCATTTAGCCTCCATATCCACTGTAGCGTTTGAGTCCCCGGGCGTACAACATGCGGGCGGTGAGGATTAGGCCGACGAGCCACAGGCATTCGACTCCCAATTGTTGCCACAGCTCATCGGGACTCACCTTGCCAAGAAAAATTGCAGCTGGGAAATAGGCTAGATATTTGAATGGTAAGTAGTCGACGATCGTGTGCCACGGTTCGGGGAGTAGGTCTAAGGGGAACATGTGCCCGGATAGGAAGAAGTTGAGCAGCATATAGACGAACAGCAGTGAGCTGACCTCGAGAAACCAAAATCCGATCAAACCGATGCATAAATCTAGCAAATAGCCGAGTGCAAAAGCCATCAGCAAAGCGAGGCAGAAGGCCACCAGCGTTTCGGCGGGAGGCCAGCCCGCAGTGAAATATCCCCGACAGAGGAAGAAGACCAAAGCGAAGGGGAGCGTGGATACGGTATAGTAGGCGACTTTGTGTGCGGCTCGCCCGAGAAAGAGAAAGCCCACCATATCGATCGGTTGAATCAAGAATTTCTTGATCTCTCCATCGCGTATCTGCTTGGCGACCGTTGAAGCTAAGCCAGGCATGCTCGAAAATGCACGACCGAGCATCGATAGAAGGTAGTACGCAACCATGTCGGGAAACGTGTAGCCGGCCAACCGGCCGGTAGTCGAGCCACTAATGCCGACGGACTCAAACACGGCCCACCACAAGAAGATCTGCGTGATGATCGGTAGAAAACGCATCAAGGTGCCTAGCGCGAAATCGCCGCGGTAGGCCAAACGTTCTTCCAACGCGATCCGAAAAATCATCCACCAACAACTAAATCGGCTAAATCCACTCGCGGCAGTGACATTGGTCATGAGCTAGCTACCTCGGTCGATGGCTTGTTCGTTCCCGAGATGCTCGGCGCGGCGCTGGAGTCTTGATAGAGTTTGGTAATGACTTCTTCCAGCGGTGGATCTTCAACGGAAATGTCGACCACTTCATATTGCTGAAGGATGGTTGCGAGCATCTTGGTCACCTCGCTCCGCTGGCACCGAAGCGTTACTTTCGGTAGTACCACGGATTCCACTTCGGCATAGCGCTGCAGCCCCTCGGCCGATTGCCCTTCGGCCAATTGCAGTTTCAGTAAACGCGTGCTACTGAAACTATCGATAATCCCCTCGAGGGAACCATCAAATTTGATCGCACCATCGGTAATGACTACAACTCGCTTGCAGAGTGCAGCGATGTCTTTCATGTAGTGGCTGGTGAGCAGGATGGTGATCTTGCGTTCTGCTTGGTAGAAGCGCAGGAACTGCTGAATGTTGTGTTGTGCAACCACGTCTAGTCCGATGGTTGGCTCATCCAGGAATAGAACTTCGGGAGAGTGGAGCAGGGCGGCGATCAGCTCCATCTTCATGCGTTCGCCCAGGGACAGTTCACGCACCGGTCGGCCCAGCAATTTTTGCACGTCGAGCAGGTCGGCCAGTTCATCGAGGGTACGGCGAAAATCGGCGGGATCAATTCGGTAAATTTGCTGGTGTAGGCGGAAAGATTCCTGAGCGGGCAGATCCCACCAAAGCTGGTTCTTCTGCCCCATGACCAGTGCGAATCGTCGGCGATAGTCGTTGTCGCGTTGCCAGGGGACGTGCCCCATCACGCGCGCCGTACCACTGGTGGGATAGATGACTCCCGAGAGCAGCTTTAGAGTGGTCGTTTTTCCGGCACCGTTGGGGCCTAAGAAGGCGACGAATTCCCCTTGCTCAACACTTAGATTGACATCGTTTACCGCATGGACATCGCGATACTCACGATGCCACAGCCCACGAACGGCTGCCATCAGCCCTTCTTGTTTCTGGTAAACACGGTACGATTTTGACAGATTTTCAATTTCAATAATGGCCATAATGCTCAAGTATAGAAAGACGCCCATTCCTCGCCAGCCTAGGCACTGCTGACTCGCTGCTCGAGTCTTGTCGCGCGGGCCCTCGCTGTCAGCCAACCGCTCCACTCAGGTTCCTCAGACGCGTTTCCCGCAGTGCCGGCAATTGGCTAGCATCCTCCCCGACCACTGCTTGGAGCGAATCCAGTACACTCCGCCTGTCACTCACTAAATTGAAGCTCTCATGAATTTTGACATCCGCATCGGGCTAGGGCATGACACGCATCGCTTGGAAGCAGGCGGGCCGCTCCGTTTGGGAGGCGTCGATATTGACTTTGCAGGACATTTAGTTGGGCACAGCGATGCCGACGTGCTCTTGCACGCGATTACAGACAGTTTGTTAGGCGCAGCCAACTTGGGAGATATTGGAGAAATGTTCCCTGATACCGATCCCGCCCTGCGCGGTAAGGACTCGGGGGAGATGCTGGCGGCCGCCTATGCACGCGTGCAAGCGGAGGGGTGGGAGTTGTGCAATCTGGATTGCGTGGTCTTGGCCGAACGTCCCAAGCTGTTGCCGCATCGGGAGGCCATTTGCCAACGCATCGCTGAGCTCCTCGGGGTCTCTCCGGCAGCCATTGCGGTGAAAGGCAAGACTGGGGAACGCAGTGGTGAGATTGGCCAGGGGAAGATCATGCAGGCCATCTGCAACTGCCTAATTCAGCGCCGCTGAACCGTCGGTGGCACAGCGATCGATTCTACGCCAAGATTTGTTACGCCAAGATCTCGTGCAAGGGTACGCCTTCAACGAGCTTAATGGGGCGGCGATCTTCCGCCATATTCTCTGTATCGGGATCGACCCCCACGGCGCGGCACAGCGTGGCCAGAAAGTCTGCTGCAGCCACTGGCCGATCGGTGACTTCTTGCCCACCGGAGCTGGTGGCACCCACGATGGATCCGCCTTGGATTCCAGCACCTGCCAGGACGCAAGTCCAAGCATTGGGAAAGTGGTCGCGGCCTGCATTTTCGTTGATTTTGGGAGTCCGCCCAAACTCTCCCATCCACACGATGGTCGTCTGCTCAAGGAGACCGCTACTCGCTAAATCGAGCATGAGTTGGCTCCAAGAGCGATCGAGTCGTTCACTTAAACGCTGCACGGTACTAAAATTATCCGCATGGCTATCCCAGCTCAAGCCACCAGGTCCATCACTCAATGAGACCTCCACGACGGACACATCGCGTTCGATGAGACGCCGGGCCATTAAGCATCCCTGACCGAAGCTGTCGTTGCCATACCGCTCGCGCGTAGCAGTCGATTCCTGCTTTAAGTCGAATGCGGCCACCAATTCGCTTTCGGCCAATTCCATCGCGCGGCGATAGACCGTGTCGTGGGTCGCCGGCGCGCCGACTCTGCGACGTGCACCGTAACTCTCCTGCAATAACTCCCAGAACTCTCGCCGCAGCCGCAAGCGTTCTACGACTAAGTTCTCTGGTGGCAGTAAATTGTCCACACGTAGATTGACCGGTTCGTCCGCCGTCTGCGAATCATCGGCGGCTGATTGCTGAGGATCAAAACTGGCCGTGCCGGCGACGGTCAGCGGTTCACGCGATGCCCCGAGGAAGCCGCTGCCAAAGGCGGCAGGATTGATGAAGGTGTTGGGCAGGATGCTGACGTAGCCGGGCAAATTCGGATAAGGACTCGACAACTCTTTGGCTAGGGCTGCAGGCAGCGATGGGTAGCGAAGAGGTGCACCGGGGCGTTGTCCCGTTCGGATGAGATAGGTTCCACGACTGTGGTCTCCCTCCTTGGTCTGCATGCTACGCACGAGGGCTAAGTGTTCTGCTTGCTTCGCCAATTGAGGGAGGTGTTCACTGAATCGCATGCCAGGCACGCTGGTCTGCAATTCCTTAAATTCTCCCCCGTTTTCGTGACCCGGCTTCAGGTCAAAAGTGTCCAGCTGTGATGGTCCACCCGGCATCCACAATACGATCAGCTTGCGACCGGTATTGGCGGACTTCATCTTGGCGGCCAATCGATGGGGCCAAGTCGCCGCTCCACCCACGCCGGCTCCAAGAGCTAACATCGTCTGCAGGCACGCTCTACGATTCGGTTGCGTCATCGCCATACCCTCGCCAAGTACTTTGCACTCCACCCCAATCATTATCTCAGGCAATCAGTGTAACACGCCGCAATGTGCCTTATTTGCCAAAAGTGTGCCCATTGACTTTTTGGATGGATAGGTCGAATTGGCAGGATGGGTGGAGGCGGCCAGCGTTTCGATGTAGAAGAGCGGCTGCACCACACCCCCAACCTTCTTTCCCGAGGCAGCGGAAATGGAGTCGGACGCTTTTCGGGTAGGATGTGGAGTGGATGTTGTGGGAGAAAACGCAGAAACGTGCATTAAGAACAACGGTCTATCGGTATCTAGCAAATGTCGGCAGAATAGCAGCTCAGACGCGGATTCTGACGAACTCGCCTCTTCTTCTGTAATTCTTTGTCAGTTCGAGACGTCCTATGGAATCGGTCCAGTCGAATACGCCCGCCCTTCAAGAGCAAGACCCACGCCCAGGATTGATGGTGGATCGATCGTTTTGGGGCATGACGGTTACCCAATTCCTTGGGGCCTTCAATGACAACCTGTACAAGCAGTTGATGCTGCTACTGGCCGTACCCGTGGCACTTGCTGCAGCCAATGCTGGTGGTGGGGCAGGGGAGAGTAGCGGAGATATTCAAGGTTGGGCTTCTCTCGTCTTTTCGCTTCCGTTTGTACTGTTCAGCGGTTTTGCGGGGTATCTTTCCGATCGCTACAGCAAGCGTCCCATCATTGTGCTGTGCAAAGTGGCTGAGATCGTAATCATGCTGCTCGGTTTGCTGGCGTTCTATTTCTACGGGATGTTTGGTACCGCAGGGACGTGGATCGTACTGTTTCTGATGGGAGTCCAAAGTTCGTTTTTTGGACCTGGAAAGTACGGCATTTTGCCAGAGTTGTTTCGAGCGAAAGATCTACCTCGAGCCAACGCGATCATTCTCATGACGACCTTTCTGGCCATCATTTTCGGTACCGTTTTGGCCGGGACCTTGAAAGATGTGCTGGCCGGAGAAGATGGTGATCTGACGAATCTCTGGATGGGACTCGTTGTGTGTTTCGTGATTGCAATGCTAGGGACGTGCAGCTCTCTGTTTATTCGACGCGTTCCCGCGGCGCAACCGGGAATGCCGTTCAGTATCGATAGCGTGGCAGTTAGCAAGGATATCTACGCGGTCTTGAAGCAAGATCGAGTGCTGTTGAAGGCGCTATTGGTGTCCAGCGTGTTTTGGCTCGTCTCCGGAATCGCGGTACCAACCATCAATCGGTTGGGTTTGGAGTTGTTGCAAGTCAATGCGACGAGCACGAGCTTGCTGACCGCATCGATTGGCTTTGGGATAATTCTGGGAGCTCTGGTGGCCAGTGCGCTGTGTCGCAAAGGGTGGGGAGACACCGCTGTGTCTATCGGCCTGTGGGGGATCTGTGGGTCCTTGATCGCCCTCGGATTTTGGACTCAAGGGGATCAGCATGCCCTGGGGTTTACCGGTAGTATTATTGCGTTGGTGGTGATGGGGATTTTTGCCGCGATCTTCTCCATCCCAATTCAAGTCTTTCTGCAGGAGCGTCCACCCCTTGCGGTCAAGGGACGCATGATTGCCACCATGAACCAGGCGAATTTTGTGGGCATTATGATTTCAGGGCCTCTCTACCAGGTCTTCGAAGCCATCGCGGGAGCGTTCGGGTGGCCCATTTGCAGCGTGTTCCTAATGATGGCGGTGCTCGTCTTGCCACTGGCCGCCCTGTATCGCCTGAAGTCCAAACAGCCGACCTAAAAGAATGTCTGTAGGCAGATGTCGGCAAACACCGAGAGCGGTGTGGGGGCCACGCGTGGCTGGGGTTTGAGTTTCAGTGCCGACGCAGCCACCGCTCCTGGTGTCGCGCTGTTGCGGAAACTCATCCCTCCTCGCTCACGCGGCTGGTGACGACTGATTGGAGTAGCGCGGCGATTGCGTGGCGTCTTTCCCTGCTGTGGCGGGTGTCGATGTGAAGGCGTTGTTAGTTTTGACGGGGCGGTAGCGACTCAGCTTGTCCTGTGGCGCCAATCACCTTTCCTTGCTCACGCGGCGGGTTGCGATTTTTGAGGAACCTAGCGATCGCATGGTGTCTTTCCCTGCTGAGGCGGGTGTCGATGTGAACGAGCCGGAGCGGGGGGATTGTGGCAGGCCTTTAGCGCCAGCGGGCTTGTGCTTCTGGCAGTGGGTAGTCAACTACCGTCGTTTGCTGGCGGCCAGACCCTAGGTCGCACAATCGTTGGTAGCCGCGAGTCACTAGATCGACGCGTTCTGCGGCAAAATGAACGTCCATCAGCCTGCGGTCAAAGTCACCTTCGACTTGCACCGGTGGCGTGAAACGACTGTCATCAATGAACTGAGCGAGGGTGGGATGGCAGCGCAAGTGGCACTCACGCCGTGTATGGAGCGTCTCGGGATCGATCCAGCCGATGACGTATTGCAGGTAGAGGGCGCTATCGGCTAGCCCCTCGACCTCCTCCCCGCAGACTTCGCACAAGTAGCCTTCGTCGCACTTTGCCACGACTAATCCAATCCCAGTACGTCAAACATGTTGTACATGCCGATGGGCTTGCCGACCAAGAATTTGGCCGCCGCCAGGGCGCCTTGCGCGTAGCTGTCGCGGCTTGAGGCTCCAACTCGCAATTCGATCGTTTCCCCCAGCATGCCGAAGATGATCGTATGCTGCCCTGGATCGTCGCCGGTGCGGACCGCATGGTAGCCGATCTCAGAGCGGGTGCGAGGACCACAAAGGCCTTCGCGACCATGAACGTGTTTGTCCAATCCCATCGCCTCGGCAATAATCTCGCCGAATTTCAATGCAGTACCGCTGGGGGAATCTTCTTTGTAGCGGTGGTGGCGTTCGATGATTTCAACGTCGGCACCCTGGGGTACTGTCTTCAGGGCAGTCGCAGCCTGTTGCGCAAGCCGCATTGTAAGATTCACTGCCAACGACATGTTCGGGGCCCAGCAAATAGGGATAACCTGAGCGGCCGCGCTCACCTGACTCATCTGTTCGTCGGTGAGTCCCGTGGTGGCGACGACTAGGGGGATCTTGTGTTGGGTGCAATGCGCCAATGCGACCATGCAAGCTGCAGGGACCGAGAAGTCGATGGCCGTTTGACATTCTGCCGGCCAAGTCCCAGACAAGGGAACTCCCAACTCGCCAACACCTGCCACCAGACCCGCATCCTGGCCACACATGGGGTTGGCGGGATTGTCAATTGCGCCCACGACTTGCAATTCAGGATCCTGGCTTCCAAGGGCGACGAGTCGTTTTCCCATGCGACCGCCAGCACCGTGAATGGCGAGTTGGATTGGCATCGTAATTTCCTGCGTTTTAAGGGAGTGAGAGGTGGGGAGTGAATGTTCTAGGAAGCTGGAGAGGACGACAAGGCCGTACCCGAGCCGCCCTACGTTAGTCGGCCGTTTGCCGTTGAAGGGGCCGGCAGTTGCTAGGCTCGTACAAGAGAATAGCGGATGCTGGCAATCTGCAAAGGCGACTTGGGTGACCTCCGAGCCTTACGCCTCTTCGGCCAGGCTAACGGTTCGCTCCCTGGCAACAATCACATGATCGATGACTTGAATTCCAATCAATTCCCCCGATCGTTTGAGCCGTTCGGTGACCTCACGATCCTGTCGGCTTGGCGTGGGATCTCCGGAGGGATGATTGTGTACGAGTAGGATGGAGGAGGCTGCATCGCGAATCGCCGCCCGGAAGACCTCCCGAGGGTGAACAAGGCTGGCGTCGAGCGTTCCGACGGTGATGCGATGACTCTGAATGGGTTGAAGCTTGGTATCGAGCGTCACGATATGGAATTCTTCCTGCCTGCCGTCTTGGGCCAATCGGGCAAAGTGTCGGGAGCAGTAGTCGATGGCGGCATGGGTACTGTTGATTTTGCCTTTCGGCGAGTTCTGCAAAGCTGCTTCGTGAACCCGTCGTCCCAGTTCCACACCCGCCTGGATCTGGCAGAAGGCAACCTCGGAGACAGCGGTGCTCAGTTGCTTGAATTCGGCCGGCGACATTCGCGGCAAGCTCTCCATTTGCTCGTGGAAGAAATTGGAGAGTTTTTGTCCCGCTTGGACTGCAGACTCCCCTTTGCGGCCAGAGCGGATGAGGATGGCCAGCAGTTCACTGGTCTTTAGATTCACCGGCCCCAGCTCTAGCAGTCGTTCGCGCGGACGCTCTTCAGGTGGTGATTGCGTAACTTGACTGCCTCGAAATTGTTGTTCGATCCAGTGTTGAGTCGGAAACGATTGGGGGGGCGTAGCCCAGCTGAATCTCGTGTCGCTGCCGGTTGAGCCTGTGGTTCGCAATACCCCTTCGGAGACGAGTTGCTTGAGGACGTTGGTGATAAATCTAGGCTTCGCCTCTTGGCAACGCGATTGGATTTCCTGCTTGGCAAAATCACTGCTGGCGACCAACAGCCCCAGTAGCTCGTCGTATTGCGCACGTCGTTTTTCATCGCCACTGGGCTGCATCGAATCGCCCCTTCAGACCATCAGACTTTAGATCTACCACCCGCTGCGCGGTGGCAACGGTTTGATACCAGCATAAAGGATTGTTAGGGCTGGTTGTAGAGTTTTCGCGGATCTGTGGCAGGTTGAGGGGGCGGGGATCGGTTCTGCCGCAGGGGGCGTGTGATCTTGGCCCCGCCAGCGGAATGTTCTGCTATTGCGCTAAGGGGACGGATTCGGTTTGCAAGACAACCATGCGTTGGTAGAGGCCGCCTTGCTCTAGCAGCTCCGCGTGCGTTCCTTGTTCAGCAATTCGCCCCTCATCCAATACGAGGATGAGGTCCGCATGCATGATGGTGCTCAAGCGATGCGCGATAACGAAAGCGGTCCGGCCATGCAGGAGTCGCTTGAGGCTATTTTGGATGAGACGTTCACTCTCACTATCCAGATTGCTGGTCGCTTCATCCAAAATCAAAATACGAGGGTCGGCCAATAGCGCGCGTGCGATGGCTAAACGCTGGCGTTGCCCACCACTCAGCTTTACTCCGCGTTCACCGATCCAGGTGTTGAATCCTTCGGGCAACGCTTCAATAAACTCGAAAGCAGCCGCGGCCACGGAGGCTTCGACAATCTCCGCCTCAGTGGCTCCTCGGCGACCGTAGGCAATATTATCAAGCACCGTACCGTCAAACAGGAAAACGTCTTGCTCGACGACGCCGAGTAGTTTTCGGTAGGAATCGAGATGGATATCGCGCACATCGCGTCCATCCAGTTCAATGCTGCCGCCGGAAGGCTGGTAGAAGCGGGCGACGAGGTTGCATAGTGTTGTTTTTCCAGCGCCACTACGGCCGACTAGAGCTACGGTCGCGCCCGCCGGCGCGGTGAAGCTTACATCGTGGAGGACGTTTTGTTCGGCTGCGGGGTAGCGGAACGATACTTGGTTAAAAACCAATTCGCCCGAAACCTGTTGGCGCGCTAGGGTGATCGCACCTGGATTGCCGGACGGCTCGTTGGCTTCATCCATCAGATCAAGGACGCGATCGAGTCCGGCGAGGTTGTTTTGGAAGGACATGGCGCTGGAGGCGATAGAAGCGATCGGTCCGAGCAGCATCGTCAAATAGACCAGGAACATCATTAGATCTCCGAGCGTCATTGAGTGGTTCAGGATCTGCCAACCTCCATATAGCAGCAAACCAGTCGAAGCGAGCGGGATGAGAACTTCCCAGACGACTTCGATGATTCGGGTGGACCACCAGACCATCAATTGTTGGCGAGCCAGCAAGTGCGTGCTGCGCGTAAATCGACTCGACTCACTCTTGTTTCTAGCAAAGGTGCGGACGATACGGATGCCACCAAACGTTTCGGTGGTGGTGGCATCGATCTTCTGGCGACGCGAGCGGATGTCTTTGTACAGAGGACGCACGCGGTGAATCCAAGTCCGGTGGGTGAGCCACACAACGGGCAGTAGCAATAGCCCTCCCAGCATCAGTCGCCAGTCGACCAAAACTAGGATGGTAAGGCTACCGACCAATTGGATGATCGCTTGCCACGGGTTGTAAAGCATGTGGAAGATCAGGTCGGCGATTCCTCCTGCATCCTCGCGAATCAAGCTCGTAGCACCTCCGCTCTTGAGTTCCTGGATGCGATGTAGGGGGAGACGCATCGAATGTTCAAAAACTCGGCGACGAATGTCTGCTTGGACCATGTTCACCGCTTTGGTCGCATACCAGCGTCCCGCCAGGTGCACGACCGTGCGCACCAACGTCACACCACAAACGGCGATGGCGATGATCCACAGCAGCCCCATCCGCGACAAATCGCTAGGTAGCCAGGCCGACAGCCAAGGGGGCATGGGCTGCGGCGGCTCGGTCATGACATAGTCGATGGCAAACTTGGTTCCCGCGGGCGGAATCAGGCTGAGCAGTGTCGAGATGGTTAATGTGAACAACGCGAACAGAACTTTGGGGCGATGCTCGGCCAGCTGCATCCAAAAGGCGGATAGCAATTGCCAGAAAGTTCGCTGGCGGGTTTTCTGTTCTGCAGAATTGCCATCGGCAGAACCGCTTTTTTCCTGACGGCGCGCGGACACTTCTTGGAGATAGCTCTGATAGCGAGTTTTACTACTCGGATTCGACATTGAGAATTTTCAATCGTTTCGTCAGTTGTTCGATGATCTACTGAAGGAGCAAATTGCAGGAGGCGGAGGGAAGTCTGTGGTGATCGTTAGCGGCCGGATTTCATCCCTTTCCCAGCAAATCTGCTTCTCGGCGTTAGGTGCCAGGGATGGCGGTATCCGCTCGCAGCACTCCATGGAAAGACCGGGGATTTTCCATTTCGGGCAATCTCGGGTGCACCTGCTGCCTACTAGTTGCGTAAACTATACGCATTCTGCAAGCATCTGGCTTGGGGTTGCCACGCTCCAGCTTAGGGGATTCGCTTGAATCCGAAGCGAATTCCCTACTTCGGGTTCGTGTGCGCAGCAGAATTGCCCATACGATAAATACGGTTCTCGTCTCTACCTTGATCTGCATTGTGGGAAATGGTTTTGCGGAAAATAATGGCTCATTGGAAAAACGGTCTGATTGCACTCATGGTCAGCCTAATGCTAGGGCTGCTGCTGCCGCGACAGTGTGCCGTTGCCCAAGATGCGAGCGGAGGACGGCCTGCTGCGGAGCTGGCGCAGCGAAGCTTGGAGTTGCCAGCTGGAGCGACCAATGATGCTATTCTCCAGTTTAGGATGATGCAGCATTTGAGCGCCTTGGTCACCCAGCACGAGGCTCAGGCTCGCTCCAAGGCCGATCAGCCCACCTCGCCACTAGAAGCATTGGCCCCGCTCTTAAAAGATTTGAATCACGAGCAGCTCGCCGCTTTACAGGAATTGATGAAACACGCTCCCCCAATTGGTTCGAGCGGAGTGGATCAGCAGGCTGAGTTGAACTCCTGGGCGAAATCGCTAGCCGCCGGTGAGCTGCCCCCAGGCTTGCCTCCAGCCGCCGCTCAGGAGGCTGCCAAGGCTCTTCAGCAACCGCAGTCGACGAGCAAACTGCAGGAATTGCTCGAACGCTATCAACGCGATCGACGCCTGCCCTTTCAGCCGGGTGCTGGTGGGGACGACGGCCCGCAACTCTCCAGCCCCCAGCTCCCCGGCTCGGTTGACGGCAGCGGAGCGCCGCGTTCAGCCGCGGAGTCCAACCGCATTCCGCCGGTAGGCAGCTCCCCCGCCGGGCAATTGCCCGATAGTAAATCGCCCAGTAGTGACTCGGGTGGAAGTGACTCGCTTCGTTCCAATCCAACCATACCGAACCCAACTGCGCCGAATCCAACTGCGCCGAATCAAACGGCACCGCGTTCGAACGCTGAGAGTGTGGGGGGCTCGAACCCCAATGCATCGAGTCTGGGGCTTGGAGATCTGTATTCGAGGAGGCTCCAGCGCGCGAAGCAGCAGCTGGCTGCGACCTCTCTCGCTCCTGCGGCTGATGATTCCACGGCAAATACTCGCCCCTCGGGATTGAGTCCCCTTAGATCTCCAGCGGAGCCGGGCGACGCGCGGGAATTACGGCCGGAACGGTACCCGTCTGGCAGCCCGGAGAGTGCGAATGCCGAGGTTCCACAGTCGGGCCTTTCTTCGCCTGCTGCCAATTCTGCAGCGTCTGCTGAGCCGGTTGCTACTGGCAGCGCCGCTGCTCCAGGGGCTGGGCGCGAACAAATTTTAGGCTGGTTGAAGAACCTTGCACCTCAAGGCTCAACCTCGACCGTTCGCGAGCCGGCTGGTCTCCCGTCGGTCCCCGAGTTTCTCCAAGGTGTCCAGCAGGATGCATCGCAACTACCTCCGCTGAGTAGTCTCTTAGAAGCGGCGGGAATAGGGGGACTTTCGGAGGCGCTGGCAGGTGCGGGGAAGGGGATGAGCCAGCAGGAGGTGAAAGACGCGATTCGTGCTTTAGCGCCTGAGGGAATCAATCGCAAGTTGGATCGTGATGGTTTCCGAAAAACGTTTCGTGACCTGCTCAGTCAGGCGCAGAGCGAATCCCAGCGGGGTAAGTCTGGCGGCCGAGATTCCACCGGCACCAGTGATGGGGCATTTTCTGGATTTGAAGCTAGTTTGATGCAAGCCCTGGATGGCGTACGGGATGATGTCATGGACATGGCAAAAGATTTGAAACCCAAACGGACGCCTTCGGCTGTCCCGCGCGCGACCAACGCTGCATCTAGTTTGAATGCAGCAGAGCACGCGAGAACCGGTGGGACGAAAGAGGGGGGAGATGGACCGATTGGGGGTAGTGACAGTCCTAGCACAAGCTCGACGACGGCCGGCATCGGTTCCGCTAGCGGAAGTTCAAGTGCTAAAACGTCCGTATCGTCGGTCCGCAAATTTGCCCAGTCGGCTTCGGAGTTCCTTAAGAGTCTGGCGGCCGCTCCGGCGGCGCCAAGTCCGAGTGGGGCAGGGCAGGGGAGTGTCGGCATGGGGCCTTCCGTTAATTCAGGACTCCGTATGGACTTGCTCCTCCTATTGATGCTCATTGGATTGGTTGTCTTGATCTGGTACCTGCGCCGGGCCGCTGCAATGACTCCGGGTGCATCGAATTTGGCACCCGCAATGCATCACTACGAAATTCAAACACAAGCGGACATCATTCGTGTATTTCACGCACTTGCCCAGCGCTCCACGTCGCCGGCGGAGCGTTGGTGGACACATCGCCGAGCGGCTGATGCGATATTGGCATCACGCCCGGGTACCGATGCGGCGTTGGATACCTTGGCGAGATTGTATGAGCAAGCACGCTATCGTCCTTTGGATCAACCGCTAGCAGCGGAGCAGTTGACTCAAGCGCGGCGCGCCGTGGAACAGTGTCTCGCATGACTTCATCGGACAGCAAGCAAATGTGGCTTCGCGCAGGATGTCTCTTGCTCGCGTTGATTGGGGGGGGCCTTCCGGCGGATGGTCTCGGGCAGGAGGTGGCGCAGGCACCAGGGGCCGCCCAAGCGACATCGGTGCCAGTCGATTGGCAATTCCGTTTTGATTTGTTTGAGATGTTGTTGGAGCAAACGGGATTGAACGTCTCGGATTCTGTCGATCCGATTCTCTCGGATCCAACCCAATCGGTTCTCGTGGTGCTCGGAAACCCTGACGTCCTGGAGGACTTGGCACCTAGCCTGCATCGCTTCGTCGAGCATGGAGGCGCGCTGTTGTTCGCTACGGACAATAGCGTCTGGATTTCATCCTACTGGCATATTGGCGGCGGTCCAGTGAAGACGTCGCAGAAGAAATATATGGTGCAGGGGCATCAGGATTGTCTCAAGCTCGATGCGTTGGCCCAGGACAGTCCGCTCACCGAGGGGGTGGGGGAGATTGTCCTCAATCGCAGTGGTTGGCTCAACCGTCTCGACCGCCGCTGGGGAGTCTGGCAGCATGTGGCCACGCTTCCGTCCAGCGTCACCCCTGAGGCAGCTAGTCGACGGCCGGTCTTAGCATCGCTTGACTTGAAATCCTCGTCAGGGGGACGCATGGTGTTGGCCGCAGATCACAGCCTGTTCACCAATGGGATGCTATGGCATGGAGACAACGCAATTCTGGCGATCAACGTTGCGAAGTTCCTCAATTCAGGCAAACGCCGCCAACTCTGCTTTTTGAAGGATGGCCAACCACTAGCCAGCTTTCGCGAAAAGCTGCCTGAACTGTTGCCTCCCGAAGAGCTGCCACCGGTCCCCCTCCCGGAACTTGAACTTGAGCAAATGCTGCGAGTTGCCAACACGGTGATCTCCAAAGTTGAGGATTCCGATTTGCTCAACGAGTTTGTCGCCGATCGGCCGAGACGCCTCTCCTCTCGCAGCTATTACCGGGTCCTGCTGCTGGGGTTGGCCGCCCTGCTATTCCTGATTGCCGTTTTTCTGGTATCGGGCAAGTCGAAGAGGTTTACGACACCTTGGAAGAATCGCCGCAAAATGTCGAATCTCGATTTGGCGCAGATGGCATCGAGCCGTGCCATACCGAGAGCCGTGCAACGCAGTCAGGCAGCTCAAGTTTTAGCCTCACAATTTTTGACCGATCTTACGAACTCAGCCAATCCTGAGATTTGGCGGGCTCGGGTGGTTGCCATCGATCAGGAGTCGCCGTCGCATGACGAGTCGCGGCAATTCCAACTGGCCTCTATACTCGATGTAGCCTGCCAGCCATCGAACAGTCCCTGGCCACGGCAGCGTTTGTTGGAATTCAACTCAGCGGTTGAGCGATTGCGACAAGTCCTAATTCCGCGACGGCAGGTTTAACGCGATTGGAGCGTCGAGACTGCCTGCCGAGTCATTTTCATATCCCAATCCACTTCCACGAAGTTATCATCCCAGTGTCCGACACCCTTGAACTCGCCCAACAGGTCCGTGAACTCAGGCAGCGTACGCTTTCAGCCGTGAGGACGGTCGTGGTTGGGATGGATGACGTTGTCCAGCAACTCCTCATTTCTCTCTTAGCCGGTGGGCACGTATTGCTGGAAGGGGTGCCAGGCACCGCCAAGACGACCCTATGCAGGACCTTTTCCGCCGTATTGGGAATCGCCTATGAACGGGTGCAGTTCACCCCTGACTTGCTTCCCTCGGATGTGACGGGAACGCAAGTCCTCGATCGCCAAACTAGTGATTTTGTACTCCGCAAAGGACCGATTTTCTGCCAATTGTTGCTTGCTGATGAACTCAATCGAGCCCCTGCCAGAACCCAATCGGCGCTGCTGGAAGCAATGCAAGAACGACAGGTAACGATTGAAGGCAAGACGCTTCCACTTCCCGAGCCGTTTATGGTGTTGGCTACCCAGAACCCAATCGAACAGGAAGGGGTCTACCGCTTGCCGGAAGCGCAGTTGGATCGCTTTTTGTTCCGCATCGAAGTTGGGTACCCGGATCGCGGGGACGAAGTCAATATGTTGAGCTTGCATAGTCGGCCGATTCCCACTCCGGCCCCGGTGACGAGTACAGAGGAAGTGCTGGAGATTCAGCGGCGGGTCGACAACGTCTATTCCACCAGTGAGCTGCAGGGCTACATTATCGACCTGATACGCCAGACGCGCCAGCATCCCGATTTGATTCTTGGGGGGAGTCCGCGAGCGGCGATCAATCTAATGCGTTCCTCCCGAGTGCAGGCTCTCATGGCCGGTCGTGACTATTTGACGCATGAGGACGTGCAAAACGTCTGCCTGCCCGTCCTGGGGCACCGCATTATCATGCGTCCCGAAGCTGAGATGGACGGGCGCAGTGCTCAGGAGGTGATTCAAGAGGTCATCGCATCCGTCCCTGTGCTTACCGAATCAAGCCCCTCCAACCGTTAACCCCAATTCTCCTCTTCATGACGAATCGTTGTCGAATTCTGATATTGGTGGGCGTGCTGGGAGGGCTGGCGGGAGTCCTGCGCAGTCAAGATACGCTGGCCATCCTTTCGCTGAGCATCCTGGTGTGGTTGTTTTTTAGCTGGTGCTGGTTTCGGATCCAAACGCAGTGGCAGTGGACTCATATTCGCTGCACGCGGTATATCCACGGGCGGCCCGCACAGCAATGCGTCCTGTGGGCGGACCGACGCATCGAGGTTGAATTGCGGGTGGAACTGCCACGCATTCGATTTGGAGCGCCTGTGGTGGTTCGCGACTGGGTGCCCGAATCGGTAACACAATTGAGTGGCGAGAGTTTTGCTTCCGTCGATTGGCTGGCCTCCTCTCAATGCTTGATCTACCAAGTGCTGATCAACTCCGCCGGCAGTGTCATTTTCCCTGGAACTCAGTTCCAATTTCAAGATCCACAGGGATTGTTTATCGCGGAACGCTTTCATGACGAAGAGTTGCATCTGCGGTCGCTCCCAAGTTTTGCGACTACAGTGGATTCGCACCCCAATGTGAAGCGCTTGAATTCGATCCCTCAGCATGGTATCCACCGCTTGCAACGCGCCGGCTTGGGCTCCGAGCTACTCGAGCTCCGAGAGTATCAGTCTGGGGATCCTCCCAAGTCAATTGCTTGGAAGGTTTCGGCGCGTCGCGATCGCTTGATGACCCGCCAGTATGAATCGGAAGTTCCCGTGCGACTGACCCTTTTGGTCGATGGCTACGCATCGAATCGAATGGGAGGTTGGGGGCTGCGCATGCTGGACCAGCTCAACTATGTGGCTGCCAGCGTGGGGCGGTCCGCGATTTCCGCTGGCGATTTGGTAGGGTATGCATTGATGGACCAGGGAGGGGTGAAACGCCGCCGGCCCAGTGGGGGAGAGCGCGCATTCTTCCAGTTGCTCGAAGCCTTGGCCGAGTTTACCGCAGACGCAGAACTGCCACCGCCCGCTTACACTCGATCTCTCCTACACAGCGCCTTGGCCGTTTGCCAGCGTCGCTATCCTGAGTTGATGGAGAGCAAGGTCAATCGTCTGCCGTGGACCTTCTGGCCACTGCCTCCTTGGCGAAAGAATTGGCGCCATAGGCAGCAGATTGCGGCTTTGCTGGGAGTTGTTCAACAGCTGAGCTCCACGCAAACTGCACAACTCGCTTTCGATGACCACAGCATGGCGGTGGCCATCCAGCGTCTTTTGCGTGAAAGTGGATGGGATGATAACGGTTCAACCCTGCCCGAATCCTCGCCGCGAACGCCAGATCGCATCCCTATGTTCGCTCGCGAGGTGCTCAAATCGGTATCTCTGGCACGCGACAACGAGGTCTTTGTCTTGATGCTGGACCTGCTGGATGCCGATAGCGACCTGGACCCTCTTCTGGCAGCGGTGCGAGTGGCTGTAGCACGGCATCACCGTGTTGTTTGTATTTGCCCAACCCCAACAACGCACGCTTTCCAATCGACAGACGGGGATTCTTCCTCTCAACTTACGCCACTGGAGAGGGAATTGCAGGTGTTGAGCCACGCGGCCGAGTTGCGTGTGCTCCGGCAGATCCAACCGCTCAAACGCATGTTGCGCAAGTCGGGGGCTCGGGTGGCCTTTGCTGGAGATCGTCAGGCCATAGCACTTGTGCTGTCCGAAGCTGAATTGGTGGGCAGTGGCCGTACCTTGGCAAGGAGTACACGATGAGTACGAGCAGACTCGCTGACCCCAGTCGTTGGATGCTCTCGATGTACGCCATTGCTACGTTTGCTATTGGTATGCTCCTCGCCTCGCAGCTATTCGCCTTCGAAGAGGCAGCATTTCTCTTCAAGGCGGTCTTTTTCGGCTTGCTGGCCCTTACATTCTGGCGTTGGTCGGGCGCCATCGTATTGATCGGCATACAAGCCTATCTGTTTTTCTGCGAGCCTGCTGAGTTAAGCGAGGTCGAACTGGTGCGTTTGATGAGCGAGTGCATCTTAGCCGTTATACTGGTGATGTTGATCAGTCGCTTGCGGTCGCTCATGCAACTGCATCAAATCAACGGCATCCATGGATTGGTAGGGGCCCTCATGCCTCGCACTCCAGGAATTACAGCGGACGTTCCCACCGACGGTGATCAGCCAACTGGCCTCGAGGTGAATGCGTCGGCGATACCGCCAGTCCAACCCGTCTCGCATCTGGCAGCCTTGGGGCTGCTGGGCCTCTCAGCCTCTGCCGCTGTGGTGCTGGCCTGGGGACTGTACAGTTCGATTCCAATAGAACCCCAGTCCATTCGTAAAGTCGGATTGATTCCCAGCGCGTTGCGAACTCTTCATTTGAGTGCTGTGCTCGCGTTTATTTACATCTTGATTTCGTTGCTTTTGAACGAGTGGAGTTGGCGCAATAAGACTCGGCGCCAGGCGGTGCTCTACCTGCGAACTACCCTGGCGAGCTGGTTGTATGCCGATTTTCGAGCACAGCACCGTCGTCGCAAGCGTGCAAAGTCAAGTTGAACAAGCTGAAGCTTGGAAGGAGCGTCCCAGGGCGCCGCTGCCGTTCCGAGCTGTCGAATTGAGCTGGGCGGTGTACACTATACCGGAGCGGGCTTGATTCGAGTTGGGAGCCAGTCAACCGTTGGAGTCCGTTCAAGAATAACAACTCATGGAGAGTCTCGATGCTGTTTTGGTTGCGAGAGATCGCAGGATGGTTGCTGGTCGGCTTTGCTGTCTGGCTCCTCATAATTGCCCTGGATTATGTGAGCCATCGGCAGGTGGTTGAATCTGGAGTTGTGGCCTTCATTGGGTTGGGGGTTTTGAAGGGAGGGGTCTTACTCGTGAGGGTTTCGACCGCCGCGCGACTGGCAATGCAGATCGATGAGCCTGCATCCTCTAAGGTGAGGTGACGGAAGCCTCCCACCGCTGCACGTGGGAGCCTGCTTGGGTTGCTCACACCGAGTTCTTCCGAAATTTCCCGAGCAGGTCACATTCAGCGCAAGGGGATGTCGTCGGGTCAGTGGATGCACTTTGTACGACAAACACTGCCTTGCTGGACACGCTCTGTGGTGTTCTACGAGCAACTGGTTTGGAGCCGCATCGTTAGATGCTTGCACCTGCGAACATGCGGCTTTTGAATTTTCGACGCGCCCGAGAATCAGTCCCCAGACGGACTTGAAGCCGCAGTTTCAAGTCGCGGTTTCAGTCGGCTCTTCAAGCTGATTTGGAAAGTGAGCCAGAAGCGAGCTGGTTCAGCTTGTTGTACAGGGTTTTAAGACTGATCCCCAATTCCTCAGCGGCGGCCTGCTTATTCCCCTCATGTCGAGTCACAGCTTCTTGGATAACCGTGAATTCCATTTCTTTGAGCGACATTGGACCTAGGGAGCGGAGTTCTTTGCGGAGTCGACGGTCGGTAAAGTGTTTGGGCAAGTGCTCGCGCAGGATGGGAGGGGCCTCGCACAGGATGGAGGCATGCTCGATCACGTTAGCCAATTCTCGAACGTTGCCTGGCCAAACGTGATTGACCAATTCTTCCATTGCTTCAGCGCTGAAAATCTGAGCGTCGGCAACCGCGTCGTCGCGGAAACGTCGGAATAGATGGACTGCCAAGTTCGGGATGTCGGAGACTCGCTCTCTCAGCGTCGGAAGATGAATTTCAAAGGTGTTGATGCGGAACATCAAATCTTCGCGGAATGCACCCTCTTCAACCATCTGCTCGAGATCACGGTGGGTTGCACACACGACTCGGACGTCGACTTTGAAGGGATCGTTGTCACCCACGCGGCGGATTTCGCCACTCTCCAGCACTCGCAATAATTTGGCTTGCATGCCCAGCGGCAGCTCTCCGATTTCGTCCAGGAAGATGGTACCGCCACTAGCGACTTCGAAGAGTCCGACGCGTTGGGCGTCGGCACCTGTGAAGGCACCTTTGCGGTGACCGAACAGTTCGCTTTCGATGAGATTCTCTGGCAGTGCGCCGCAGTTGATCGCGACGAACGCCTGCGAAGCTCGAGGGCTTTCATCGTGCACGCTGCGGGCGACGAGCTCCTTGCCACATCCGGTTTCGCCGCGGATGAGAACGGTGGAATGCGTGGGAGCCACTTTCGACACCAGTCGCTTTACCGCTTGCATCGACGCGTGTTCGCCGATGAGTTGTACGCCGGTCGAAGTCTTTTCAATACGTTTTTTATTGGAGTAGAACTCGCGCACATTGTCGCGACGTTCGAGCAACCGTTGAAGTAGAGCTTGCAGGTCGGTCAATCGACATGGTTTTGTCAAATAATCGCAGGCGCCGTAACGCATGGCTGCGACGGCAGTTTCGAGCGATTCCTTACCCGTCATGACGACCGCTTCGGTCTCGGGAGACAGCTCTCGGACTTGTCGGATCACTTCGATCCCATGGATGCCAGGCATGTCGAGGTCGACTAGCAGGCAGTCGAAGGACTCGCTGCGCGCTTCGCGTACGGCCGATTCGCCGTCAGGGCAGACCGTGACACGATGCCCCATACGCGGCAATTCCATGCTCATGAGATCTTGCAAGGACTCTTCGTCATCGGCAAAAAGGATGCGAAGGCCATTAGGCGGCTGCTTTGAATCTTTCATAGGATGTACTACTAGTTGACCTAAGGGGCAATGTTAAAGTGAGTTGGGAACCTTGACCTGGACCGGAACTGGCAGGAACCAGGGTCCCACCATGATCCTGGACGATGCGATAGGAAATGGAGAGGCCCAGTCCGGTGCCTCTACCATCTCGGCGGCGAGTGAAGAACGGTTCGAAAAGATGCTTTAGCACTTCTTGCGTCATGCCGCAACCGTTGTCACTGACCTCCAGCGTGAAGCACTCTTGGTCGGCCTGCAAACGCACTCGAACGACTCCACCCTCTTCACACGCATCGAGTGAATTGGTGAGTAAATTCAGAACGACTTGTTTGAACTCTGTGGGGCTAACTTCGGCTGTTACACCGGCCTGGCCGATATACTCAAGCTTCTTGTTGCGGTACTGGCCGAGATGTTTCACGAGGGCGATGACATCGCTAACCGATTCGTCGATTTCCGTAGGTTGTTTGCGCTGCGTTTCACCCAACCGCGAAAAATCCAGCAACCGTTCGGTGATGCCTTTGCAGCGGAAGGCTTCATCTTGAATGCGAGCCAGGTATTTGCGTAGCACTTCGATCTGTTGGTCGTCGTAATTTGAGCGTTGCGATAATGCGGTCTGAGATGTCTCTCCTGTCGAATCTTCTTCCGTTATCTCCGCTGGTCGATGGAGTATTTCGTGCAATCGACTCTCCAATGCCTCGGCGCTCCAAGCGATGGATGCCAGTGGATTGTTGATTTCATGAGCTACCCCGGCGGCTAGGAAGCCGACACTGGCGAGTTGCTCACTACGCACGACTTCACGACTGCGTTCTTGCACTTTTTCATTCAAGTTTTGTTGGATTTCAACAAAGCTGCTGGTCATTTTATTAAGTGCATCGGCCAGTTCGGAAAGCTCGTCTTGGGAGGAGAGGTAGATGCGGTGATTGAAGTCGCCGCGGGCAATTTGGCGACTTCCAGACAGCAACGTCTTGAAAGGTTGGACGACCGAGTTACGGAAGAACCAGAACATAATGGCCACAATCGTCAGGGCGATCGCAGACGAAAAAGTAATGATGATAATCAGCGCTCGGTAACGGCTGCGGACCTCGCCACGGAAGTGCTTCATGCGCTCGAGGATAAAAGTTGGCAATTCACGAACATCTTCCATGAGCAATTGCATGTCATTTTGCAACCAGCTCGCTGTACCACTGAAGAAAGCGGGGTCATTTCCATTGCAGAGCCATTTGATGCCATCTAGCTTGCGGCGAATCTCAGAGACACATTTTCGTTCCGGACTGCGGTCTGAAAGAAGGTGATCAAAATCAAATTTGTTGACCAATTCGTGTTCGTAATCACCGAGTTGCGTGTCAACCTTATGCACTTGGTTGTGGAATTCAAGCCTTTGTTGAGGTTGAGTTTGCACGAACAGCATTAGGCCTGAGGAGGGTGAGGGGCGTTGCACTGTTGAGGAGAGGCGTAGGAGTTCATCCATTTCGAATCGCAGGTCGGATGAAGCTTCGAGTTCGCCGGCCAGTTGCTCCACGACCAAAGTTAGATCTCGGTAGGCGTACGCACTCCGCAGGCTGCAGTAGACTAGCAGCAGGAGAGTGACGGTGAGTAAGACCGTGCTCAACAAGATTTTTTTGCGTATAAGCATCCGTGAAAGCACGTGCACGACTCCTCATTGTCGCGAGGGGGCTGAAAAGCTGAGGGCAAGCCAAGATCTAGCCGAGTTGTGAGACTCGCCAAAGATGCAAGACGTAGATTCCCAGCAGCCCCAAGGTGACCCCGGTCAGCGCTTGATACTCACGATTGGTCATCCACCAGCTCAGCGCCCAGGATTCCAAGGGCTTGCGCGGTAGGGAGCGTGGGACGAAGCGCGGTGTCGAACGCGTGTAGGCTGGCCATTGGTCTGGAAACAGGTTGTTCAGTCGCGTTTCCTCAAAGCGAACCTGTTGCCAATAGAGCCACAGCATGGGGCCAGCCACAAACAATAGAGTCGGGAGATCTTTGCATAGCAAGCAAAACGCAAACATCATTAAGAACGAGCCCACGTACAGGGGATTCCGGCACATCGAGTAGGGGCCCGTCGTCGTCAGTTCTCTTGATTTGTTGAGCGTACCAGCAGACCAGCTGCGAATTGCAAGGCCGATGATGAGCATGGCCCAGGCGGTGATTACCCAGGGATTGGCTAAGTCGAATGGACTGAACGGGATCGTTCCGCGCCAGGCCAAGTTGTAGGCCACCAAGCTCCCAAAGCCGATCAGGCTGATCGCAATCCGGCGACGCACAATCAGATTACGGAGGGTGGTTGGGGCCGCTGCCGGACGTGATTCGGCCGCCCATGCGTTGTTGGTGATTTGGGTGGAAATGCGAAGCTCCTTGTGTCTGAGCAATTGCGCTCCAAGGATTTCCTCGGGGCGGCAAAACTGCTCGGCTTGAGTTTAGTTGCGAAAGATCTTGCGCATCCACCAGGCTCCAACCAACAGCAGGGTCAGGTTGCCCAGCCAAAGAGCAATGGGATGCCACGTACCGTCCTTGGCGTGGTTTAGCCCAATGGCAAATACGGGAAAGAACAAAAATAGAATAGGCAAAAAACAGGCGCCGAAGCTAGTCCAATGATCTGCCGAACGCATCCAAATGGCCAGCGGTATGCCAACCCAGACGAAAAACAAGCAACAGAAGCCGCTGGCCCATCGGCGCCAAGGTTCCATGCGTAGTCGCACTAGCCGTTGGCGACTCCCGGCAATGCTTCCCAATGAGCCGGCGGATGTAGCATCGTCGAGCCAGTCGTATCTGCCAGCAGAGAGTCCCATGGCTGCTCGCGCGGCCAATTCTTCTCGCGTCCGGGCCGCTTCCTGAAGCTGACTGGAGATGGCCTGGGCGATACCCCGGGAGGGAAGTTCGGCGGCGCTACTTGCAGCGGTGCCTTTTCTGGTCGCGTCGGACAGGGGCACTTCGTATTTAGTGGGACCGGGATTTACCGTGAGGAAATCGCCCGTTTCAATTTGGCTATCTTCCAACTCGATCAACAGGACCTCCTTGACGGGGTCCATTTTCAGCCGTGCAGATCTGGCGGAAATATCGAGTGAATTGCCATTTCCCTGCGCGGGAATGGTGATCGTCGGCAAGAGGAGTTCGCGGCCGTCGTCACCGATCTCGTGCACGTGGATCGAAAAGCCATTCGCCGAACTGTACGACCCCTGGCTCGACAGGTATCCATACACGACTTGCTCAATCGAATGCATGACGACCCGATTGATGCCAGGCTGTCCCCACGAGACGGCCAGTTCGGATAGCCACACGGCAAACAGGCTGAGCAAGAAGCCGGCGACAAGGACAGGTTTGATGAAGGCTGCGGGGGAGACTCCGGAGGCCATCATGGCCAGAATTTCATTGTCGGCGCTGATGCGGCCGTATACGCTGCAAACGGCAAACAGCAACGTGGCAGGTAAGGCGAACTGCAGGGACGTGGGCAGGACGTACGGCAAGACTTGCAGCACTGCGAGCACCCCTAAGCCTTGGGCTAGCAGCTCTTTGGCGAGTACGAACAGCATGATGATCATCGTAAATGCGACGAGCGCAATGACGAAGACTTTGGTGATTTCCCAGAGGATGTAAATATTGAATCGCTGCATCGCGCGAGTCTAGCAACTCGGCCCACCGAGGACTACGCCGAAATCAAGAAGCGGAGGTGGTCCGTTTGGGGAGGCAAGCTCAGTCGAAGAAGCGACTCAAGGTCATTTTGCCTGCTTAGCGGGTGGCTTGGGGGCCTCGAAGGGAGGCTCATAAGTCGATGGCAGAATCACTAGCAGGGGTGTCTCGCTGCCCGCGAATTTGCTTCATCAATTCGATGATCACTTTGCCCTGCGTGGCGACTGCCTGCTTGAAGTTGCCAGCAGCCGCGTGCTGCTTGGCTTTCTCAAACTGGCCCTCCAGCAGGTCCCACTGGATCTTCCAACCGCGTTCCTCAGAGGCCTCGCGAAGCGACTTCATGGTTCCGGCAAGCTGTTCAAAAAGAGGTTGGTTGCCAGCTTTGAACTGTCGGTGTGGACCTTGCCCGTAGCGTCCGTGCGCGTCGGCTGGGCTGTTGCCATTCCACAAGACTTGCACCAGTCCGGTTCCCAGGGCGATGATGCCGAGCACCGCCGCCACGACTCCTAGAGGGATATTTCCTAGCAGGCACAGCAATCCGGCTGCCGAAATACAGACCGCAGCCACAATTCCCAAAGCGGGAGAAAAGGTGCGAGGCGCGCCATTCCAACGGGCTGCAATTGCACCGGGCTGCGCAGAGCAGATTGAATCCTCTGCAACTTCGACCACGATTGCGGTGATGTTATCAGGCCCGCCCCGCAGATTGGAGAGGTCGATGAGCAATTGGCAAGCTGGCTGCGGTGGCAGGGCGCTGAGAATCGAAGCCAATTCCTCGTCGCTAACCTGGCCACTCAGTCCATCGGAGCAGAGCAGGAAAACGTCACCTCGTTTGACTGGAAAGGGGCCTTCCAAATCAATTTGGACATTGGCATTGGGGCCTAGGGAGCGAGTGATCACGTTCTTGGGGATCACACCACTGCGAGCTGTTTCGTCGGTGAGTTCACCGGCGGCCTGCATTTCCCAGACCAAGGAGTGGTCGAACGTCAGCTGAAACAGCTGATCTCCACGCATTTGGTAGACCCGACTGTCGCCGACATGCGCCACCACGGCGCCTTCCGGAGCCAGAGTTAGAGTGCTGCAAGTGGTGCCCATCGATCGGAATTCGATGTTGGCTTGCCCTCGCCGAAATATTTCCGCATTGGCGTTCAGGATGGATTGATGCAGCGATTCTGCGGGAGGTTGATCTCTGAGCTTAAAATAGTGGTGCGGAATCAGCTCGACCGACAACTTTGAAGCCAGCTCACCGGCCGCGTGGGCGCCCATGCCATCGGCCACGATAAACAGGTGCCCATACTTTTCCCAAGAATTTTGGGTGTCTGCCAAGACGATCGCATAGGAATCTTGATTGATGGCACGCCGCATCCCAATGTCGGATAGTACTGAATGCTTGACAGTACTCTTCCAACTCTTCTTCGCATCGGCGGTGGGGGGCGATTCAGACAAATTTCACTGTCTTGGCTATGGGACGTGTTTGGCAAGGGGCTTGGAGTAGAGGGCGACTCGAAAGCCTCATTCTACGATTGTACTTCGCTAATTGTCGACGATGTAGCCTAGGTCTCGCTTTCTCAAGTTTTGATATCGCGCGATTCCGCAGGGATTGTTGAGCTGCTAGGCTCTCCCATCACCCTTGCCCCCGCAGCTTGGCTCCATGGAGATGGTGACATGCCATGGAGTGGCTGGGGGGGAAACAGAGCGGAGGGACCATCTGGGCCTTGCTTGGAAGTTGCGTTTGGGCCAGGCCGGCAGCCCGCCTGCAGCCACAAGATTGCCCTGGCACCCGATCGCTCGACCTGCCTATACTCGCGCGGTAACGCTTCCCCATTCGGCGGCTGTCCTGCCTCAGCCACCCCAACTGCGACGAGGTTCCTGACGAGTGCTACGCAATGCATTAGTACGACCGAACGCTTCCACGGCCATCGTCCTGGGGATGCTCGCGCTATGCTTGCTGACTCCCGGTTGCGTCCGTCGCCGGATGACGATTCGTTCGAATCCGGCGGGGGCGAGCATCTACGTCGACAAGCAATTGATTGGTACGAGTCCCGCTTCCACCTCCTTCACCTACTACGGGACGCGGGAGATTGAAGTGGTTGGTGATGGCTTCCGCACGGAGAAAATCCTGCGAGATTTTTCGCCACCATGGTATCAAATTCCTCCGTTCGACTTCTTCAGCGAAACGCTGTGGCCATGGGAGCTGCGGGATGAGCGCGTCATTGATATCACTTTAGTCCCCAGCCAGCAAATTCCCAGCGAAGAGTTGCAAGCTCGGGCTAACGAAACGCGATTGCAAGCGTTCCAAGGGGTCGGCACGCCGCTCCCACCAACCCTGGGAGGCACTGGATTTGGTGGCCCCGGCTCACAGGTCTCGCCGCTCGATCCAACCTTCCAATCGGCGGCTCCTGCCATCGTAACCACGCCCACAATGCCACCATCGATGGCTCCGCCTCCCAGTCCACCCTGGCAACCCGGCCAGTTTTTCCGTGAACTCGTCGCGCCGGGCGGAGAGCCGCCAACTCGAATTCCCGAAACCGGAATTTTGCAGGGTGGTGGCTATCGTCCCGGACTGGGACTCGAATTGGCCGAATAGCGGGTTCACTGATTGCTAGCTTACTGGGCTCAACTTACTGGGCTCAACTGTAAAGCTGGATGGCTCGCATGATCGCATCGAGGTCGTTCGGGACGGCGACCGCTCGGTTGGCGAAGGAGGCTCGGCTCACTCCTCGGCTCCCCAGAACATTGTTGAACTGCTCTTGGTCGGTGGTGTGGTAGGCCACGGTGGCTGTCGGGTCTTTCAATTGATGTCCGGTCAAGATGCAGACCACTCGATCCGACGGGGCGATGACCCCTTCGGCGCGCAGTAGCTTGGCGCCTGCGACGCTGGCAGCGCTGGCAGGTTCGCAACCAATGCCGCCGGCTCCGACCTGGGCCTTGGCGTCTAAGATTTCTTGGTCGGTGACTTTGCGGACGACTCCATCGCAAGCATCCAAGGCCCGCAGGCACTTCTTGAGATTGACGGGGCGATTGATTTCGATGGCGCTAGCAATCGTGTCGGCCTTGGCCTTGCGGTGGTCCAGTTCTGCGTAGTAGTCGCTGATCAGCGTATTATTGGGCTGGCCATCTTGCCAGCGTAGGCCGCGACGCTCGTAGAGTTGATGGAGCGTATCGGCGCCGGCGGCATTGATGACTGCCAATCGCGGGATGCGATCGATGAGTCCCAGCAGCTTCAGCTCTTGGAACGCCTTGCCGAAAGCGCTGGAATTTCCGAGATTCCCTCCAGGCACGACGATCCAGTCGGGAACTTCCCAACGCAGGGCTTCGAGGACGCGGAACATGACCGATTTCTGGCCCTCGATCCGGAAGGGGTTGATGCTATTGACCAGGTAGATTCCCAGGCTTTGGGAGACTTCTTTGACGCGGATCATGGCATCGTCAAAGTCCCCAGCGAGCTGAATCGTCAAGGCTCCGTACTCGAGGGCTTGGGAGAGCTTGCCGTAGGAGATTTTGCCACTGCCAATGAAGATGATCGCCTTCATGAGCCGGGTCACCGAGCTGTACATCGCCAGTGAGGCGCTAGTATTGCCGGTCGATGCGCAGGCCGCTCGCTTGGCACCGGTCATGTGTGCATGGGTAAAGGCCGCGCACATCCCATTATCTTTGAAGCTGCCCGAGGGGTTCATACCCTCATATTGGAGGTAGAGGTTCCCCTCGTTTTGGCCGACGAATTTCGCGACTTCGTTGGCTTGCTGCAGCAGAGTCTGTCCCTCCCCGACCGTGACCACTTTGTCGGCTGGGGCAAACTGAATGAGCTCGTGGAATCGCCAAACTCCGCTAAACCGGAGCGGTTCGTAGCGTTTTGTCCACATTTGCTCGAAATCGGACATGCGATTGGGAACCTCAATCTGGCTCCAATCGTATTGAATATCTAACAGGTCTCCGCAGCGATCGCATGCGGTACGGACTTGCCCAATATCCAAGGTGGCACGGCACAGCGGATTGATACATTGCTGAAAAGCTACGCCGCTTGAAAGCGGGCTGGAAGGGCTTTTCGCCAACTGGATGTCGGCCATGGAATACCTATTCTTAGCTATTTTGAAATCATCCGGAGGATGAAAAGGTGGTTAACTTGGCGTTATATCGGAACAGGTGCCTATGACGCCTTTACGTTTCTCCTATAGTTTCTGCAGCACAAAGCGTGCTGCGCAACCGGAGAGCATCGTTTTCAATGTCGATCGGTTTGTTACCAATGTACCGATTTTAATGCAGAGTACAGTTTGACAGAATTCCAAAATTTGCCTACCATCTGCGCCGAAACTTACCCCCCTGATTTGACGGGATCACAGCCTTGAGTTCCAAGAAGAGTCCCACTAGCAAGAAAACATCTTCTAAATCATCAGCTTCGAGCGCATCGTCTCGCTCTGCTGGCAAGGACGGCACGAAGAAGGTAGCCAAGAAATCCACTACGAAAACGACAGCTGGAGCTGGGCGTTCGAGTTCTGTCAAAGCCGGTACCCGAACGGCTGGGAAGAAGGTGGTTGCGAAAGTCAACGGACGCGCTGCTGCGGTTAAGCCATCTGCAGTCAAGAAAGCCACCACTAAGAAGAAGCCGGTCGGAAAGTCCTCTTCTCCGAAAGCGGCACCTGCGCGTGCCACCGCTGCCAAGGTGGTAAAATCCAAGTCGCCAGCGACCAAGACAGCAGTGACTAAGTCGGTAGCGACCAAGCCCACGACTAAGGCCACCACCAAGAAGGGCGTGGCCGGCAAGCAAAACGGGGCTGCGGTGAAATCGGCCGTCAAAAAATCGGCCTCTCCGACAGCAGCTTCCAAAACAACATCTGCCTCCAAAGCATCCGGTAGGAGCAAGTCGAGCAACAAAGTCGTTGCGGCTGCTACCAACGGAACCAAGGCTTCGGCCTCTGCGACCAAGAAAAGCAAGCCAGCGAGCGGCAAGTCCACTGTGAAGCCAGCGACCGGGAAGGCAGTGGCTGCGGGGGCTTCAAAGTCGGTATCCTCGAAATCCGTGTCCTCGAAACCGAAACCGAAGCCGGTTGCCGTGGCGGAGCCACAGGTCTCCGAAGCTCGCTTGAGTGGCACCAACAAGGATCTGGGGATTTCAGCCACCTCGGCAACACCGCTGCATCGACCGAAGCCTGTCAAATTGAGCCAGGCAGACAGTGACCGATTCCGCAGCTTGTTGTTGATCATCCGCCGCAGATTGCTTGGCGACGTGAGCATGATGTCTCAGGAGGCTCTCGGCGGCTCAGATGGTGCAGCCGACAACCATGCACCGATTCATCCTGCAGAGGTTGGAACGCATAGCTTTGAGCAAGAATTTACCCTGAATTTGCTCTCTTCGGACGGTGATCGGTTGGATCAAATTGAAGCTGCACTTGAAAAGATCTCCGAAGGCTCGTACGGTTCTTGCGAGGAGTGTGGAGGTCGCATTCCCAAAGCGAGATTGGAAATAATTCCGGATACTCCGTACTGTGTCAAGTGTGCCTCTCGGCTGGAAGGCTAACGTGTCAGATCAAAGCGAGCACTGCAAAGGCAGCTTTGCTTGGGCTCGATGGATTACCTTCGCAGCTCTGTCCGTCGCCGGCACCGCCGTTGACTTGCTCACCAAATCCTGGGTTTTTGAATGGCGTGGACTCCCCGGTCAACGACCGCCGTGGTGGTTGCTCGAGCCCTACATTGGAATTGAGACGGCGGTAAATCCGGGTGCTCTATTCGGTTTAGGGGCCGGTTTCGGCTCTGTTTTCGCCGTACTTTCTCTCGTGGCCGCCAGCGCAATCTTGCTGTGGCTGAGCAAATTCCGCGCAATTGACAGTTGGTGGTTGCTGATCGCGCTGGGATGCGTGATGGGGGGGATTTTCGGAAACTTGTACGACCGTCTTGGCATGTGGGGCCCACCCCCGTCGGTACCGCTGTGGAGCAGTGGTGTCCGCGATTGGATTCTCTTGCAATACAGCGATCAATACGTCTGGCCTAATTTCAATATTGCTGACAGCCTCTTAGTATGCGGTGCGATCATGCTTGCGATCCACTCATTTTTTATGCCCCCTGGGCCAAGCCCCATTCGTGAATCCCCAACATCGACCGGTAACGTTTAGCTATGCCACTCTCCCAACTTTCAGACGCTCTTACCACGGCACTCGACGGCCGCCTAGCTGTTGCGATCGAATTGGCCCAGCTCGCAGGTAGATCAACGCTCGAATTATTTCAATCGGCTGCGATTGAAGTCGAACGCAAGGGGGACGAGTCCCCAGTCACGCTCGCGGACAAGAATGCCGAGAAGCTAATACGAGCCGAGTTGAATCAGCGTTTTCCCGCCGATGCGATCCTAGGAGAGGAGTTTGGTTCGCAGGAAGGGGAATCTGAATTCCAGTGGATCGTTGATCCCATTGATGGAACGAAGAGTTTCATTTCTGGGGTGCCTCTCTATTCGACGCTGGTGGGGATCGTGCAGAACCGAGAGTGTTTGGGTGGGGTTATCTACTTGCCCGCCTTGGACGAGCTGGTATTTGCTGCTCGCGGTTGTGGGGCTTGGCACTCGGTTAGCGGCCGCACCCCTACGCGTTGTCACGTCTCCCAGAAACCACTCGACCAAGGGCTGTTTGTCGTCTCTCAAGTCGATTCCTTCCACAAGCGTGGAGCAGAGCGGGGGTACGAAAGTTTGGAGCAGGCTGCCTACATTACTCGCTCCTGGGGCGATGGCTACGGGTATCTACTGGTGGCCACGGGGCGGGCTGAGTTGATGGTCGACCCCATTGCCAACCCTTGGGACCTGGCGGCGGTGCAGCCAGTTCTGGAAGAGGCGGGTGGCCGCTTTACGAGCTGGGATGGAAAGCCGACTGTGTTCGGGGGGGATGGGCTTGGTAGCAATGGCCTAGTGCATGAACAGGCCCTCGAGTTGCTCGCTCGCACCTAGGTTCCCGTCCAAGTGCGATTCTCGTCCAAGCAGTGTAGGGCAGGATGGAAGCTTCCGCCCATTCGCCGTCTCTGGGGTCCTTTGCGACCACCTCTGAACCCCGCCCTGGTCGGGTAGTCCGTCATCTTCTGCATCCCGCAGGATTTTAGTCTGCGCGGGAGTGCGGGCGGACACGACGGCACGGCGTGGAAATAGTGAACGGAAAGGGGCCATCTCGCTTTCCTTGATTCTTTTCCCTGATTTCTTGGGAACCACCGCTCTGTGGCAGGCGTCTTCCCCTGCATCAAGCCATTCTTTGGTGCAGCTCGAGAAAATCTTCTCTTTCCAACGGTTATTCGCAATCCGACCGACTCTCGTAACCTACGGTTAGGTAACTGGGAAAAAGCTGGGTGGAAAATCCGTAGCGACGCGTCGCCTCCACGCCAATGTCGTGGCTAGGCCCGAGAAGGGCTGCCTGGAGGTAGAGGCCTGACTGCATCTGCTTGCTTCCTGCGTCCACCCGTATATCCCAAGGCTGGACTAGCCGACTCGCACTGGAAAATACAATGAACAATACGCTGACCCGAATAGCTCTAGGATTCTGTTTTCTCTTGGTAGGAGTGCAATGCGTGCGAGGACAGCAAGAAATCGGATTTGTCGAACGCTTTGCACTGGCAACGGACCGTGCCAGTGTGCTGCAAGAACTTATTCCTGGCACGCAGGAATACTATTACTACCACTGTCTGCATCTGCAGAATGAGGAGCAGCTTCCCCAAGCTCAAAAGCTGCTCGACGAATGGCGCACTAAGTTGGGGGAGAATTCCCAAACCCAGTCGATGCAGACCCGACAGCATCTCTTGGCATACGAAGGCTCGCCAGAGAAGACGCTTGAGTACTTGAGAAATCGGTTGGGAATCCAGCTGTCCCACGCTTCCCCAGCGCGAGACAGAGCGGCTGATCTTCCCAATCGACTCGACCCGGCTAGGCTCTCGGTCGCCTCGCTGCTGCAGGAACGCCTCAAATCCGATTCCTCGCTCAATTCATTGGAAGACTCTGGATTGGAATTGGCACTGGCACAGGAGCTGTCCTATCCGGCCTTGCGGGCTTTGATTGGTCGCTTGCACCGAGCTGATTTGCCAGGGACCGTTGAGCGAATTGCCGAAGAGCTAGCCCACAAGCAGTCGCAATCCTTTGGCTGGGCCCCCATTCATAGTCAACTCAGTTTGGCTCAGCTCGAACAACTCATTGCGCTGCGTCCGAGTTTGTTGGAAGAGGAGGCCTTTGTTCAGCAATACAGTGCCCTCTTAGTACCAGCAGCAGGCAGCTCGCTGGACGATAAAGTGGAATTGCGAAACTACTTGGATCGTTTGTTGGTCTGGTCGCAACGTTTGCCAGCGTCGCAGAACGACTTTAAAGCTCTCGTGTTGGGCAACCTTCTCAAGTTAGACATGAGCGAGGGGATCTATGATCGGCAGCGTTTCCTCACCTACCTGGCGCTGCCACGTGCCGCCAGCTATTACTCCTTGGCTCGTTTCGGCAAGCGTCTGCCGCCGCTCGTCGAACTCAATTACTCCATGCAGCCTCAGGTTTCACTGAAACCGGTGGGGGATGATTCCAGCTTGGTTCGTCGCTATCTTGAGCAGTTTTTGTTGGTGGATGATAGCGTCGACGCTTTTGCTGAGTTTCTCGACCGAGCCTATTTAGATCAAGTCTTCGCAGAAACCAAGATCTTGCATGGTGTTGGAGACGTGGCGACGGGGGATTCGGCAACTTGGTATGGTAAATTAATCCCGGAACAACAGCGTGAGCTGCGCGAGCGGACCGAACTTCGCTTCTCCCCTCACAACTCCACTCAGTTTCAGCCCGATGCTGAGGTGACTCTCGACGTGGAGATTAAGCGGGTCGATCAGTTGATTGTCCGTGTCTACGAGTTGAATGCGATCAGCTTCTACCGGAACAGTCAAGAGCATCTGGGGACCGATGTTGATCTGGATGGTTTGGTGGCCAACTCCGAACAAACGCTCAACTTTTCCGTGCCTGCGGATCGTCGGCACACCGAAACATTGCAGCTTCCAACGTTGATGGGACGTGGCGTATGGATCGTTGACCTGCTGGGCGCCGGGACACGCTGTCGCGCTCTGATTCAAAAGGGGAGCTTGACTCCGCTGGAACGACTGGGAGATTCCGGTCAGGTTTTTCGGATTGTGGATGAAGCAGGGAAACCGCGTCCAGCAGCGCACTTGGAATTACTGGGACAGACTTACCTGCCCAACCAGCAGGGCGAAATCACGTTGCCTTACGCCGAACAGACGGTAAGACGCAAAGTCCTGTTGGTGGAAGAGCAACTGGCCGTACCGGTAACGATTACGCACCGGAGCGAGAGCTATGAGCTGCAAGCTAGGTTTTTGCTCGACCGACAATCGCTTGTGGCTGGAACTCAAACGGCCATCGCCATTCGAACGCGTCTGTCCTGCAATGGTCGCCCGATCAGTATTCGCCTGCTGGAGGATGCACAGTTGTCTGTGGTGGCGACCGATTCCGATGGGATTGCAACGTCGAGAACGGTACCGGTAACCGACTTGGAGGATGGGGACGAGTTGATCTATCCGTTCTTGGTTCCACAACGCTTGGCGAATTTGAAGTTGACCCTTACTGGGAAGATCCTCAACCAGAGCAAGCATGATCGGGAGCCTGTTGCGGCGTCGCATGCGGTCAGTTGCAATGCCATTGCCGGTTCGCATCAACTGGCGGATTTCTTCTTGGTTCCCACTGGAGAGGGATTTCAATTGCGCGTGTTGGGGCGCAATGGCGAGCCGATCCCACGCTTCCCCATCGCTTTGGCGTTGAAACTTCGACAGTTCAAAGAGTTGCAGAATGTGCAGTTGGCCACCGATGAGAATGGCAGCGTGCATTTGGGAGAATTGGATGACGTGACAAGGCTGCAGGTCTCTGCGACTGGACTCCAGGCGACGATGTTGACCCCTCACCTATTCCATCGCAATTGGCCGTCACAAATTTCGATCGGAAAAGGAGGCTCTGTTGAATTGCCGTTGGGCAAGCAAGCCTCGCCGAAGTCAGTGTTCTCGCTCTACGAAACACGGTCTGGAAAACGCTTTGCAGAAAAGCCCGATCACTTGCAATTGCGGGAGGGGGCGCTAGTCGCGGAGGGCCTCGCGCCGGGCGATTACATCCTGCACGACTTCGAAACAGGCCAGACGGTCAATGTGCGCGTTGGGAATGCCGAGGAGGAGCATGGTTTTGTCGTGGGGCCGCATCGCGTTTTGCAAGCTGATCGTCGGCAGTCGATTGTGATTCGCTCAGCGACGTTGACCGAGGATGGCCTGCTGGTCAAGGTCTCCGGCGCTGATCCGATGACGCGTCTGCATGTACTGGTAGATGCCTTTTTGCCGGACGAGGAGGGTGGGGCACAGCTGCAACTCCCCTCGCCGTTGAACTCCGTTGTCAACCGTGTCCAGCCTCGCAACTACTTCGTGGACTCCTTGCGATTGGACGAAGAGTATGGCTACATTCTCAATCGAAAATTGCAAAAGGCGTTTCCTGGGAACATGCTTCCCCAGCCTTCACTACTGATCCACCCCTGGGAGATTTCCGTTACCAAGAACACGGCCCAGACCGCTGCAGGGGGAGATGCGATTCCGGCATCTCCAGCTCCTGTAGCTTCGGAAGCGCAGCTGCGCAGCAGGGCGGCCGGTGAGGCTGGCTTGGCGACGCAAGATTGGAAGAGCTTCGACTTCCTAGCCTCGGGAACTGAGCAGGTACTCAATGTGGGTTTGGTCGATGGTGAGGTTTTGGTGCCTTTGACGCGCCTCGCAGGGCGTAGCCATTTAACGTTGGTTGCCGTGCACCCAACCGCAGTCGATTCGCGGCACCTGACGCTCCCTGAATCTAAATTGCAAACACGCGATCAGCGGCTCGAAAAGGCCTTTGGGGCAGACCAACACTTGGTTCAAACCCAGCGGGTCGAAGTGCTTTCGGCTGGGGAGGAAAAAAGTTTTGGCGATCCACGCACCAGGCGGCTACAGACCTTCAGTTCTTTGGCTGAAGTCTTCCAGCTTTACGCCACACTCCTCGAAGATTCAGAGTGGGAAAAATTTCGTTTTCTCGTCGATTGGCATGAGCTGTCCGAAGAGCGTCAGTTGGCGCATTACAGCGAGCTGGCTTGCCATGAGTTGAATTTCTTTCTGTACCATCAAGATCGCCTCTTCTTCGATCGCGTCATCCGACCGTTCATCGAACAGAAGCTCGATAAACAGCTCATCGATCACTGGTTGCTCGACCAGCCCTTGGAGGAGTATGCGGAACTATGGCGAGTCCAGCGACTAAATGCGCTCGAACGAATTCTGTTGGCTCGTCGATTGTCGGCGATGCAAGCAGGAACTCAGCGTTGGATCAATGATACGTTGGCCGCTCAAACTCCAGATCCTCAGTTGCGTCAGCGATTGTTCGAGATCGCACTGCGCGGGACCTCGCTCGATTCGAGATCCTCTGGATCTCGGATGGAGGGGTTTGCTATGGATGGTATGGCGCATGAGGCTGAAACTCTCTTTGGAAGTATTGCCGGCTCGTCGCCAACACAAGCTAAGCGGTTTTCGGCACCTTCTTCAGCGCGAGGGCTTCGCCAAAGGGCCATGGACAGTAAATCGCAAGCGAATACTAGCGAAGCTGAAGCGGACCAAGACAGTCTTGGGGATGAGCTACAACGCAATTTTTACGGAATCGATCGATTGGACCGCGCCGACGGGCAACTTGGTTTGTACCGCAGTCTGCCGCAGACTCGGCAATGGGCTGAAACCCAATACTACCAAGTGCGTTTGGCGGATCAGCAAGCGGGCCTCATTGGCCCCAATCCCTTCTGGCAAGAATATGCCGCTCAGAATGCTGACCGGTTTCTTCCCAACCATATGGAGTGGGCGGCCAGCAATTTGCATGAAGCATTGTGCGCTTTGGCTGTAATTGATTTGCCGTTCAAGTCCGACGCGGCAGTGGTCTCGATCGTCGACCAGCAATTGACCGTCTCCGCTTCGCAGGCCTGTTTGGTTTATCTAGAGAGCATGGATCCCAATGCGCCTGCGTCGATCGAAGGGGAGCACGCGGGGGGGGAAAGCAGCCAAGCTGGAGTCATGGTTGGGCAAGAGCTGTATCTGGCGTTACCTGGAGACTCCGGCCGGGATCCAAAGCCCTTGGGGGCTCAAGCTCTTGTGAAGGGGGTGCCGTACACCGCTCGCGTTGTGGTCACGAATCCCACCAGTCAGGCGCAGCGGGTCCAAGTCTTGACACAGTTGCCTGCCGGTTCCCTACCTCTCAATGGCAGTCGTGTGAGTCAAAGCACACCGATTGAATTGGGGGCCTACAGCACCTCTCAGGTGAACTACACATTCTACTTCCCCAAGGCTGGTGATTTCTCGCACTATGGTGCTCAGATTAGCCTCGATGGGGAACATCTGACGGCAACCGACTCGCGTGAGATCGAGGTCTTAGACGCCCCATCGTCCGTTGACGAAACCAGTTGGAGTTTTATTGCTGATTGGGGGACCGAAGCTCAAGTCCTGTCTTATCTTGAATCGGCGAATCTGGCCCAGATTGATCTTTCTCGCATCGCATTTCGTTTGCGGGATCGCGCATTCTTTGAGGCGGTGCTGCAGCTGTTGACTGCAAGTGGACGTTTTGATGCGACGCTTTGGGGCTATGCTTTTGAGCATCGCGATGCCGCCAATATTGAACAGTACTTGCAGAATCGCAGCGATTTTGTGACTCCCTTGGGACCGGTACTCAGCAGCCCTCTGCTGCATCTTCAGCCGCAACAACAGATGAGCTACGAACATCTCGATTACACACCCTTGGTAGTCGCTCGCATTCATCAACTGGGTACTCGCAAAGTTATCTTAAACTCCAGTTTGTACACGCAATATCACGCGTTGTTAAACGTTCTGGCGCATCAATCCAAAGTGAGCGACTCGCAAGCGCTTCAGGCTACCTACTATCTATTGTTGCAGAATCGAATTGAAGAAGCCCTGCACTGGTTCAGTCAGATCGACAGCGGAGTCTTGGAAACGCAGTTGCAATTTGCCTACCTCGATGCGTATTTAGATTTCTACCGTGCAGACTATGATCGGGCTCAACGCATCGCTGAGCAATACTTGGACTACCCCGTGCGACGTTGGCGGGACATGTTTGCGCAGATTTCCAATCAAGTTGCAGCACGAACCAATTTGATGCAAGGACGCGTTGAGTCGACTGCAGGGAGCGGTCCCGCTCCCGCTAGTGGGCCTGACGCCGGATCGGCTGCCGACCGTTCCTCCACCGAAGCGGTCGCGGCGACCAGCGAGCAAATGTTGACCGGAGAGCAATTGGAAATGCAGACAGACGCAGCTGTGGCTGCTCCTAGTCTAGAGATCGAATCTCGCGATTCGCAACTCTCCGTACACTATCGCAATCTGGCGAGCGTGCGGGTCAACTACTATTTGATGGATATTGAATTGCTCTTCAGTCGCAATCCCTTTGTGGCGCGCGGAGGCGAGCGAGTGCCCTTCATCCAACCCAATTTTAGCCAGACGCTGGAGCTGGATGCAGCGGTGGGAACCCATCGTTTGGAGCTGCCCAAGGATTTGTTGAATCGCAACCTGTTGGTTGAAGTCACAGCGGCGGGCATGTCGCGTAGTACGGTTTTGACCGCCAGTTCGCTTAGGGCGCAAGTGGTTGAAACGCAGGGGCAGATTCACATTGCACGCCAGGGGGCTGCGACCCCGGTAACGGGAGCTTACGTCAAGGTGTATGCGAAACGCACTGACGGCAGCGTGCATTTTTACAAGGATGGGTACACTGATCTGCGAGGCTACTTTGACTATGCTTCCATCAGCACGCCTGAACTCGAGCAGACAGAGAGATTTGCCATCCTCGTTCTGGATCCGCAGTTGGGTGCGATTGTTCGCGAAGCGCAACCACCGGCCAGATGATCTATCTAGCGGGTGCGCAATAGCATTGAGCGGCTACCGGAAACGCAATCGTTCCCAACCATTGCGTAGTAGCTGCAAAAGTGGACGCGTTTTTTGAGGAGGCGCGCGATGCAGATCGTCGACACCGTGTGGCCAGTGAGAAAATCGCTCGGCCAGACTGGCGATCCACGTTGGACCGTGGGGCGATCCTCCGAGCATGGCGGGGAGTTCGGACGGGATGCCAGCAACGCCTAAATGGGCTCCGGAGAGTCCACCGACGATGGCTCCCAAGGATTTGCTATCACCGCCTAGGTGGATGGCCGCTGTGGTCGCACGCTTGAAATCGTCCGGATAACGCAGCCAACAATAGATGGCCATGACCGTCGTGTCGACCATGGAATGTGAAACTCCATCCTGCCATCCGAAGTGCCGCGCGACAGCAGCTGGAGATTTACCACCCTGGAGAAAGGGAGTTAGTGCTTTCAGTTGCCGGGTCAATTCCTTGTGGGAACTGATCTGAATCGCTTTGGCCAATACTTCGGAGGGTTCAAAGTTGTCCCGCTTGGTATTGGCAGAGAGGTCGGCTAATTCGCCCAAGACCACGCAAGCGTTTCTCGTTTGAGAATTGGTGCGGGTCAGATGAACCGTTTCGTCGACCCAACGCCCAATATTGTGTCCCGTGCCGTCGATCGCCAATGCAGAGAAAACGGCTTGAGCTCCAGCACCGTTATCGAGCGAATCCACGCCAGGCCGTAGTCCCACGCGTGCAAGCCAGCTTTTCCATGCGGCCAGCATCGTGGAGGCACTGGGGTCGACGGGGAAACTCAGCCCATACCAAGCTAGCCGTGCATGGAACGTTTTTCGAAAGCTCCTTAAATCACTGCGAGATTTGAGGAGTGCTTGAGCGGTAAGCAGCATCAGCTGCGTATCACCGCTGTACATTCGCCGGCCAGTGGAACCTTCAGAAAGCGGACCATATTTCCGCAAAGCGTCACGGCGAGAGAGGTTTGTGCGAGAACGCCCCAATGCATCGCCCAGGGCAGCGCCCAGCAATGCTCCGTGAATGTGAATTTTCCGTAAGTGCGTAGAATGCATACGTGCGCGGGAGGCAGGGACATGACGTCGGTTACTGGATTGAAATCAATCAGTTTTAACCGGTGTGATGCTGGCCAGGCTTCAGGGCCTTTACCGCACACGACAATCGAAACTAATTACACCGCCCTCGGATGCTTCCAGTGGGGCTTCAATCTCCCAGCGAAGAACATCAGAACCCACTTCGTTCGGGGCCGCAGTGAAGTTGGCGTTGAGGCTGCACTGCTGACTCTCACCAATATACTCCAGGCGTGGGGAAAGGCTATCTAGAATTACAGCGTTTCGCACCTCTTTCCCGCCCACGTTGTCGAATCGAATGGTAAAGCTCACAATATCGCCAGAATGCGCGATGGTGTGTGATGCCGCCTTGCAGATACGAATTGAGCATTTATCTTCGGTTTCGTAAACATAGATCTCTTGTGGCATTGCAGTGTCTCGGGTCATGGCGACCGCTTTGCCTTCGATCATGACTCCCAGGGACTCGGGGGTGTACCAGGTTAAGGCTCCCTGCAGAATCTTGCCTAGGACTGGGATGTCTTCCTTCATGATGATTCCACTGCGGAAGAAATCGATAGCTTCGTGCGGCACTCGGGCTTCACTCATCCGCATAAGCGGTAGAACCTGTGCAATTGGAATTCCACCTTGATTCTCCTGGAATGCGTCGAGCAAGCGAACCTGCTCTTCGCCATGTGGTGCAACGGGTTGCACCATGCTGTTGGCTAGGTTGTGATCTTCGAATCGGCTTGGCTGGATAGGCGCAAGGATGCGTTCTGTTCCCACGGCGCGGGCCGACAGCTGCAAGCCTGTGACCTGACGTACGGCTCCGAAGCGGGGGGCGTAGATGGGAACACGGTTCGTCGGTTTGACGCAGATCTGCCCACCTTCGGTTTCGTAGTAAATCACGGTGTCTGTGGGATCGACACCCGCGGCAGACCAGTCGTCGCGGATGATGACGGTCGGCTGTTGATCGCCACCGTCGAAGATGTACTCTTGGGCATCCCGATAGCGAGCGCCGGCTTGGGGCTGGTACTCGGGACTGCAGCCGCAATCGACTTGATTGCAATGGCTGCATTCACCACTTTGTTGCCGCTGCCCGCCATGCCGAAAACCTACCGTCGTGATGGGAGGAGGAGTGGCAGCGGACAGACTGTATTTTTCTCCGGCCGCGACTGCGGCAGGTTCGGTAAAGGCAACGGGAACGATCGGGTGGGATTCTTGGGATGGCGTTGGGGCGGCGGCTGCCTGTGGTAGCGCCTGGTTGGAAAGTTGTGTTGGAGATGGATTTCCTGAAGTGGAGCGTCCCAGGGAGCTGCAGCCAACGACTGGACTCAACGTGGCCAAGCCAGCGAGGTAAAAACCCAGACGAGTCTTAGACTGATGTTTCTTAGGTAGCATCACAACAGTTTCTTTCATCCAGATGACTTGAGTAAATCGTTGTCCCGCGGAGCCTACGGCCGCACTCTGCCTCAAGGATTGCTGGCCTTGAGGTCTAAGGGAATGCAGGAAGTCGTGGGCTGTCTTCGGACGGCGTTTCCGAAAAGAGTTGGTCGGCTGCAACGACGGGAGCCATGTTCGGCCACTGTCCAGATTCGACGAGTTGCTCACGATTCGGGATTGGCGTTACTGGCAACCACGGAGGGCATCCGTACAGGAACTCCATTAAATCTCCGTGGAGATCCATGGGGACGCGAGATCCGATCCGCAGGATCGCAACCGGTCGCCCCAGTTGATCGGCTGTCTTCAACGCGTTGTCCGCTGCCGTAACATTCAGGACGCGCTGTTCGTCGGAACCTGAGGCCACGGGATCGGCGATCTCGCTGTCCTCAAGATAAATGACTCGCGTAACGAGCGCTCCTTCCAGAGCCAGCCGAAGATCCTCTTCGGTCAAGACCACTGGGATGGGAAAACGATGTTCGCGGCCAGCGGGTGCGTAAATGCGGTCAATGATTTCGAGTGTCGGAAAGAGCTCTTCCCCGGGGCGAAAGGGGATGCCCGTGACTTGGAAGCGATAGACTGCGCCAACCAGCATGGCGGTCGTAACTGGTGCCTCTAGGGCCGCGAGGAATTGTCCGTCCTGCGCAAGTGCAACGTTCAAACCGTTGGGGCCACTGATTGATACCGGTTGAAAGGTACCGGCACCTCGTGCTCCACGCGCTATTTGGGCACTTGCTACAGCGCCAGGTGCTTGTTTCGCATCTAGCAGGTAGTGAACATTGGGGAGTTGATGACGTGCGTAGGCTTGCCCCTGCGCCAATGTGGTGTTGCTGGTCAGGCACAGAGTGCTCCCGACGGTGAGCAACAGGCCGAGGGAGGCAAGTTTGCGAAGGATCTTACGCATAGAATTTCTATTCCTTCTCACCGGTTCATCGTGTGTTTCAATGGGTGCGGAGATGAATAAAAACGATCGAGAGCACAAGGGCTCTCGACCGCCTCACTCATTCACGTCGTGTGGTTGCCGAGGTGTTGCCACCCCAGGCGACCGAGCTGTTCGGAACCGGAGCGTTAGACTCCGGATTCCTAACAGCGATGCTTACTCTGGGCAATACTCGCCACTTGCACCGGTAACCGATTGGCTACCGTACTCTGACAGGGGTGCACCCGTTGGATATCCGGGGTGCAGATTTTGCTCGTGGATGCGAACGCGGCTCGGTGGCTGCGGATAGCTAACTCCAGGAGATTGACGCACGTTGATCTTCATGTTCTTAACCGGATCAGGAAGATGCGTGTGGGTGCGATTGGTCATCACGTGGCTCTTCAGACCAGCGGGTGTCCCCAATGGAATGTGAGGTGGTCCAGGCAGACCAATCGGAGTACCGCTAATCGGCATGCCGTATTGGGGAGCTGTCACACCAGCCACGTAGCCAGGCAGGGAAGCAGGGACGCCGCCTTGCATGCCGTTGGGACCGACCATCATGCCGCCCATGGCCACATAGCCTGGGTCCATGCTGGCGCCGGTCAGCTCAATGTCTTTATTACCGATGCGCACGATTCCCAGGATGGAACCACGTCGGTCTGCTTCTACGATGGGGTCAAGCCCTGGATCGATTCGGTTGCTGACTAACACGTCAACACCCACCAATGCGTCGCCCTGAAATTCGGGGTCCGGTAGGTAGATGACTTTGGTGACAAAGTTGCCAGACAAAACCTGTTCAAAGTCGTCGACAGTGAATTGCACTGGAATCGCGTTGTGAGCCAAGTAGGCTGCCGTCCGCGGATTGCCATTGGCAACTTCGACTGTGGGGTAGAGTTCCACCCCTTCGCGGCCTTGGATATTGGTGAGCTTCAAGCGGTAGATACCACCTTGAGGAAACTCGAGGCGACCGGGCACATACAATGGCTCGCTTCCGAATCCACCGTCACCGACGACGTCGTAGTGGATTTCCATTCCCTCGGGACGATTGAACAGGACCTGAACCTTGGCATTGGCTCCAGGCATCATCATGCCCATTCCCGCACCGTAGTCGTCGCCCACCGCACCGCCACTGCAGGCGTTGCAGTCCGCGGGCATCATGGCAGCGGCTGTGACAACCCCTCCCATGCCACCAGCGGGCATTCCTTGACCCAAGACACCTGGGCCGGGGCCACCGACACCAGGGCCCGGTTCTAACATTCGCTGCGCGGGCGGCATATTATGCCGCGCGGTGGTGCAGCCGGTGAAGCAGCCGGTGGCTACTGCGGCTAGCGCTAGGAAAAAACGCACTTTCATGCTTACCCCCCCTAAAATGGGCTGAACGTCGGGTTTCGAAACCGGCGTCCAACGCCTATCGAAACGATCCTGAGTGAGTGAAAACGAACGAATCAACTAACCGAGTTAGGCGATTCGCCTGGACGGCTGGTCAGCGCAAGTCCTAGAATCCGGCTCGAATGGTCGAGGGAACTAGGGCGATGAGCTGAACCACCCCAAAGCCTCTTCGAAACAGTGCAATTGCCTGTGGTCGCTGTTGAACATCCCAGTCGAAGCGAGCGAATGCTGCCCAGACAGGGACTTCACGGCGAACCATCTTTGAAATTGCCATTGCGAAGAGTCTCCGTGGCTTTATGTTCGGCGCTGCATCACCGTTTTCTTTGACAATTCCGGCATAACCCGACTAACTGGGCAAGATTACCTAATACTAATGCCAGCATTGAGAGCTCCAAACGACCCGAATGAGCCCCCTCAAGCCGGGTAAATTGCTCGCTATTTGGGCCTTCCGCACCCGATTCCGCCACTCTGACAAGTCGCACCATGATGAAAGATTCGCCGAAGCGTTCCTGTTTAAGGCCTTGGAGGAAATGGGGGCGGTCTGCGTCAAGCTGGCGTGAGTTGCTGAGAGGCAGCCTCGTGTGCTTGGGGTGGGGGATGTGGAGTGTGTGCGGTGGGGCAGCTACTGCGCAGTCCACTGCAGCGCAGCCTCAGAGCGCCGCTCCACCTTCCGCTGCACCCTCTGGCAGTGCACAAACCGCGGACAAAATCTCCACGGCTATTTTGCATCGCGCCCTCTATGAGAGTGTGTGGGGAAAACCGGCGCATTGTGTGGTTCGGCAATCCATCTCCGTCTTTGATAAGCGGATGAGTGGTATTGGAGAATACGTTCGCATTGGGGGGGGGAGTGGGAGAATGAAGTTCAGCCTCCGCTTTTCGGCTCACGATCACCTCAATTCGCTGCTTCAAGTCTGCGATGGCCGGCGTTTGATGACGATTGAAGAATTTGGCGATCAAAAACATCTGTCGGAAGTCGATTTGGAGCGCGTGCGGAACCCTCTGGTATGGACAACCGAATCGGTTCGCAACGATCCGACGACCTCGATGTACCTAGCCATCGGTGGCCAAGCGGAGGCCCTGCGGAAACTCTGCCAACAATACCACTGGACGCACCTGCGGGAAGCCAAATTGCCAGTTGGAGACGTGTGGATACTCAGTGGACAGCTGGCAACTACCCCTGTGGTTATTCATGGGCAAGCTCCCATCGATCTGAAATTGAATGCTCCGAATCAACTCGGCTTGCTTCCGACCCGTGCCGAAGTCACCGTCGGTACTCAAGAGTCTGAAGTTCCCTTTTGGCTCTATTCCGTGCTACAGACTCGAACTGCGGAAGAGCTCGGCGAACAGGGGCAGGGCTATGCGCTACGTGTCAGCACCGAGTGGGCAGAGCCAAGGCTTCTGGCAGAAGAGCAGCTACCAGCGGAGTTCTTTGAGGCTCCGTCGGTGAGTGGCGAGCATCTGACGGATGAAACGGAGCTCTATCTACCTCCCACTCCACGGCAGCTCACAGCGCAACGGCTTCCTGTTAATCGCTAGCGCTTCGCCAAACGCGATACCGGCCTGTCGGTCACAGGGCTCTCTCGAGTCTTTGGGGTGCGTCCTCAGCCCTTTCTGGCCACACACCTCGCTAGCTCGACTGGTAGCAGCCGTAGAAATCGCTACTTCCCTGCCGAGTGGAGAAGCCACTGGGGCTGGGCGTGGGGCGGTAACGCTTGCTTGCTACGATCCTAGTCAGCGGCCTGTGGGGCGACGCGGTAGGCCGAGAGCCGACCTGAGCTGCAGTTTTACTACCCCGGTAACCCAGCAGTTGAAGCTCAATCAAGTGAGGAAGCCTGCTTGGCCATTTGATGTAGGGGCGGTGCTGTTGTCCTCCGTGATGCGCCTGCGGTGCTCCGGCTGAGATGGCGAGGAGCAGCTCTCAATGCGCGTACCGCCACATGTCGATTGTCCGCCAATGGGACCGCTCGACCAACTTGCAACCGGGGTCTTACCCCGGTTGGTTTGACCGCAAAATCCTACCCCTTGTTTCAACAGGAAGTTAAAAGATCCGGACTTGTCCTTCAGCTCCCACCTGGCAAGTAGGTGTTGTCTGTCAGCCATCCGCTTAGCGAACCGGTCAACGCAAGCTTGGGGACTGAAATCGGATGCTGAGAGGGACGCTCCGCTAGGTGTCCCCCTAAAGCTTCCGGCCCATTCGACTGGACAGCTCCTCGGTCACGTGGCTCCAGTGCTCTGCGACATCATGGCCTGGCAAGGTGGTCAGCCTACGACGCTCGGCCAGCAGCAAGGCAAAGTGGTGTGCTCGAGTTCTGGGGCCGTTGGTTTCTGGGGCCGTTGCGCGGTGCCTGTTTAGCTGCGATTCCAGAACCTATGCAAGTCCATGACGAACTGCAGGAGCAGGGGCTAGAAATTGTCGCTATCGACCATAATTCGGTGAGCTCATGTAAGGCATTGGGCTAGCGGCTAGAGCCCACGCGCGCGTCGCTGTGGGCCAGCGCTGGCTCGATGTACCACGCTGAACGTAGACGATCGCTCGCACCATCATTTGGGGCCGCGAGGGGCGTTGAGAGGGTGCCGTTGTTGGATGCGGATGGTCGCTGCCAATGGCCCATGGCTGGCGGGAGAGAGGGCTACGATGAGCTTGCGGCACTCCCTTGGGAGTGTGATTTTGAGCTTGTTTTTGGGGGCAAATTCGTCTTTATTGAACGCCAATCGAAAAGTGAGGGGTGGTCGGACGCAGTGGAAAAAAAGGGCGATTGGGCTTGGTTTTGGGCCGAAATCACCCTGAAAGAGAAGAAAGTGCCCAAAAACACTGATAAATCAGCTGTTTTGAGCTCTGTACCCGTTGAAATTTACGGTGCGGGCTCTTTAATCGTCTCCACAGTTAATCCAACTACCGCGTCGTCTTATTTTGAAAGGGATTGTCAACATGGCGAAAGCCGCCGTTAAGAAAAAGCCAGCTACGAAGACTGAGATCTTCAATCGTTTGGCAGAGCGTACTGGCCTGAACAAGAAGCAAGTTGCTGAGTTCTTTGATGCACTGTGCGAAGAAATCGAAGCGGACTTGGCCAAGAAGGGGCCTCGCGTCTTCCAACTTCCCAACCTGTGCAAAATCGTAGCCGTCGACAAGCCAGCTATGCCTAAGCGTCAAGTGCGCAACCCAGCGACGGGTGAGATGATTTGGGCTGCTCCCAAGCCAGCTTCCGTCACTGTCAAGGTGCGTCCTCTGAAGCGCCTCAAAGAGATGGTTTAATTTCCTTTAGCTGATTTGCTAACTGAAGCGTATCAAGGCGAATTCCAGACTGGGGTTCGCCTTGTTCCATTTCTACGGAGGTGGTAGCAGTGACGCAATGAGCGGATCGTGCAGGCTGGCAGCACGGGCGTACACGCCGCTAAAATCGTGGTGCAGGCTGTGTTCACCAGGGACGGCAACCGTGCACGTGCCAGCGGCCAGACCGGCTTGTGAGCCATGGTGGCTGTCCTCAAGAACGAGCATGTTAGCCGGTTGCGTTCCCATTCTCTCCGCGGCCGACAAGTAGATATCAGGCCAAGGTTTTCCTCTGGCAACATCTGCAGCGGTGACGACGAAATCAACTCGATCGAGCGCACCGATCTGCTGCAACACTTGGTCTGCAAACGGACGGGTGCTGCTGGTCGCAACGCAGCGTGGGAGCTCGCGTGCATCGAGTAGATCTAAGAGTTCAAATAGACCTGGCATGGGGGCGAGTCGCTGGGGAAGCAACTCCGCAAAAATTTGTTTCGACTCGAGTTCCAGTTCGTCGATGGTGTCCGAGAGCTGCTCAAGATCGATCATCAATTGCCATGCCACGGGACCCGGTAAACCGGTCATGCGATCCTTTAGGTCGGTGGTGAACTTGCGATCGCGACGCTGCAATATCGTATGTCCGACAATGGTATATAATTCTTCCGTATTTACCATTAAGCCGTCCATGTCGAAGGCAATGGCTTGAATTGAGTGCGCCCAGGGTTGCATGTAAATGTGCCGTTCGTGTTGTAGGCTGCGTTGAGAATTGTGCGTTGAAGGGTGTTCGTGCAGGAAACGACCGTCGATTGTTTCCATCGTTGAAATGACCTGTCGAATTGGATGTTATGGAGAAGTCCCCCAAATTTGATTTGCCGTTTGCAACGCGGGAGAACTATATTCCGCTGCATACTTCCGACTTAGTTGGGTATCTGGTGCAACATCCCGCACTCGACGATCACTCTCGCAGTGAGTTTCAGCGGCTCGCCGCTCTAATTCTCTCACTTTTGCACCAAATGTATAGGCAGCGTCATGAGCGGCTCACCTACGTCTACTCCGGTTTGGACCCCGACAGTGACCGGATGCTGCTGGCCGTTCCGACCGACGCATTGCGCGATCCGCTGACTAGTGAATTGTTGGAACAGACCCAAGATGTATTGTTGCGTGCGAACTACCATCGGCTGTCTCCGGAAGATATCGCTCAAGCTCTCAAAGCAGCGAGTCAATGGGGCGTGCGAATTCGCCTCAATTTTTCGGCGCTTCAGCAGCTTGAGGTCTATGCGCGCGGTTGCGTGATTGGTCAAAGAGAAACGCGGAACTGGAGAACATGGTATCGCGCGACTTCCAAAGAGGTACCGCTGTACCAAAGACTGGTGGTCGTCTTTCGTACGGATGCGTCTTTTCCCTCAGATCAATTTGATCCACGGCGCGTTTACTTGCGGATGTTCAAGAATGTCCCGCAACAAGATGTGGACATGATGCTCCCCGCAACTGGCATCCAGATGACTTGGCTAGACCATTCAAAGATTGTGGTACCGAGTCTTTATGCGGCAGCCGTGACACTCTGGCGATTTTTGCGCAACGTGATGCTGCTAGCCTTTTTCGGAGTGTTTAAGACGGTCGGTATGGTGTTGCTGGTCCTGTTCGCGGTAGCGTTTGGCCTCAAGAGCATGTTCACCTACCGTTCAAATACCAAACGTCGCTACATGCTGAACATGACCCAAAACTTGTACTATCAGAATCTCGACAACAATGCAGGCGTGCTCTTGCGGTTGCTGGAAGAGGGGGAGCAGCAGGAGGCGTGCGAGTCGGTGTTGGCCTATTTTGTGACGGCAGTCCTACTGGCCGAACAACCGACGATTGCCTTGGATGAGATCGATCGACTTTGCGAAGAACTGCTCCAGCAAGCTACGGGAATCCAAGTCGACTTTGACGTCGAAGCGACTGCCCGCAACTTGATGCATCTAGGACTTCTGAAAATCGAACGACACGGGTGGCGAGCGCTCCCGTTGTCGGCTGCTTGCACCCGTCTGGATGCAACTTGGGACAGTTGGTTCAACTCTCAGCCAGTGCCCTAAATGGTGCGGCTGCCCTCCGTTGGTTGTTTACCAATTCACTACCGCAGCTCAGTGATGAGAATACTGAACCGGAAAGCCAGAGGGGCGGCAAGTCACCATTTGCGGAGAGTCCGCTAGCGGACGTTCTGCTGAGCCTGTGCGCGAGCTGACTTCATCGCCGCGGTTTCGTTGGCGATCTTGTTTTCTGGGCCAGCGGGGAAGTACTGTACATCGTCGTGCAAGTAGTAAGGGCTGGGCAGGGTTTGCCCTGCTACCGATACTTGGCAACCAACCGATGGGGCTATCCCTCCAGCAAGCAGCAATCCAAGGAAGGCGTACTTCCAAGCCTGCGAACGCTTGGTCTCAGTCATGAGCTATTCTCCTCGACATCCATCGATTCACGGTCGTTTTGCCTGTGCAGACGGCGTCTGCGGTAAGATCTAACGGTTCTATCGGTCAATCTTGTGGAAGCGGTTGAAGGAATATTGCTTGTTTTATGCGACTTGGGGCGCGGCGTCCTGGTTAAAATAGATTGCTAGCAACATCTGCAGTTTCCCTCAGCGGTTGGTGCGTCGATCGAATCCGCTATTCTGTTCGGAAAAATCGGGACCTATGACTCTTAAACTCACTACCGTATCTGTACCGCCCACATTGGGTGTTGTGTGGGTTCTCTGGCTCGGATTGCTCGGGGCAGGGGCCCAGTCGACCGCGCTGGCGCAAGCGGTGAGTGAGCTGCCTAGAGCGGAGTACTATCTCTCTCGGGAGCTGCTGGGGGCCGGACGTACGCTCGACGCGGCCGAAGGGTTTGACACGGCGCGTAGTCGCGCCCGTCGCATTGGCGAGTTGCGATGGATCGACAGCGTGCCACCGCTCGTGATGCGTGGCGAGTGCTTCTATCAACAAGGGAATTTGGGCGCCGCACTGGAGCTGTACGAATCGGCACTTCAGCTGGCAATCGAAAATCCAGACTGGCTGGATCAACTCGAAATTCCGGGGGAGCAGTTGCCAGCGATTGAATTCGCGAAGGGCGTGAACTGGCTGCCAAGGTCGACACCCAGTGGCGTCGTAGGGGTGCCTGCGGCCATTCAGCTGGCGGTCGATCTCAACCAAGCCCAAGTGGGCCCCCAAGGCGGAATCGTTGCGCCGGTGAGTCTGGTGACCCGGCTGGACGCTACCGAGGTTTTTCAGACACTCGGCCTGGCCCTTGTGAGACGCCGTGAAATATTGGGTCCCCACATTCGCCAAGCACCGCTGACCATTGCGCTCGACCAGTACTTCAGCCAGAATCCTCGTCAAACTGCCGCTTGGGTTGTGGCTTCGTGGAGTACGTTACGGGGACTGAACCACTTAGGTTCCCTGGCCCCTAGGGATGCGGCCAAGGAGATTCGGCAGGGGGCGCGGATTGCTCAGAAATTCGACTACTTTCTGACTCCCTTGGCGCTGTTGGTTTTAGCGGATCTGGAAGCCCAGCAGGGAAGCTATCAATTGGCTATCCAATTGTTGGGCGATGCGAGCCTGCTAGCAGCCCAATTCGAGCAACATCCAATTTTGGCTGAGATTGCGCAAGTCCTGGGCTCGTGCGGGGCGGCCAGCTCACGTGTAGATCTGGTTGAGCCGCTGCAAAATATGTCCAGTTGGCTGGCCAAGCGTAGTACGATCGCCTTTGTCGCAGCCAGTGTCGGTGCGGCGGAGTTGGCTGTGCTAGCGGGAGATCTTACGAGAGCCGAGAAGTTAGCCAACCAGGCTTCGACGCCCTTGAGGCAGCGTGGAATCGTCTTGCCACGGTTGCAGGCGCGATTGGCGCATGTCAAAGCGCAACTGGCCTTTGCCACCAATCGCCAGCCATTGGGAAAGCAATCGCTGAACGAAGCACTGCAGATCATGCAGGGGAGTGCAGAGCTGGGCGCGTTCGTTCCGACGATTTTTCAAACGCAGCTGACGCTCGACCGGTTAGCTGCCGGAACGCTTTCAGCGCAATCGGCGGAGTCCCTGCTGGGGGATGCTATTGCGGAGCCCTCGGCTCTAGCTTGGCAGAATGCTCCACTCGAAACGCTAGCAACGGTGACGACGGCACGCATTCCAGCCTACCTCCGCCATTTGGAGCTAGCCAGAGCGCGTGGGGCCGATGCGGCGGAACTACTCGAGTTGATGGATCGCGTGCAGCGCGAGCGTCTGTATGAAGCATTGCCACTGGGTGGGAGATTATTTTCCTGGCGGAAGGCGATCGTGGCGGACCCTCAGACGTTGAGCGCTGCCGATCGGCAGGCCGTGGATCGCGTTGCGCAAGCGAATCCAGAATTACCGCTGAATCTACAGCGAATGGAAGCGGCAGTTCAGCAATTGCGACAAGAGCCCATTCCTCTTGATGAACGGAAGCTTTCGGCTAGCGCTAAGAAGCCGTTTGCGAGCGTCACGGATTTAGCGGGGAAGTTGGAATCGGAAATGCTATTGCGTTCGGTTGGCCGGATCCCTTTGGAACGCTCTGTGCCACAGTCCGCCAGTTTGCCTCTACTGCAGTCACAGCTGGCCGACGGAGAGTTGCTACTCGGTTTTCTGTGCGCCAAGCAGCAAGCGCTAGGGGTTGCTGTCACAAATGCGACCTGCGAGGTCTGGACGATCACCAATGTTGGAGCGGTGGATGCGGAGCTCAAATCCCTGGCTACCGAGATTGGTTTAGTTCGGACCCAGGGGGCACCCGTCTTGCCGTCGGCAGTCCAGCGGCCCGATGCGGCTTGGCGTTCGACCGCTTTAGAACTCTGTGCAGCAATTTTCCCCGACACCATTCGCGATCAAGTAGCAGCTGCCAAGCGTATTATTATCGCCCCCAGTGAGCGTCTGTGGTATGTACCGTTTGAGCTGTTGCCAGATGGTAATACGCCTCATGCGGCTCCCTGGATCGCCAACCACCCGATCGTTTACATTCCAACTCTGGGGAGTTTGGCAATGGCCAACGCTGGGCGACCAGCGATTCAGGATACGCTGGGAATCGTCGGGGGATTTTTCGCTCTCGATCGTGAAACGAACGCGGCACTCGCTAGGCAGTTGATTGCAGTGGTTCCCGATTCTCAGCTAGTATCGCTTTCTCAGAAAATACTCGTTCCTTCCGCAGACTGGTTGCGCTTGCGCATTGACCAGTTGTGGGTTGCCGCCGAAGTTCCCGCTGCAGGTTGGGAAACGCAGGGACTGGCCTTGGGGCCGACTCGCCCGTCATCCATGGGAGGCTGGCTTGAATTGCCCTTCCTATCCCCGCTGCGAGTCTTGATGCCAGGCATGGCAACGTCGCTCCGTAGTGGAGTGCTGCAGCAGGGGGATGACTTGTTTTTACCCGCCTGCGCCTTGATGTATAGCGGCACGCAATCCGCCGTGTTGAGTCGCTGGGCCACCGGGGGCAAGAGCAGCCAATATCTGATGCAGCGTTATTTGCAAGAACTAGCAACGGAAGCTTCTTCTACCGCGCTCCGGCGCTCTCTGCTCGCCCATTGGGCCGAGCAATATTTGATTGCCGATGAACCTGCGTTGCAACCGGCTGGGGATGAGGACGCGCAGCTGATTCACGGCACTCACCCGTTGCTGTGGAGTGGCTACATGGCAGTGGGAGACACCGCCCCATAGTCCGCAGGGAGCTTCGAATGTGTCGTATCTTTGGGCTCCAGCGTTGGTGGAAAAGTGTTGTCAGGTTTTCTGAGCTTACGGCTGGCATGGGCTTTGTGATTCGACGAACTCAACTAGCCGTTGTCGACCCTGTGGCTTGAAGGCGGTTTCGAATTCCATGGCAAGAATCGTACCCCGAGGCGCGCGGCAGCATTAACTGCTCTGGCCTGGCTTTCCGACATGTTGAATTAGGAACCCGCCGGTGAGCAAGGAAGAGTGGTTGCCGCTACAGGTTGCTTGGTGGGGCCTACTTTAAGGTAAAACTGAAACGCTCGTGAAGCGACAAGCCGTTGCGCGGCGGGATGCGATATCAACTGGCCGTTGTCGACTTGTTGCGATCGGGTTAAGCCGCCAGCGCAGGGAGCAACGGCTGTGACACCTCGGGGCCTTCAAAGCTTTGACGAGCGTTTTCAGAGCCGAGATCAATTCGGGATTAGTTCTCGGAGCTAGGTGGCTGTTGGAGGATGTGAGTTTTGTCCACTTCCAATTCGGTCAATTGTTGCGTTTCCCCGTTGGGCCACCGGATCGTGACGCTATCGACTTCCGCTACCGAACCCAGCCCAAAGGTGAGCGGATGCTCGCATTGACTTAGATAGCTGCGTGTGGACGTGGTCGTGCGGCGATAGGTTTGTCCTCCTGCGTTGAGCGTGACTGTTGCACCATAGGCGTCGCGATTGGAAGAGCCCGTTCCCTCAAGTTCGAGTCGAACCCAATGGTGCTTCAATTCTTGGTCATTGCGGAGCACTCGAACGGGCCCGCTGTTGGATATCAGGATGATATCTAGGTCTCCGTCATTGTCCAAATCCCCGTAGGCGGCACCTCGTCCAACCAGCGGCACGAGGGCGTCTGCTCCCAGTTGATCCTCTCCCAGGGGGACTAACTCTGTCGAGCCTTGCGCACCTGCGTTCCAGAAAAACTGGGGCGGTTGCTCGTAGTGCTGGGTCGCTTGCACCTTGGAGATTTCGGCTTCGAGGTGTCCATTGGAGCAGACGATGTCTTGCCGTGAATCGAGGTCGAGATCGGCAAAGAACATTCCGAAGGTCAGGTTGAGGCGACTGGCGGGCCCCATGCCGCTGGCCATGGCGCTATCGACAAAGGGAGGTTGGGAACCACGCGAGACATACAGTGAAGATTGTTCATTGGCAAAGTTACCAATGGCAATGGCGAGGGAATCGTCGTTCCTCAGGTAAGCACAGTCGATTCCCATCGCACCCGTCGAATTGCCACTGCGGTCGAAGGCAATGCCGAGTGGGATCCCAGATTCTTCAAAGCGTTTTCCGGAGATGTTGAGGTAGAGGAAATTTCGGACGGTGTCGTTGGCTACGATCAAATCGGTCCATCCGTCGTGATCGACATCGATCGCTGCTACGCCCAGTCCCTTACCGACCGCGACGCCGGTGTCTGCGTTGACGACTTCGATCCCCATGGCTTGAGTTACATCGGAAAATTCTCCATTGCCGTCATTGTGATACAAGCGTGACTGCGTGCCACGAAAGGCGGTTGGTTGTCCGTAAGCCCTCCCTATACCGGTGAGTGAGAATCCGAGAGAGAGGTCCAGGTCTCGCTGCCAGACCACGTAATCGGCGACAAACAAATCAAGCCGCCCGTCGTTGTCGTAATCGAACCACGTGGCCCCTGTACTCCAGGCTGAATCGAGGCCTGCGACACCAGCGGTCGCGGTGATGTCCAGAAATTTTCCCTCCTCATTCTCAAAGAGATGGTTTTGTCCGACGGCGGTAAGAAATAGATCCGGCCAGCCATCGTTGTCGAAGTCCCCGATGGCGGGTCCCATGCCGTAGAACTCAATGTCCAACCCGCTGGCGTGAGTCACATCGGTGAATTGAGCAGCCCCGTTGTTTTGATACAAGCACAGTGAGCGAGGAGAATCGATCGCTTGCTTGGCCCAGGGCCATGATCGGCTACCTACCAACAAAATATCTTGGTCGCCATCGCGATCGTAATCCCAGACGGCCACTCCACCCCCCATGGTTTCGGGGAGTAGTTTTTCGCCCTCCATACCGCTGACATGTTGCCAATCGATACCGGCCTGTTGGGTTATGTCCACCAGTGGGATGCGGGGGAGTTCCACTGCCTGGGTATCGCGAACCTCCGGGAGCGTGAGTGGGATTGCATGTTCTTCGGGGGGCGGTGGCTGAAGGAACTTTAGAGCGAGGAACGTAGCACCGCCCAGGCAGGCCAAGGTTGCGAGAACGATTAGCGAACGCTGTACAGCGGTTCCAATAACTTCATCATCTTGGATGTCTTCCCGTTGCGGGGAGTCAGACTTAGTGGATTGCACGATAGATTCCTTCTTTATTTCAACGAGTAGATAACGAGCGGTTCGGCAGCATGGTCGGCTGCGGGGTACTGGCGACGTGCGATGGGTTTGGCTACGTCGGCAGCGTTATCATCCATCTTGTATTTGAGCTGCAACTCGCCGTGTTGGGAGGCTCGCTGTTCATCGCCGGTACGACGATAGAGCGTGGCTAGGTTTGCATGTGCGGAGACATCCTCGGAGTCGACTTGCAAGACTTGGAGAAATTCCTTTTCAGCTTGTTGCAGCAGCGCGTCTCGACGCTCGGTCTCGCCACGAATTTCAGCAATTTCTGCCAGGTCAATTAGCGTCAGGCCCAGAGAGTTTCTGACGCGGTGATCGAGGCTGAAATCAAATTTGCGCTCCCGTCGTTCGGCCGTGTCATCCTCCAGTACGCTACGGAAGTTCTGTTCGGCTTGTTCCAGGAAGCCTTGTTGGCGATTGACTTCACCACTGAGCCAGGCGAGCGTCCAGGCCGGTGGAGCTGGTTCCATGTTGGCGGATCGCGCCAAGGAAGCGGTGGCACCATCCAGGTCGCCTTCGGAGAATTGCACTCGGGCTAAATTCAACGGTCCGTCGAATCTGCCTAGCTTCTCAACCTCTCGGAAGGCGTCGCCCGCTTGCCGCAGTTGCGATTTCCCGGCAAGCAACATGCCGATGCCGTAATCGTTCCAACGCTGCCAAAGCTCGGGTGTCTTGCGCTGTGCACGGTCGGCCATCGCAACGCTACCGTCCGCCTGCTTCACATCAAACACGACGGTATCTTCTGCCATGACGGTCACCGGTAACTGATTGGGGGTCTCTCCTGCTGGGCCACGGCCTCGGAACTCAATATCCCCTTCCCGATGGTTTGCGTTCATGAAGTCGAGAAATTCCTTGTCGAACTTGCGGTATTTGAGTTTCAACGTAACCTTGATCGGCTCGCTGATATCCTGTGGGAGGTCCAACCCGTAGTGGACCGTTTGCCCAGCACCTGGAGGGATTTGGTGATTGTAAAGCGGTACGAAGATGTCTTCTGCGTTGCGGCGCGCGATGCGATCTCCGTGGCGGTCGAGCATAAATACGTTGACGAAGTGCGACCAGGGATCGACCTCTCCCAGCTCGTCCATGCCACCGCTGGTTCCCAGGACTCGATCTCCACTAGTCGCGACGACTTCCAACCACAATTCGTTCGAATCGACGGTGCCTTGCGTTAAATGGTGCCCGAGCTTGGTCGTTCGAATAACGGTTTCTAGGAGGTAGCTCTTGCCGGCCTCCAGCGTTGGGTATTCAGGGCCCAGGGGGGCGATAAGCTGGCCATCGATGGCTCCCTCCTCACGCACGCCAAAGATGTCGACTCGTGTAACATCGATCAGCAGTTTCCGCGCATACTCCACCCATTCATCTTCGCCTCGCCACCAAGGGAGAGCCGTGTTGGCGCCAGGAAAAAAGTGATCGTGAACGGCGGGCTGTCCGAGCTTTTCAGAGTACTTGGCTCCAAAATCATTCGAGGCGATCGCCGGCATGTGGCATTCGTTACAGTTCTCCTCAGCTTCCGGCGGGTAATAGAAGCTACTCGCTCCATGGCCTGACACTCCACTTAACAAGTAACTGTCATAGTGGTTCTGTCCTCGCAGAAACTCTTTGTAGGCCGTCAATTGTTTGGGGAGATGAACCTTGTGGCACGTTCCGCAATACTCGGCAGACTTATGTAATGGTTTTAAGAAGGTCTTCTTGTGAAAGCTTGGTTTGGCTTTGATGAGCAACTCATTCACCTTCTGTAGAATTGAGTTCTCACTGTATGCAAAAGGGTACTGGATTGGTTCTTCAATCACATAATCCGCATTACCACGAGTGGTACGGATGCCATCGGCGATCGAACCGACATGCGTAATGGCGTGGCAGACTGTGCAAGTAATACCCGCTTGGCTGGTTGGATCGTTGACGTCGTCGTAGTCAACTTTGTCAAAGGCGCCCGAGAAGAACGGCACGGGGTCATGGCAGCCGGCACACCAACGCGAGCCTTTCACATCGTCATCGCGCTCCAACATTTTCTTGCGAGTTTCACGAACCGATGCTAGGTAGGCCGGATTGTTGAAGGAGCTGAAATGGTGTGCGCTGTGGAACCAATTGTTGTAAATGTCTTGATGGCACTTCATGCAATACTCATCGTTCTGCATGGCATGGGCAGGGATAAAGTTACCGGTCGCCGTACGCGCCAAAGAAGGTTCAAAGTACTTGTCGCCTTCCTTGGGGCCAGCCTGATTCCACTGTCGCGGATCTTGAGTTTGGAAGACGACCATCAATCCAATAACGACCACCGTCGCCATTGCAATCCGACGGCCCACGTACCATTTAATACGAGGTCCCACTAGACGATGTAGCCAGTACAACCAGATCGCAGCAATTGGGGCGACGATGTGCGACCAATACACGATGCTGCGTATGGCCGGTTGTTTGAGATCAATTCCGAATTGCCGTGTAAGCAGGATGCCCGAGATAAGGACGACGATGGAGATCGCGAACAATGTATAGCCGATCTTGACCGCTCGACGATTACGGCGATTCTTGGCGGCCAACATGTGAACGATGCCAAACAGAATGACCGGCGCAATCAACAGGAAGCCTAGCACCAAGTGGGCTAAGAACATGAATTGGTAGAAGAGATCCTCATAGACCAACCCTGTAAAGTGCTGTAGGGCGGTGATGGCGGAAAGATACATGCCGTTGGCGAGCAGCAAAGAGAACAGGCCCAACACGACGACGAGAACGATGCGCATCCTCGCGCTAATGACGCGTTTGGGAGGTGGCCTATGACCGGTTGAGGACGCTTTCGATGCAGGGGCTGGGGTATTCATAAAACACTCAATATTGGTTGTTTGTGTTGATTAATTGGGTTCTGAAAGTGGCTTGAGATTGGGCGGCCGCGCGGATGGGGTGGGTTTCCAGGTTCGCAGGCCAAAAATAGCCTGTTGGAAGCCTACATCTACTTTTCAATTCGGCGTAAGTCTTCCGCTCAATCGTAAAACCCACAGATCAGAGCTCGCTCCAGAGCCTGGGGGCACTTGCGTGGCGTGGGGGGAGGTTTGCCAACTGTGTTCATCGCCGCTGTTGCAGATGAATCACCATGGACGCATGCCCAGTGAATTCCAAGACTTCTCGAGGATACGATCCACGCTAGGTCCGCAATTGCGAAGCTAGGGGTGGGAATCGGTACCGCCCGGCGGTAGCGCGACACGCTGGCTGGGAACGGAGTACCCCGAAGGATTCCACATTGGGAGACGCCCAGTCGGTCTAACTAAACGCGAGGGGGCTTCCAGGGACCAGCCAATACTGGTGAAGAAGTCGCTCCGTCCGCAGAGAGTTGCGAGCGTGAGCATGGTTGAGGAAGAAGCTCCACAGGGGCGGAGGGCAAACCTACAGCCAAGGTTGGTTGCGATTCTACCAACGCGGGGGAAGAGAAGCTGGGGGAGGGGGGAGCGCCGTCGCAGTTCGGACCGCGACAGGGAGAACTGCCATCTAAAATCAGTGGAAAATAGACCAGTTTGCCCTCTGTGTAGACTCGCTGTACGGAACCGGTTGTCCACGGCACCCAGGCGGCCAGAGTGTGTACCGTTCCACCTGCGAAATAGGTCTGAGGGAGCGGCTGACTATGGCACCCAGCCGCGTAAATCGAACTGGGACTGCTGGCGAGAAGGCACAGAACCACCACAAAACACCAGCATGCTTGATTCCAAGCGAACCTAGCCACCGCACACGAAGAAGCTGCAAAACCGAAATCGGCTCGTTTCTCCGTGGAAATTGCGGGTGTGGGACGGGGCATGGACGAGTGTCGCTAGTCGAAGAGTAGGGATGGCAGCTAACTACCGTCCCTTTATCCTATCTACTAGAAACGTAGGCGTCAATTTGAGCGGGTCAGCGTGGCAGAATTCTTATCCCACACTTGCTGTGCCTGGGCGGCTTGTTCCAAAGTGGCGGGGTAGGCCAATTGGGATTTGAAGGGAAGTGGTAGTGAGCCCTGCCCATGCAAGGTATTGATGTCGGCGTCTTTGTCCCAGCCGGTGCTGTGCAGGATGTAGTCGCGCTGCCACCCAGCGGGCAGCGGTGTGCTTGGAGCTGAGAATGTTAGCTGGATTTCATCACCGGAGGTCATGACGACCATCGCGTCGTCGTCGCTTGCCAGTATGCGTTTGACATCGCCATAGCGAGTGAATGGGCCATCGAGCTGGGGCCAATTGGGCTCTTGGGATACCGCTTGGTAGTCGAACCAATGAGGCTGGTCAGGCTCGCGAGGCAGAAATTGGCTGAAGCCGCGGTAGTGCAGATCGGCCGACTCCAGGGGGAGTGTCTGTTGGCGGAGGCTGGCCGGAGTGGAGTCCCAGGAGACGAATGCTTCATCCCAGTAGATCTGTTGGCTACCAGCGATTCGTAGGCGATGGTCATCCGTCGGGAAAATACCTTGGAGGTCGACCACGATCGACTTCGGTTTTCCTCCCGGGAATCCCATGAAGGGCTGTGCGCAAACCCATTGTCCCGACTGATCGACGACCCACAACGAAGGAGGCTCCGGTAAGTTGCGGAGTGGATTTTGTCCGATGCCAATATTGAGTGATGTGTCGGTGGGGTACATCCAGCCATTCAAAAACAGACGCAGGTGCTCGTCTGTCGGGAGTTCCCCGAAATCGAGTTCCACAAAATGAGGTTCACAGAGACCTTGGCAGATTTGGATATCAAAGGGTTGCAGGTATTGGCGGTCCAAGCTCTGTAGGGTCGAGGTCTTGTCTCGCCCGCGAGTGTCGAATGCCCGCAGGGGGTAAACTGTTTTCTCAGCCGTAAATAGCTGTGGTTCGGCAAGGGGGGCTGGCCCAACCTTCTCGTTGGTGAACAGACGCTGTTCGGCGGGGTGGTCAACCGCCGTCAATAGAATGTGATCAAAGTAGGCGACTTCCCAAAGCTCTTCCGTCACACGCAGTTCGATTTTCCCCTGTCGGGGCTGCACCAATTCGCCCGGTAGCATGAGGTACTCCCATCTGCGGTCGGGGAGCGTTTGTCCGCGCGCAATTTGCAATCCGAGAGGAGCATTCCAGAGAAGGTCAGTAATTAACTGAAACCGTTCACCATCCCAACCGTAGACATAGGGGCACGATCCACGCAGCAGTTGCTTCTCTTCCACCAAGGTATTGGGCAGCACGTCTTCGACGTTCTGCGTTAATCCATTTGTAAAGATGACGCGGAGGTTTTCCGGTGAATTCTCCCCCAAACCGAAATGTGTGACCGGCGTTTGAACCATCTGCATGAACAGGGTCGAGCCTCCCCACAACTCCAGTGTGGAACCGATCCCATAGTGATTGATACGTCCACCACCATTGATGTCGTTGATCCCCGTTAGGCGAACATCGACAAAGTTGGTTGAAGCTGCGGTAGAAGGGGCGGACCACACCGTAGGCTGGCCGTTGACAATGGCCAAAATATCGAGCTTCCCCTCGTAATTTCGATCGATCAGCGAGAGGGAGTTGGTCGGCTCCGTTGTCAGCGTAACTGCCGGGGCGAACTGTGCTTGAGGAATGCCCATTCGAGCTTGGAGGCCCGTTGAGCTGGCCAGTAGAAGATCCAGGTGACCGTCATTGTTGAGATCTCCCACTGCCACATCGGCGGATGGCTCCGAAGAGGCCATCGCGGCTGCTGGCGGCTCTCCAGCGAATCGCTCGCTGCGAATCACATGCATCCGTTCTGGGCCAGAATTTCGAGTTAGAGTCAACTGAGACTCTGCTCCCGAAGTGGCGAGAAAATCCCAACTACCATTGTGGTCGAAATCACCAATGGCCAGGGCTGCACTACCTGCGAGACTCGGCCAGCGATCCGATTCGAGGGATCGATAGCGGAATTGTCCATGTTGAATATTTTCGAGGACCGCGGGAGGGCCGTCGGACACAAGCATGAAATCGGGATCTAGGTCGCGGTCGATATCGCAGGCCACGGTCTGTACTACACGCACCTGCTCAGGAGGCATTTGGCTGTACTTGGAAATGTCTTGGAACGTTCGATTGCCGTTGTTTTGCATCATGTGAATCCCTGCTGTGGTCACCACGAGCAGGTCGAGATCTCCATCGGATTCCCAATCAGCGGTTGCAATGTGGAGCACTTCTTGCAGCGGTTCGAGTCCCGTTTCTTCCTCCATTACGCGATACCCGGCAACGGTGCCGTCAGTCGTAATGACGGAAACTCCCTCTTGACCCCACAGTAGCAACTCTTGGAGGGTGTCATGACGACCACCAAACACGGCGGGTGCGTCCTCGGCAATCTGTGCGGGAATGGCGGAGGAGTGTTCAATCATTAATTCGGCCACCGACGCGGGAAGCTTGGGACGCGACGGTGCATCGACTTCGAACAAATCGACGGGCAGCATGCCGCTGGCGGCGGTGGTGAGCCTTAGTTGGTGAGCTCGCGTGAGCCCTTCGACCGTGACGTGCCAGAATTCAAGCTCCTGATCATTGACAACCACTAAGTCGCTACGTAGGTCGAAATCGAAATCGTACCAAGCTGCCGCAGTGGCAGCAGCCGTCGTTGTTTGTTGCGGTTGGTAAGCGGGCAGGGTGGGGGAGTGGTCGCTGCCGCCCGCTGCCGTGGCTGAGGAGTCGTTCTCGGTGGAAGGAGCCTGCTCAGGGGCCAATCTCAATAGAAAGGAGGTGTCGAGCAGAGCGAGTGGATCGGGTTTGACGAGCTTGTTGTCAGCATTAAAACCCGGTGTGGCGGTCAACAGGTTAAACCAGAATCTGAGCTTGCGAGTTTGGTCCCAAGCACCTGCCTGGATGGCGGCTACCGCTTGTGGAACTAATTCCTCCGGCTTGAGGGAATCGATTTGGCGTTGGAGCATGCTCCAGGTGGGACGCGTGATATCCAGCGAGGGCTGGAGCAGCTCCTGGAGCCGAGGGTCCTGGGCATCGAGCAACGCATCAGCCGCGCGGCGCAATAGGAATAAGTTACGTGGCATAGCCTGCCAGCCGGCGTACAGAAAATCGGCGCGCTGCGACTCCAGTTCGGGGGCCGTGCCAGCTAGAACATTGAGCGATTCATCAAAGCTGGTGGCTAGTAGAGGTTGGCTAGGATCTTGCTTGAGAGCGGTGGCCAGAATTTCAGCCGCCTGCTTGTGCAGGGCCATGTCCTCTGGATAGGGGACTCGGCTCGCTTTGGAGGTGAGGATAGCGCTTCGGATGAGTGGTACGCGTGAATCGACCTGTTCCAATTGGGCAAGCTCGTCGGTCACCAGCGAAGCTTGGGCGTAGGCCGAATCAATCTCCTGCAGCAGCCGCTCGCGGTCGGCGGGAGAGGTCTTGCCATCGTTGCTGTTCAGCGCCTGATCGATCGTGCCAATCCACTTCAGGACTGCGACCGCCTGGTTAATGCGGAGGTCGGGGTCGTCTGGAAAGATTTCCAGCAGATCGGCCCAGTGCTTGCGAGCACGTTCGAAGTCGGCTTCCTCCGTAGCTGCAACCGCCTCAACGGCAACACGGAATTGCGCTGGAGTGAAGCGTGTTTGCGGGGGAGGAGCGTTGGGATCTTGAGCCGTTTGAGGAGGGGGAACCGGTATAGGGGTGGGTGCGCGGCTGCTCAGGACGAAACCGATTGCAACCGCGACCAGAAGGATCCCCACTATACCGAGCACAAGGGGAAGGTTTCCACGTGGCGTCGACATTCGCAATTCACTCCGGTTCTAGGGGGGCATCAGAGGAGCCCCCCTTTTTTCAAGCGTACAACTGTTGATAGTCCACTGTAGGAGATGATCAGCTGGCAGCTAGCTTCCGAAGTACTGTGGGAAGGATGCCGCCGTTGTAGTAGTAGTCGAGCTCAACGGGGGTGTCGATTCGGACTGCGACTTCAAAGAGACGACTGGTGCCATCAGCGGAGGTTGCTTGGACTTGCAGTGTACCGCGTGGTTCTAGCGGTCGATCGTCACTGCCAATGTCAAATTGCTCATCTCCGGTAAGGCCGAGTGATTGCCAGGTTTCGCCCTCACTGAATTGGAGTGGCAGGATTCCCATACCTACCAGATTGCTACGGTGGATCCGTTCGTAGCTCGCCGCGATCACCGCGCGAACTCCGAGCAGTAGCGTGCCCTTGGCGGCCCAGTCACGACTGCTGCCAGTCCCGTATTCGGCGCCAGCGAGAACCACGAGTGGAGTGGACTCTGCCCGATAACGCATGGCGGCATCGTAGATCGCCAGCTCTTCTCCACTGGGGACATGCTTGGTGTAGCCTCCCTCGGTATTGGGGACCATCTGATTGCGGATGCGAATATTCGCAAAAGTACCACGCACCATGACGCGATCATTGCCACGGCGTGACCCGTAGCTATTGAAGTCACGTTGTTCAACCGAGTGCTCAATGAGGTACTCTCCGGCTGGACTTAGTTTGGTGATGGCCCCGGCTGGTGAAATATGGTCCGTCGTTACCGAATCGCCCAGTAGCGCTAGGCAGCGAGCTCCCTGGATTGGTTTGGGGGGAGTGATTTCGGCGGTAATGCCTTCGAGGAAAGGGGGACGCTGGATGTAGGTGCTAGCGTCACTCCAGTCGTAGAGGTCTCCTTCGGTGATTTCAATGGCATTCCATTTTTCGTTCGAGGTGAAAGCGCTGGAGTACTGGTGCTTAAACATCTCTGGCAAGACACAAGCTTCGATGGTGGCTTGGATCTCCTCGGCGGAAGGCCAAATGTCTTTGAGGTAGACTGGCTCGCCGGCTGGCGTGGTCCCTAGGGGTTCGGTGACAAGGTCGATATCCACCGACCCCGCGATGGCGTAGGCCACAACCAATGGCGGACTTGCCAAGTAATTGGCTCGCGTGAGTGGATTGACGCGACCTTCGAAATTGCGATTTCCGCTCAACACTGCAGCGGCTACCAAATCGCCCTCGGTGATAGCAGTGGCCACCGATTCCGGGAGTGGCCCACTGTTGCCGATACAGGTGGTGCAGCCGTAGCCGACGGTGTAGAAACCGAGTTTGGACAATGCGTCGGACAAATTGGCTTTATCAAGGTAGTCGGTGACCACACGCGAGCCAGGTGCCAATGACGTTTTGACATAGTCCGGTACGGTTAGTCCCTTTTCCACAGCGCGGCGTGCGAGCAATCCAGCACCGATCATCACCGATGGATTGGAGGTATTGGTACAGCTCGTAATCGCGGCGATAACCACAGATCCGTGGCCGATTTCCGTCGAATGGCCATTGTTTTGGACGATGGATTTCGTGCTGAGTGCCTCGTCTGCCAGTCCGAAACCGCGTGCGGACACTGGCGCGGAAAGCGCGGCCTCAAACGACGCCTTCATGCTGCGAAGCGGCACGCGATCCTGTGGTCGCTTGGGACCTGCCAAGGCTGGTTCGACTTCACTCATGTCCAAGCCGAGTGTGCGCGTGTAGTTCAGCGCGGGGGAATTGTCCTCGCGAAACAAGCCTTGTGCACGCATGTAGGTTTCCAGCAGCTTGACCTGCTCCGCCGAACGTCCGGTGCGTTCCATAAAATGGAGCGTCTCAGCGTCGACTGGGAAGTAGCCCATTGTGGCACCGTATTCGGGAGCCATGTTGGCGATGGTAGCCCGGTCGGCCAGCGACATATTGGTGACGCCAGATCCAAAGAACTCAACGAATTTTCCGACAACTCCTGCGCTGCGCAAGATTTCGGTGACCTTGAGCACTAGGTCGGTAGCGGTGGCTCCGGCCGGCAGTTTTCCGGTGACTTCGAACCCCACAACTTCGGGCATGAGCATGTACAGGGGTTGTCCAAGCATGCCAGCTTCCGCCTCAATCCCCCCGACTCCCCAACCAAGAACACCCAATCCGTTGATCATGGTCGTGTGGCTGTCGGTACCGACTAGAGTGTCGGGGAGTGCCACGGGGCCGACGGCGTCTTCACGCACAAAAACCCCTTGAGCGAGATACTCCAAATTGACTTGGTGGACGATACCGGTGTTGGGAGGAACAACCCGGAAGTTGTTGAATGCCTGCTGCCCCCAACGCAGGAACTCGTAGCGTTCCTTATTGCGTTCGAATTCGATCTCGACATTGCGCGTCAGAGAATCGAGCGTCCCGAACAGGTCCACCTGCACGGAGTGATCGATCACCAAGTCGACGGGAATCAGGGGATTGATTTTCTTGGGATCCCCCCCCAGGGCCTTCATGCCGTCGCGCATCGCCGCCAGATCGACGACGCAAGGAACGCCTGTGAAGTCTTGGAGTACGACGCGGGCTGGCATGAATGGAATTTCCACCGGGGCCGGCTTGGCTGCATCCCATTGGGCGAGATTGACGACATCCTCTTGGTTGACGATGTAGCCGTCGCAGTTTCGCAGTACGGCTTCCAGGAGGATGCGTATCGAAAACGGGAGTTTTGAGATCTCACCAAAGCCTGCCGCTTCGAGCTTTTTGAGGCTATAAAACCCAATCTCGCCAGTAGGGCCGCTAAAGGTGTCTCGAACTTTAAATGGGTCGTGGAGCGGCGAAGGATTAGACATGTTGATGTTGTCTCAGCGTGGTGCCTGTGGGAGCGTTTCCTGGAAGTCGGCTTAGGGGGCCGGTACTCGGAAATCCCTAAGTGTCATGCGGAAACGCGGTGAGTCGATGAACAAATAAATCGTGGAAAAATTCCTGCTTGGGGCCGCACCAATCAACGGGGTGTGCAACGCCGGACTGAGCGGGACCAAGCCCTGCATTGTAGCCGATGATTCGGCGATTGTCTTCGGCCTCATTCAGCCCACTTTCGCCCCTCAGGGTGCGACAGGATGCCCGAGTTGCGGCTTTTCTGCCGAATCGACTTGCCAGCAAGTCGCGCTGCGTTGCGTCTGGTTTCAGGAACCGCTGCCGGGCGGGCCGCCGCCAGTCAGGGAGCAACTACCCTCTCTCAAAGCGTCCCGTCATGCCCTTCGCCAGCATCGCTGAAGGACTTGATGTGATGCTGCGAGACCCTCTGCCGTCGGCTAATTCGCGACCCGTTTCGGGCAATCTTTCCGAGTTTCTTGGGCTGTCCTCAAGCGAAATTCGCTGCTGTTAAGCTGGGGGCTTAGGGGTGAATGTTGCGCATGTTCGGAAAGTTCTGCAAATGACGGGCGTATCGGTTCGATGAACTGTCCTAGGTTGAATGCCACTTAGGATCGGCAGAATGGTTCTGTCCTTCGCCATGCTCACGGCTGTCCACGCTCGGATCGAGCGGAGGCGGAACGTGTCGAAACCATTCTCCTGATAGAATAACGGCCGCTCACCAGCGGTGATCGCGAACAGGGATCGGAGCCCGAGTTTCATGAAACGTACTCAATTCATCGCCAGTCTGACCGCTGTTCTGGCTGGGTTATGCCAAGTAGCCGTGCCACTAACTGCTTGCGACAAGTGCAATCAGGCACCCCACCAAAATTGTCGGATCTGTGACGATTGCGGTATCCTCGATGTGGCCAGCGGGATGGCCAATGAGATTCACACGGGGGTCAAGGGGTTGATCTCGCTTCCTTCGCTTCAGTTGACTCGCAAGCAGTGCGACACCCATCCGGGAAAAGCAAGTTCATGCGGTTGTGAGCTGAATACCTGCGGTGCAGAACTCAATACATGTGGCGCCGAGTTGAATACTTGTGGATGTGAGCTCAATTCGTGCGGCTGTGAGCTTCACGCGGGAACCGCCACGCCATCGTCACGAGCTTCGGGAGAGAGCAGGCAACGCAGTCCAGCTGGGGGCCCAAGCGTGCCTAGCTACCGAAATGCTCCTCCGGCAGCTCCGAGTCGTGCACCTCTGCCCTTACCGCGGGCGGTGGATGAAGTGCCAGGCAATCCCTTCATCGACGACGCGGCGGCTCGCGTCCGCAGGATGCCGGCACGAACCGTCTCGCATGGACGTTCGATTTTATCGCCCGCTGGACAAGCGGTACCATCCTATGGAGCTCGCTACGACGAACAGGCGAATGCGCGCCAATGGGTTCGGCTGCGAGATGATTCTGCGGTGAACCATTCGGCACTTGCGAGTAATCCTGCTCCGGAATTGGGCGTCGAGGCGTACTCGCGAGGCGCGGGGGCGGTGGCTCCTCTGCGAGCAGTGGTGGTTGCCTCGGCAGCGAAGGAAGTCGAACCGAAGGCCGTTGCTACCCACCCGGCTCGCATTGGTCCCCAAGCCAACTTGAGAGCTACGCCGTTGAATTCCACTGGCGAGACCGAGTCCGAGCACTTCGACTACTACCACAACCCTCTTCGCTGATCTGTAGGAAGCTTCTTGCAGACGCACTGACGCTTGAGCTAGGAATCCTCCGAACCAAGACCGCGGCATGAAGGGTTAGAGCCACGCCCGCCATGTCCAAAAAGCACCGCATGAAGCGCCTCCTTAGCTTCGCGGTGTTTTTTTGTGCGCGGAGAGTTCTTCGGTCTGAAGTTCGCTTTGCCAGCCCGCGAGTAACTGCAGGGCTTCGAACGGTGTTGTTGATTGCAAATCTAGTCCGCGCAGCTTCTCCAGCAGTGGATGATCGCCAACCTCAAACAGAGTGAGTTGGATGGGGGCGCCTGGCTTGCGTTTGGGAGGCGAGATTTTGGAGTCCCCGCGCTTGTCCAAATGGTCTGACTCCAATTGCGTCAAAATGTCTTTGGCACGTTCGTTGACTTCGCGTGGAATACCAGCCAGTCGTGCGACATGGATCCCATAGCTCTTGTCCGCTCCGCCGGGGACGATGCGATGGAGGAAGACGATGTTTTCGTCCCACTCTTTAACCGCCACATTGAAGTTCCGAACTCCAGGCAGGGATTTATCAAGTTGGGTTAGCTCATGGTAGTGGGTCGCAAAAAACGTACGGGCGCAAACATGATCGTGCAAGTGTTCGACAATTGCCCACGCTAGACTCAGGCCGTCATAGGTACTGGTGCCGCGTCCGATCTCGTCGAGAATGACCAAGCTGCGGTTGGAAGCGGTATTGAGAATGCGTGCGGTTTCCACCATCTCTACCATGAAGGTACTTTGGCCTCGCGAAAGTTCGTCGCTGGCACCGACGCGGGCAAAGATTCGATCGGCAACCCCAATTCTTGCTCGCTTGGCAGGTACAAAGCTTCCAAGTTGGGCCATGAGTGTGAGCAATGCCACCTGGCGAATGTATGTGCTTTTACCCGCCATGTTGGGACCGGTGATCAGGACGATGGAGCCGTGGGATGCTCCTACTTGGCAGTCATTGGGAACGAAAGTCCCCTTGGGGGTTGTGACATCCAATACCGGATGTCGCCCTTCGATGATTTCCAGTTCGTCCGAATCGAGCATCTCTGGTCGAATGTAATCCTGGCGCTGCGCCAATTCGGCTAAGCCAGCGAGTACATCCAATTCCGACAGCACGGTGGCAACTTGTTGTAATTCGCTCAGGTGCGTAGAGACTCGGTTTCGCAGTTCTTGAAACAACTCTAGCTCGAGACCCAGCGCTTGTTCGTCGGCGGAGATGACTTTGATCTCGTATTTCTTCAGTTCATCGGTAATGTAACGCTCTGCATTCTTGAGCGTTTGTTTGCGCACAAAATGGTCTGGAACTTTGTCCTTGTGCGCGTTGGTGACTTCCAGGTAGTAGCCGAACACCTTGGTGTATCCAACTTTGAGGCTCGTGATGCCAGTCAGCTCGGTCTGTCGCGCTTGGTATTCCGCAATCCACTGTTTACCGCCTGAGGCGAGACGCCGCAATTCATCGAGCTGGGCATGATAGCCTTCGCGGATGAAGCCACCGTCGCGGAGGTGCAATGGGCAACTTTCATTGAATGCTGCTAGCAGTTCGTCGCGCAGCGCTTCGCACAGCAGCAACTCTTCTTGCAGTTGCTGTAGTCGCTCACTGCGACGAGAGGCGAGCACCTGTTTGATCGCCGGTAGCTGTTCCAGGGTGGTCCCGACCTGTCGCAAATCTCGTGGGCTCGCGCGGCCTGTGGCGACGCGACCTAACAGGCGTTCAAGGTCATAGATATCCAGCAACAAGGCTCGCAATTCACTTCTCAATCGCGAATCGCTGTGCAGCTCTTCGACGGCGCCGTGCCGCTCTTGGATGGTATTTAAATTGAGGAGTGGGGCAGCCAGCCAACTTGCCAGACGGCGGGCTCCCATCGATGTACAAGTTTGATCGAGAACCGCCAAGAGCGAGCCACTTCTTTCACGATCGCGCATCGTATGCGTTAGCTCAAGGCTGCGTCGAGTGGCAGCATCGATCTCTAGAGTTTGCCCCTGACGGTAGGGATGCAATTGCTGCACGTGGCCCAGAGAGGTCTTTTGAGTCTCCAGGAGGTAGGCCAAGACTGCTCCTGCGGCACCGACGGCGAGTCCATCGCTCTGTTCGTCCCAGCCCATGCCTTCCAAATTTTGCGTGCCGAAGTGTTGGCACAATTGCCGCGAAGCCTCTTCGCTACCAAATTGCCAAGTGGGGCGTAAGGTAACGGTCCAGGGGTAGTCGGCATCGGTGGACAAGACGGTGTCGTCTTCGCGAATCAAGACTTCTGAGGGTTCTAGGCGAGCGAGCTCATCGAGCATCTTGCTGGCTGGAAACAAACCCGCTTCGAAGCGTCCGGTAGAGAGCTCGGCCCAGGCCATGCCGACCTGTGTTTCCTCGCTGCTCGTCGCATTGCGTCCCGGTTTCAGGCTGAACACGGCCACCAGTAGATTGGTGTGCAGTGGGTCCAGCAGGGCTTCGTCGGTCAGTGTGCCGGCGGTGACGATGCGCGTGACCTCGCGGCGCACGATTCCCTTGGCTTCCTTGGGGTCTTCGACTTGATCGCAGACCGCCACGCGATGACCGCTGCGAATGAGTTTGGCGAGATAGCCCTCCAATTGATGGTAGGGGAATCCGGCCATGGGGATGGGGTTCTCTCCCTTATCCCGGCTGGTGAGTGTGAGTCCTAGAACGCGGGCACAAGTCTTAGCGTCTTCATGAAAAAGCTCATAGAAGTCTCCCATGCGAAAGAGGAGCAGCGCGTCTCCGCAGACCTGCTTCGCCTCTTCGTACTGGCGCATCATGGGGGAAACGGTCATGTCGGATGATTTCTTTCTACGGGGCTTTCGGGATGCCGGCGGCTAGGAAGTATGCGGGGCTGACGCTGCCTACGTGCGGAGGAGAGGGGGGCGTCCTGGCTGCATCTGCGGCTGGCCTCTCTCGGGCCAGCGGCCTACATCCCTACGATATCGGTTTTCCCAAACACTGGGAGTGGGCTTGTACGCGCCATCCTAGGTCACAAACTCTTCCTCTTGATCTCCGCTTGGACGGGAAAGTTGCCCGGAGTCTTCCAGGGTGCGGACGACATCCACGATTTTCTGTTGCATTCCCTCGACTTCGCTGAGACGCACTTTACCAAGAAACTCCATCTCTTCGCGGAGCATGTCGGCGGCACGCGAGGACATATTGCCCAGCACTTTTTCTTGGAGCGGTTGACTCGCCCCCTTCAAGGCTAGTGCCCACTGGCTTGTTTCTACGTTCTTCAAGACATTTTGAATGTCCTTGTCGTTGATCTTCAAGAGGTCTTCAAAGACAAACATCAAGCGGCGAATTTCGTCGACCAGCTCAGGACGCTCCTTGGTGAGTCCATCCAGGATGGTTCGCTCGGTCGAACGCTCGGATACGTTGAGCATTTCAGCCACCGCAGGCACGCCCCCTCCCTTGCGATAGGACTGCGTCATGAAGAGAGACATGCGAGTCGACAACGCTTTTTCAACCTCTTCAATGGCGTCTGGACTGGTTTGTCCCATCTCTGCGATGCGTTGGATGACTTCCAACTGCTTCAGGGCTGGTAGACCGCTCAGCACGCCTGCAGCCACTGCTGGCGGAATGTTGCTCAAGACCATGGCAATGGTCTGTGGGTGCTCATCGATCAAGAACGAGAGGATGTTCTGAGGATCTGCCTTGTGGAGGAATCCAAACGGCAAGGCCTCGAGTGTTTGTTGCAAAACAGAGAGGGTGTCGCTGGCCTCGTTTCCCAGCGCTTTCTTGACGAGATTCTTGGCTTTGTCGAGACCGCCTGAATTGGGGCCAATCGCACTCGGCCGACTGCGCAAGAACTCAGAGATCGCATCTTCCTGCTCACGGCTAGAAATGGTTTCCAGCTGGGCAATCGCCAGCGCCACGGTTTCGACATAGCGTCTGGGCATCAATCCCAGGATCTTGGCAGCATCTTCCTCTGCCAAGCTCATGATCAGAATCGCGGCTCGCCGTACTCCCGGGGAGATGCTGTAAGTGACTTGAGTTGACATGGCCGCGCATCGCTCCGTCAAGTTGGAAAAGGTCGCCATTCACGGATTGTAAATGTCAGCAAACTGACAACCCGACCTAAATAGACAGTTGATGTGATTATCGGAATCGATTGGCGAGAATTACTAGCCGTATCGAAGCACTCTTTGCAAGTTTTCGTGGCCTGTGTGGTTTGTAGCGATGTTGCGGAATGGCAGTCCTCGTCCAGTGCCCCGGCTCCGCCCAGTCCTGGTGAGACTGGTGCCTACCAGTCGATCTTGCAGATCCCCCACTGCCCATGGTTTTCATCGATGGCAACCTCTAAGGTTTCCAGCCAGTCACCAATTTGAGGTTTCAGCGCCGTGCGTAACTGGTTCGCCATCCACCAGGCGATTTGCTCTGCCGTCGTGTTGACGATAGGAAGCAAGATGCAATCTTCTGCCGGGAAAATCCAACGCTTCTCGTCGAAGCGCGTAGTGATCTCCTCACCATTCTGTTCGACCAAGATGCGTGGGTGTTGGGTAGGCAGGAGCATGTGGTGGTCCAATTGCTTTACGATCGCCGCCAGGGCATCTCGAAAAGCGATGAAGTCGATGACATACTGATTGGAGTCCAGGGGGCCTGTCACCTCAGCGCGGACACCGTAGTTGTGCCCATGCAAACGCTCGCAAATGTCTCCTGCGAAGGTGATAAAGTGTGCCGCACTAAATACCAATTGCTCTTTTTGAAGCAGTACGCGATAACTGCCGTTGACGGAGGCGGGGGGGGAGGTTGGCATGTGTTGGTCGCTCAATTAATGGTGGCTGGATCGGCTCATCAGGGACTTCTCGATGTTTGCAGCTCGGTCGCTCAGAATGGATGGTGCCCATGTTAGAGCCCTCTCGCGGGCGAAAACCTGTTGCTCCGCCATGGTAAAAGTAGAGACTAGAATGGACAATGGCCAGCATGCTTGCGACGCAGCCTAGTGGGCCATCCCTCTCGGATATTAGGGGCGCGAGCGAGGCGACGATTCCCTCTAAGCTCTGCAATAAAGCCCAGGGAAGCATTGTTGGGACCCGTAGGAAACCCCCAATTTCTAGTCTGGACGATGCAGCAGCTGCATTCCGTTTATTCAGTCGAACTCATTAGTGGACGGCATTTATGGCTCGCAAGGCGCACCCGAACTCGTCTGCTTCCAAGCAACCGATTCTATCAGCCGAGGTTCTCGACGGTTCGCGTGGTGGCTTGGCTGCGGCAGGCAGCGAACAATCCTCAGGGGTGATCGACGCGCAATTGGTCTCCTCGCTGGAATCGCAATCCGTATCGGCACCTTGCACAGCTTGTGGCTCCCCCAGGGCGGGCGATTCAAAATTCTGTGCTGCCTGTGGCGCTCCACTGGAGATTGCGGATCCATCGGCGGTCGTCGCTGGAAACAGCGGTTCGAGTGTTTCGGCCGTGCCGAATCACATGTTCAAATGTCAGAATTGTGGCAGTGAAGTCGCGACTAGCCTCGATCAGCGAAGTTACGTATGCCCCTTTTGCGACTCGACCTACGTCACTGAAATATCGGTCAGTCGCTCCGGGCGTCAACGTCCCGAATTCGTCATTGGCTTTGCGGTGACTTCTCAGGATGCGGAGGAGAAGTTTCTAGAATGGTTGCGGCGGAATTCTTGGTTTCGACCTGGAGATCTGGCGGTGAAAGCAATATCGGAGAAGCAGAGAGGGGTGTACCTCCCGTTTTGGCATTTCTCGGTTCATGCAGCCAGCAGTTGGTCGGCTCGGATTGGTGAGTATTGGTACCGTACGGAGCACTACACCACGCGTGACTCCAAGGGCAACACCGTTCGCCGCACGCGGACCGTTACCGAGACCGAGTGGTTTCCTCTGAGTGGGCATCACAACCGTTACTATCATGGTTTTCTGGTCCCAGCCACCAAGGGGATCAGCGAGGCAGAGGCGCGGGCCATCCATCCTTTCCAGCTCGCTTCCTTGACCCGTTATCGCCCGTATTTTCTGGCGGGCTGGATGGCCGAGGAATACTCGGTCGAAATGCCCGAAGCCATGGAAAAGACCAAAGAGGAATTCCGGCAGCGGCAGGTCGCAGAAATTCAACGCTTCCTGCCAGGAGATACTCAGAGCAATCTGAGTGTGAATACAGAGTTCGATGTAACGGGCTCTGATCTGATGTTGTTGCCGGTGCACGTGCTGAGCTATCGCTATCGAGATAAGGTCTATCGCTTTCTGGTTAACGGGCAAACGGGAAAGGTCGTGGGCGAGAAACCCTATTCGGCGACTCGCATCGGTGTGGCTGTCGCGGTCATTTTGGCTGTGATTCTCATTGTTTTTGTGGTTGCCCTGGTGATGTCTGCTCGCTGAAATGATGTGGGCGATACAATCTACCTAGATTGCGTCAAGATTCCCCCCATTTAGAAAATGCAGCATGTCAGTCAAACAGAATATCCTGGTCCAAAGTCCATCGCCCATTGCGGTGCGGCTTCAGAAGGACTTGGTTCGCAATGTCAAACGTGGACATGCTTGGCTGTATTCCGATGCCGTAGAGTTGGTCAACGTCCCTTCCGGTAGCGTGGCGTTGCTAGAAGATCGCAAGGGAGATGCGACGATTGCAGCCGGAATCTATGATCCAGATCATCCCATTCCCTTCCGGGTTTGCACGACATCTCCTCCCTATCGCTTGGACGATGCATGGCTCTCCAAGCAGTTGTTTGCCGCCTTGAAACTGCGGCGGACTGCCCTCGGATCGGACACCAATGGCTTCCGATTGGTGGCGGGCGAAGGGGATGGAATTCCTGGCGCAATTATCGACGTTTATGACCGAGTGGCGGTCATGAAGTTCGATGGCGGTGCGCCCGAGGCCTTCTACCGACCCGAAGGGATTGCTGATTGGTTGGTCGAGCATGCTGGCATCGAGACGGTCGTGCTGCGCACCCGCGAGCGAGGGAGTGTCGGGCAGGTGCTGCGCGGTGAGTTGGGGCAACACCACACCGGACGTGGACAGACGGTCAATACGCCTGTCTATTTCCAAGAGAACGGCATGACCTTTACCGCCGATGTGCTAAGCGGACAGAAGACGGGCTTCTTTCTGGATCAGCGCGATAATCGAGCGCTCATTCGCACGTTGTCCAATCAACGAACCGTCCTGAATCTGTTCAGTTTCAATGGCGGTTTCTCGGTCGCTGCCGGTCGAGGTGGGGCCAAGCATGTCGTCTCGGTCGACATTGCACGTCCCGCCATTGAGGCCTCGGAGGATATTTGGCAGACCAATCAATTGGATCCCAATTTGCATTACGGCGAAGTTGCCGATTGCTTTGATTTTCTAGAGGCAGCCGTCAACAGCAAGCAGCGATGGGACATGGTGATCTGCGATCCGCCCTCGTTTGCTCCTAGCGAGAAAGCGAGGCAGCGCGCGATTCCTGCCTATGGCCGGCTAGCGCAATTAGCCGCGCGGGTTACCAAATCTAGCGGTCTGTTGGCACTTGCTTCCTGCTCCAGTCACATTGATCCGCTCACGTTCGCTGCCATCAATGCAGAGGCGTTTGGTAAGGCGCGTCGCAAAGCCGTGCTACTTGCCGAGCGCGGCCTGCCCATCGATCACCCCACTCCCTTCGTCATGCCTGAATTGCGTTATCTGAAATTCCAATTATTTGGCCTCGAGTGATCTGACTAAGTGAACTGACTAGAGGCTGAGCTGCCACGATGCCTCAGTTACTCTGCATTTGGTCGACCCGATTGCTCACTCTGCAGCGGGCTTGGTCGCTTGGCCAGGTGTGGCGGTGGAATGCGGTGTGTTGGTGGAATGCGGAGTGCATTGCATAGAAGTTGAGCCATTCTTGCCCCACGGTCCAGCTCCAGCAGGAATCGGAACGTGGGGGGAGCAGGGCGTGAGTCTGCAGCGGCTCCTCTGCTCAGGAGCAATCTGATTCTTCTTTTAAGGGCCCTCCATTGTGCTGCACGCGATGGAAAGTGCGAGCTCTCGGCAGTTGCCACGCAATGTCCTAGGCCGTCAACCAAAGTTTCTATGGTCGCATCTGCCAACTGGGGCGTTGTGCTGACTGGGCTGGGCGAGACAATTGGGAGCTAGCTCTTTGCAAGGAGGCATGCGAATGAGTGTCCCAACGGAATGGATATGGGAAGCGGACCGTATTTTCAAGCTAGCACACAGCTCAAGGCAAGTTCATGACGCACATTGAATGGGATCCCGAAATCGATACGCCAGCGACGATCGGAGTTTTGGGAGGCGGTCCCATCGGGATTGAAGCTGCACTGTACGCAAGGTTTTTAGGCTATTTCGTGGTGCTTTACGACCGGTCCCGCGTTGGAAAAAGCCTGATGGGTTGGGGCGATCGATTGATGAACGCACCGCTGGGTGAAGTGGTCACCTCCTTAGGGTTGGCGGCTTTGGAGGCCCAGGGGAATCCATGCTCGTTGACCGATTTTGCGGCGCCGGCATCCTATCGACAGTATGTGGAGGAGTATCTCCTGCCCGTCGCCAAAACGGATTTGCTATTCGAGTCGGTACAGTTCAACGCTCCCGCTATTTCGCTTAGTCGTACCAGCTGCACTCCGACTCATCCCGGTTCGCTCACGCGGCGGGCTGAACAAGAGTTTAGAATCCTGGCGGACTCGCAAGTGCGCGGGGAGTTCACGCAATTGGTCGATTTGGTCTTGGACTGCAGCGGGCATGGCGCCGCACGACGGGGCTTGGCGAGTGGCGGTGGATTAGCAGTGCGCGAAGCGGAATATCGCTCGGCGATGAAGTTCGGGAAATGCGATGTTTTAGGGGGAGAGCGAAAGCAGTTTGCGGGGCGACACGCAATCCTGTTTGGGCAGAATCTAGAGGCGTGCGCCAACGCATGTGAGCTGCAGCAGCTGGCGGCTGAAGAGCCTGGTACGCGAGTGACTTGGGTTGTACCCAAGGCTATCGGGCGCCGTGGCATCGTGTTCGACGCGCCGCCGGTCAGCGGGTTTGAAGAACTACTCCAAACCGCTCAGGCGATAGGAGACGGGACCAATGGCAACACGGCTGCGGTCGCGCTGGGGGCTTGGGGAATCGAAGCGTTGACGGTCAACGAGAGCGGCAAATGGCTGGTGAAGTTGCAAACAACCGAAGAGGAAACCTTGGAAGTGCAGGGGGATGTGTTCATCAACTGCGCGGCACCGGTGACTGGGAGCAGCCATTTAGCCTCCCTGCCTGCTGCCTTGCAGCCTATGCAGCAAACCGCTTCGGACCCCTTCCCTGAATTGGACGGTTGTTTAACCCAAGAGCCGCACTACTACACATTGGGAGCCCGCAGCTCAGATGCCCAGCAGGGAGCATCCATCGCGGACGGGGTGCAGCAGATACGGCGAGTTTTTGGAGCCATTGGAGGGCGGCGGGAGCTAGACCTGTACTCGACGGTTCGACCGCAGGCGTAGGCCGCTTATTCTCTAACGAATGTAAGACGCTCCCTGACCAACGCGTTAGGGCTTCGACGTTGCATCGATGTTGATGGTGTTCTCTCCCTCAGCGACGTCAAAACTCAGGCCACTGGTCGTGGCTCTTAGGAATCGAGGAGGGATTGCGACTTGGGGTTTGTTCGGCTTGGGGCCACCAGCAAGCATATCCTCGGCGGAGACTTCATCAATATCGATGGCTCCCTCGGGAACAAGCATGACTTGGTAATTCCCCACAGGCATGCCGTCGAATGTTTTGCCGGAGCGCCGCCATTCGATCCGGTACTCACCCGCTTCGTTGGTCAGGCTAAAACCGGTGTAACCCTTGGTAGGTTGAGTGAAGATTACCTTGGTACCGGCCGGTAGGGTGTTGCCGTCAAGGGTTAGTTTGCCTGCGATGGAGCCGATGGGCCCAAAGTCGTTGCCACCACAGCCAGGAATCATGGGAATGAGGGCGGCGAACAGTAGCAGGGAAGTTGCAAGTCTGGACATGAGGTTTTCTGGGTGTCTAAGTGGGTGTCTAAGTGGGATGTCGCATTGAAAACGCATTCCACGTCAGGGAGGTGCCCCCGCGTGGAATGCATTGAGTGAGGATTAAGGGATTTCTGACCGGAGCCTAGAAGTCTGCGTTGACTGGCTGGCCATCATCTCGCGTGGCGAGTTTCTTGAGGGTTTCGAGTTCGATGTTTTCACTGAGGAAGTGAATGGATCCATCTGTTAAGCCGATGGTTACGCCGCCGGTGTGAGAGGAGTTGAGTGGGTTGTTGGCGCCCACGTTACTTCCCATGCCGGGGAAGAGCTGGTTTGCAAAGGGTTCTTGGTTGGGGCTGTAGCGGAGGGAAACGGTGTTGAAAACCCGCTCATCGCCCGAACCGGCAGGGTCAAGGCTAGGAGGGACTCCATTGACACGAGTTCCCATCAGCCAACCGTGTTCGGTGCCGGAGGCGGCGACAAATGAGTACGTGCCAGGTATGAGACGTTCGAGTCTACCGGACATTTCACCGAGCAGCATGGTGTTACTGGTTCCATCGCTGCAATTCCCCATCTTCATGGCTTGGTTGGCGGTTAGCATGCCGCCGCCGGAGATTAGGCCAAGTGTTCCATCGTTGAAGAGCCGCGTTTCGGAGAACGTGACAGGGTCGACACAGCCAGCGACACCAGCGTAGTGGGCAAACGAGTCACGTCCGTTGTCGAGAGGGCCGGCAGAGCTGGGGCAACGCATCATGGGGAGTGGTCCAGCAGCTAGAACGAAAACCTTGTTGGCAGCTCCGGCATTGTCGGGGCCTGCGCCTCCTTCGCTAACGTAGCCGGGCGAACGTCCAACCCAAGTGAGGCTGTTGGCAAGTGCCGTTTGCTCCATGAAGGGGAGCAGCATGCCATAAAAGCTTGGGCCAAAGCTATTGCCCGACCCACCAGCCGCGCGTGGGCTCTTGGCATGGACAGCACCGGGGGGGAATCTCTGGAATCCAGATTCATAGTTCAGAAGTGCCAACGACAACTGCTTAACATTGTTGCTGCATTGCATCCGTCGGGCAGCTTCGCGGGCTGCTTGAACGGCTGGCAGTAGTAGGCCAACTAGGATGCCAATAATTGCAATCACCACAAGCAATTCCACCAAGGTGAATCCAGATTGAATTCGCTTTTTCATTTTAAACTTTCGACAGGAATGAAGGGTTATCGGGAATTAAGGGAAGGCGAATCCTAGCGTTCGGTCTGCCTGTGCAAGCGGCAGCCGTTAAAGTGAGTCCGAAGACTGACGCGACCGCTCAACGTCCAAGCAATAAAACGTCCAAGCAATAAGTAGTACTTGCGCAAGAAAAGACGCCAGCATCTCCATGGAACGGTAGGGAAAGTCTGGCATTACTGGCGGGTGCTCCTGGCGGTCATGCAATTCCCCTCTGATTAGGGTGGTTTTTTGGAAAATCCAACAAATTCAATGCAACTTCTGGCGTTCACTCCGCTGCCGCCGGCGTTGTGTCTGTGAATTAATGGCTTCGTAGAGCTAATGGCAGGGGAATTGTCGAGGGTGGCGGAGTACATTGGTTGGACGCGTCCAAATAATCGAGTGTTGAGGAATGCTGAGCAGTGAATCCAATGAACTGAGTACACGTGATTTGGTCATGCTTTTAGCGAAGCATGACCGTGAGATGCTGCGCTATATCATGACCTTTCTGCCCCGGCGGGCCGATGCAGAGGAGGTCTTGCAGCGGACGGCGGTCGTGCTGTGGGAGAAGTTAGCTGAGTTTGATACGCAGCGAGATTTTTTGGCTTGGGCATTGCACCGAGCCTACTACGAAATTTTGAACTTCCGCAAGGAATTCGCCCGTAGCAAACTCGTCTTTGCAGAGGATGTCGTTCAGCAGCTCAGCGAAGAACGCGTCGAGCACGCGAGCTACTTGGGCGAGATGAAGGAGGGCCTGCAACTCTGTTTGAAAAAGTTGCAGCCACGTGATTTGGAACTGATTCAAGGTAGGTATTTTGAATCGAAATCCATCAAGGAAATGGCTGCGGAATTCGGTAAGACTCCCAAGTCGCTCTATCGCCGATTGGATCGATTGCGAGAGCTGATTCAAGCCTGCGTGGAAAAGCAGCTGAAGGTCAACGGAAATGTTTAGTTGTGTTCGAGTGATTGTTAGGAAGCAGCATGGGTGATAGGCAGGCAGAGCAACGATTCCGCCAGTACTTTGACGGAGAGTTGGACGCGGCAGGGCTTGGTGAATTGGAGCAATCTCTAAGGCAGTCGCCCGAGGTGCGCAAGCAGTTTCTCGGCTACGCGGAAGTTGAGGGATTGTTGCGAGAGCCGATGATTCCAGCTGGTTTCCCGGAGCGAACTTCGCGGTCAGCCGGTCGACGTGGCTCAAGGGCAACGCTAAAGAGAATCGTGGGGTGGTCGGTCTTGGCTCTAGCCGTTGCTCTAGCGGGAGTTCTCCTAGGAACTGTTTTTCTTGCCGAGGCGCGACCATCAACCGCGGTGGCTGTCTACGAGGCCAGCGACCTCCAGGGTTTTATGGATGTGGCTATCGTCAGCGGTCTGCACCTGCAGTCAGGTCAGAGTAGCCGGGGACTGACGGTTGGCCAGCGTTTGCGGCCGGGTAAAGTCGTGATCGAGTCGGGAAGTTTAGACTTGCAGTTCAATAATGGGGCTCAATTGCAATTGTCCGGCCCGGCCGAGTTGCATGTCTTGAATGAAAATGAAGCGACCGTCGTTAGCGGGCGAGCTACGGTCAACGTGCCGCGCATTGATGGGCATTTCGTGCTCAATTCCCCGCATTTTTCCATCGTGGATCAGCAATCTTCCTTTTCAATCTCGGTAGATAAACAGGCCAGTGTGATCGAAGTCTATTCGGGTAGTCTGGAAGCTTCCCTGTTGGGCAGTCGTGGATATACCTACACCAGCCTGACGGTCAATGAGTCGCAACAGTTGCGTGCCAGCGAGTCCGAATTTGGTTTGCTAGATGCGCGCGTGCAAGACAAGACGTATCCCTCGCTACTTCCGTGGAGTTTTGAATCGATTCAGGAGCTGAAAATCGATGAGAACTACGCGCGTTGCATCGTGGCAGACCAGCCTTTTTTGTACTGGCGTTTCGAAGAGCCGGGGGCCTTGTCGGTCAAAAACGAGATGAGCGACCGCTTCAACGGTTCGGTCACCTTTGAAGGGGCTGAGCCATTGATCGAAATAGTCGATGGTGTGGCTCGGTTCAAAGCGTCGGATGTGGGGCGTACTTTACGTTCGCAGGACGATTTGGTGAATCGGTTTGGGGGAGATTACACCATCGAGCTTTGGGCTCGCCCCGAGCAGCAATTGCGTCAGTCAATCCTGTCTCTAATTCCCAGTGATGAATCTCAAGCACTCGAGCACTCGTTGCTGTTTGAGTATGCACCCGAATCGGAGTTGGTGCATCCTCGCTCTGCATTTCGATTTCTCTACCGCAATCCCTCGGGACGTGCTGGAGGAATCAATCTGTTCTCCAGCGGTGGTTGCAGTGTGGCAAGTTGGTATCACTTGGTCGCGACCAAGGGGGAGCATGAAATTAGCTTCTATTTGAATGGGCGTTTAGTAGGAGTCTCCCGAGTGGGCCTTTATCCAATCGCCGAATCCAACCGGCTCTACCTTGGGCAATTGCGTCCTTTGCACACAGGAGCCCAGGATTCTTCGACGAGGCAATTTTGTGGTGACATCGATGAAGTCGCGATTTATGCGCATCGTCTGACCGCTGAGGAGGTGGCCACGCATTTTCAAGCTGGAATCGTCCCTCCGGAACGCGAGTTGCCAGAGTTTCCACAGATTCATTGATGCCCAGCCAAGAGGGGCGAGCCGTCGGCCGCAGTTGAGTGGAAACAGTTCAATTTTTCTATCGAGCGATAACACTAGAGAGTAGAATTGAGGATATGGCTAGGCAATTAAGTGGAGTGATTTTTGTTGCAATATTCTTGGGCATCGGAGCGGTTGGATACGCGCAGAATGCTGAGACAAGCATTAGTTTCGACACACATATCCGTCCAATTCTGTCCAATCATTGCTACGCTTGTCATGGGCAAGACGAAGCAACCCGGGAGTCCGGTCTTCGTTTGGACGTGCGTGAAGAAGCTATTGATTATGGTGCGATCGTACCGGGGGACCTTGCGGCAAGTAGCCTCGTTGAGCGGATTGAGACGGAAGATCTCGAGTTGCGCATGCCACCCTCTGGAAGCGGCAAGGAACTTTCCGCAGCCCAGATCGAACTATTGAAGAATTGGATTGAGGCCGATGCGCTCTACCAGCTACATTGGGCGTTCCGCGTCGTACAGCCTGTTGAGCCACCCCGAACGGATGGATGGACCGCTGATGCCAGAAACCGGCTGGAAGCGACAGGGATTCAGCCCATTGACTTGTTCATCTCACAGCGATTGAACGCGGTCGGGCTGACTCTTTCAGAGCAAGCTGACCGAGCAACGCTTATCCGCCGTTTGTATCAAGACCTATTGGGGTTGCTGCCATCGGTGGAAGAAGTGCTGGCGTTTGAAGAGGATGGAGCCCCCGATGCGTATGGGCGTCTGGTAGATCGAGTGCTGGAGAATCAACATTACGGTGAGCGTTGGGGAAGGCACTGGCTGGATCAAGCGCGATACGCAGATTCCAATGGCTACAGCATTGATGGCGATCGCGTGATGTGGCCCTATCGGGATTGGGTCATTCATGCGCTCAATAGCGACATGCCTTTTGACCAATTCACGATCGAGCAGTTGGCGGGTGACTTATTGCCAAACGCGACCAAGTCTCAGTTGGTCGCCACTGCCTTTCATCGCAATACGATGATCAATCAAGAGGGGGGAGTGAAGGCGGATGAATTCCGCCATGAGGCTGTCTTGGATCGTGTGAATACCACAGGTGCGGTGTGGTTGGGACTAACGCTGGGGTGCGCGCAGTGCCATACCCACAAATTCGATCCCATCACACACGACGACTACTTCCGCTTCTATGCGTATTTCAACTCAGCCGCAGACGCCAATAGCACCGGAAAAACGGTGGCAGTTGGACAGGGGGAAATGTTTGGCTGGAGCGAACAGCAGCAGGCTTGGGCGTTGGAGTTGCCCACCTTGCAGCGCGAGTTGACTCAGCTCAAAGACGAATCGGGAAAGTCCTCCGTCTGGGCTCCTGAAGAATGGGACTGGGACGCGGTGGAGTTGAAGTCGCAGCGCATCGTGGATGGTAGCGAGTTGCAATTGCTAGACGACGGCTCTCTTTTCGCTCCGGAAGGTTTGCCTGGGAATGCGACCTATCAGCTTAGTTTTTCGAGCCACTCCGATCTGCTTACCGCCATCCGATTGAGCGTGCTGCCTGACGAGCGTCTGCCTGCCAACGGGCCCGGGCGGGCCGGGAACGGCAACTTCGTGCTGTCGGATCTGGAGCTGTTGGTTGACGGACAGCCTGTTCGGTTCGCGCAAGCGTGGGCGGATCATAGTCAGACTGGTTATTCCGTGGCGGACGCCATTGATGGGGACACCGAATCGGGGTGGGCCATCAATGTCAATGATGCGCAGACAGCCGAAGGTCAGCGCATGAACGCGCGGCACGAAGCGATTTTCAGCTTGGCAGAACCCCTACGGGTAGCTGGCAAGAGTCTCACGCTGGTCATGAAGCACGACCGCAATGTGGGCTACCAGATTGGTCGGTTTTCCGTAGAAGCCAGCGACTCACAGCCCGAAATTCTGACTTCCTCCTTGGTGCGTGACAAGCGGCGCATCGAATTGCAACAACGCGTCGCGCAATTGCGGAGCAAGCTCCCTGCCAAAGGAGCCACGGCTGCACAGATGGTGATGGAAGATCTGGACTCACCACCGCCCACCTATCGACTCGACCGTGGAGATTTCTTATCTCCGGCGGTAGAAGAGGGGGCGTTGCTGGCTGGTATTCCACAAATTCTTCAGGAATTGCGCACCACCGAAATGTTATCGCAGGCCGCCACGCGAACCTCAGAAGCAGCTCCAGGCAAAGAGCTGGCTGGTCTTCCTGCCGAGGGATGTAGGGATGCTCTGGTGGATGCACCTGAGAGTGTGGGTGACGTGGTCGGGCCCTCACGCCTGGACTTAGCGCGGTGGATTGTCTCGCCAAGCAATCCATTGACCACGCGAGTTACCGTCAATCGCGTTTGGTCTCGCTACTTCGGTCGCGGATTGGTTGAGACGGAAAACGATTTCGGAATGCAGGGGACCCCACCGTCGCATCCCGAATTGCTCGATTGGTTAGCCTACGAGTTTATGCGGCACCAGTGGTCGATGAAATGGCTGCATCGTGAAATTGTCATGTCGGCCACCTACCGACAATCGAGTTCGATTCCGGAGCGGAGTAAGCAAGTTGATCCACAGAATTTTCTCTTGTCGCACCAGGCTCGTGTCAGAGTGGAGGCTGAAATTGTCCGTGATCAGGCCCTTTCGGCCGGCAATCGTCTGACTTCGCAAATCGGGGGGCCAAGTGTTTTTCCGCCACAACCCGATGGTATTTTCGACTTTACTCAGCAGAAAAAGGGGTGGCCGACCTCCCAGGGGGAACAGCGTTTTCGTCGAACTCTCTACACCACCTTTTATCGAAGCGCCCCCTATCCGTTGCTGACCACCTTTGATTCCCCAGACTTTAGCACTACCTGTACAGCTAGAGCTCGCTCCAACACTCCTCTGCAGTCGTTGGCCGTGGCGAACGATCCCATGTTCATCGAGATTTCTCAAGCCTTAGCGGAAGCCGTGTTGAATAAGGCTGGATCGGAAGTGGAAGAACGTTTGGGCAATATGTTTCGTCGGTGTTTGGCGCGAAGCCCCACCTCTGCGGAACAAGAAGTCTTACTCGCTTTTTATCAGCGGCAGTTAAAATCGTTTGAGCAATCTGAGCAGGCTAGTCAGGATTTCGTGCATGCGGCCTTAGCCGGGGCGTCCCACGCTGAATTGGCTGCCTGGACTGCCGTAGCCCGAGTTCTGATCAATACCGATGAATTCGTAACCCGCAATTAGACATTGGAGTATTGAAGTTGAAGGATCCACGTCAAATTGATCGCGAAATTCGTCGCAGGTATTTTCTTGGCCAGTCGACTTTGGGACTGGGGGGCATAGCGCTCGCAAATTTGATGGCCGAGAAGTCGAGGGCTGTTGAGCTCGATAGTCAGCGTCCATTGATGCCTCGTGTCGGCCACTTTCCCGCCAAAATCAAGAACGTGATCTTCATGTTCATGGCTGGTGGCCCAAGCCAGTTGGAATTGTTTGAGCCCAAACCACTCCTCAACGAGTACCACAACCAAGTTCCACCGGCTAGCTTTATGGAGGGGCGGCGTTTTGCTTTTCTTAAGCCCGACGCCAAGCTGTTAGGCAGTCAACGCAAGTTCGCGCAGTACGGACAGTGTGGGATGAGCCTCAGCGAATTGTTGCCCCACCACCGGAAGATCGTCGATGATGTTTGTTGGATGCGCGGCATGGCCACGGATGTGTTCAATCATGGGCCAGCCAAGCTGTTTATGAACTGCGGTTTCCAGACTCCAGGACGTCCAAGCTTAGGGGCGTGGGTTACGTACGGGCTGGGAAGCGAGAGCCAGGATTTGCCGGGATTTGTAGTTCTGCAATCGGGACCACGTGGTCCCAGGGGAGGAAGCACGTTGTGGTCGAGCGGATTCCTGCCGACTGGGTTTCAAGGAGTGCCGTTTCGTAGTGGGAGTAATCCCATTCTGCACTTGAACAACCCTCCAGGTATTGACCGTCAGATGCAGGGGGATTTTACGCGGACGCTAGCCCAATTAAACCACTTGCAGGGGGAAGTCACCAATGACCCCGAGATCATGACTCGGACCCAAGCCTACGAAACCGCTTTTGCAATGCAAATGTCAGCGCCCGAATTGTCACGTATCGAGGAGGAGTCTCAGCAGACGCTAGACGACTATGGCGTGGAGGAGGGGAAACCCTCATATGCTAGAAATTGTTTGCTCGCGCGACGCTTGGTGGAACGTGGTGTTCGCTTCGTACAACTCTACCATACCAATTGGGACCATCACGGCGGCAGTGAGAATCTGGAAGGGGCGCTTGAGGAGGTGTGTCGGGATGTCGACCGAGCGTCTGCGGCGCTAGTGCAGGATCTCAAACAACGTGGGTTGTTGGAGGAAACCCTTGTGATCTGGGGGGGAGAGTTCGGACGAACTCCAATGGGGGAAACTCGAGCTACCATTGGTCGCGATCATCACGTCGATGCGTTTACGATGTGGATGGCGGGCGGCGGAGTCAAACCTGGCTACATTCATGGAGCCACGGATGAACTCGGCTTCGGGCCGGTTGAAGGGCGTGTTCATGTTCACGACCTGCACGCAACCGTGTTGCATCTACTAGGGCTCGACCACAAGCGGCTGACCTACCGCTTTCAGGGACGTGACTTTCGTTTAACCGATGTCCACGGGCAACTGGTGCCTGAGATCCTGACTTAGTTCTGTCCGATCGCATGCAGTTTTAGTAGACGTTGCGATTCCGCCAAAATGAAGTCGACGTCCATAAAGGGTTCGTAGCTAATGTCTTGCCAAAGGACCTTGCCATCGGGAGAGATGAGGAAGGTACCGTGGAGCGGTTGCGATTCGAAGTCGTCGTAGCAACGGTAAGCCTTGAAGGTGTTGAGTTCAGCGTCCGAATAGAGTGGAATGTCCAAGGGCTTGGTATAGGTCTTGACGCCTCTAGCCAGTAGCTCTGTATTCTCGCTACTGATGGCAAGAACCTCCAGTCCCTGGTTGCGGAGCTCTGCCGCTCTAGGGGAAAACTCGTGCAGTTGTTCAATGCAGTGCAAGCAGCCGAAACCCAGATAGAAGATGACGAGTGTCGGTTGACCACGCAGGTCTTTCAATTGCAAGGCTTGTTGCTCGGCACCGAAGACCGTGAAGCGAGGAGCCATGTAGGGGTGCCAACGGAACGAACCGAGACTGTCGAGGGCTGGGCGCTCGCCCAGGTCTGCAGCCGGTGTGGGCGGTACGGCCCAATGCGAGTCGTATCCTTGCTCGGCAGCCAAGGAGGCGAGTCGTGCTAAGAGGGGCGTCTCTAGATCAGCTTGGCAGGCCGCGATTCGTGTTTTTTCCAATGTTTGGCGAGCGTGGGGGACTTCACCTAGCTGCGCCTGAATCCAAGTTTTGACAGCCAGTGGCAAGACCTCACCCCCTCGACGTTGGATCTCTTTATCCACCAGTTCAAGACTCTCCTGGGGCTGGTCATTGGCGGCCAGCCATTCTGCTTTTAGCAAGTTGTCTTTCCAGTCGGATTGCTCCCACAGCTCAAGAGCCTTCTTCCAATCGCGCTCGGCAGCAGCCTGGGCAACTTGAATCGTTGCGATAGCCTTGGCCTGGCGCTGTAGCGTCTCTTTCAATTCTTTCAGAGTGGCGTCGCGCTCCTTCGCACGCCGCTCACGATTGGCTTTCGCCTTCTTCGTATCGGGGGCCGTCGCAACTTGTGGTGAGGTCGACTCGTCTGGGGAGGCGGCCTCTTCTGCGGGTTTCTCGTCAGCCTCAGCACTCTCTTGCTTCTGTTCCTGCTCCTTCTTCTGTTCCTCCAAGAGTTTGTCCTGAGTCTGCTGAGTTTCGGTGCGGAGGTCTTCGATCTCGGTGAGCAATGAAGCGGCTAAGTCTGCTTGGGAGGTAAGTGCATAGGCTACGGCCATATACCGCTTTCGTTCCAGTTGCAATTTTTCATCTTGGGTGGGAGCCAGATAATCGGTCTGGGCGAATTCAAGCAATTCGGGCCACAGTCTGTAGGTGGACAGGGCCAGCAGCAGTCGCTCACGGCCGTATTTGGTGCTCCCCTTCTTGAGGGTGTTGTACTTCGGGTGTCTGGGCAACTCTTGCATGTTCTGTGCTAGAGCCAGGGCGTCATGGATGCGTCCAATGTTGAGCAGATTGCGGATCAGCCACTCGTTATTGTGAGCATAGTTGTGGATCTGATCGGGCAGGACTCGGTCACGCATCATGTGCGCATGATCAACGCGGGCCGAGGCCTCCTGCTGCCAGGCTGCATCTTGGTAGCGATGGAGTTTAGAGTAGATGTGCCCGGGCATGTGCCACATGTGTGCGATACCTGGCAGGCTCGGTCCACACATGCCCGCACTGTGCAAAGCCATTTTTGCCTTGTGACCGTCCCATAGGTGGATGCGATAGTGGTGGGCCGGATGGGATGGATTTGCATCGAAGATCTGCTGTAGTAGAGCATTGATCGCGACGTGGCTTACAATCGGCAAATCGGCCCGTGAATTTTGCCAAAGCTGTACCGCCAAAAAGGCTTTCGCTTCGATGTCGTCAGGGTATTCCTCAACGATGGCTTCCAAGTTGTGAGTGTAGGTTTGTGCTCGTGACTTTTTGTCAATCTTCTTGCCCTTGGAATCCTCATCTTGAAAGTACTCCTTGGCGGCGGTGATGAAGAGTTTCTCGCGCGGTGTGACCGACTCAACACCCTCTTGGGCCTGAGCAATAAAGCCCTGGGCACGTTCGCGATTCTCAACGTTCGCCATGGCCATCCCCCAATAGCACATGCTGCAATCTGGATCTAACGTCGCAGCCTGGCGGAATGAGCGTTCTGCTTCGTAGTACCAAAATCCGTGGAGTTGCGCGACGCCCTGGTTGAAGAATCGCTGGGTTAATGCGTTTTCCGTTGTGACGGGGAACGAAATATTTCCCATGCCTGGCATGAGATAGGCCGCTTGCCGGGGGCCCTCATTGAAGGCTTCACCGTGGGAGGAGTGGCCGGCTAACAGTTCCTCTCCGGTTCCCTCATCGCCAAAAGCCGAAGACTTTGGCAGGCCGCTGAGTAAACAGAGCACAACCCCCAAACCTATGAGGCCCCTGCGGAGGCTCCAGGCAGAAGTTGATTTAGGGAGATATTGGATGTTCTTAAGGCAAGTGGTTTGTTTAGGAAGCATGGTATAGAGATGCAAGGGATTGGTATGCATGGCAGTAGGATGCTCTCGCGCAATGCTTCCTTGGGAACGGCAAGCAAACATTGCAAATTGGAGGGAGGGGCGGGCGGGGACGAGGAATTGCAAGACTACCCAGTATACTCGCTTATTTGAGTGCCAAACGCAAATGGGGGAAGATCTCCGAGACGGGAGGCCCCTTCTTGGGCTGTGCAATTCGTGAGTCTGAGCGTCCTATTTCCCCGAAGTTTTAATGCCTGGAGCGTAACGCCCGAAAACTTGTGGGGATCGGGGTTCCAGCGACGGTTCACGGAAGCGAGGCAGCGAGAGGGCTGTCGAGCAAGAGCCCGCAGGGGGCTACTGCGACATCGGCTGCCTTGTACCCCGCATCTCTCCGCGAAAGGTTGGCCAGGTAGCAAGCCGCGTGAGCGGGCTGAAACTTCGGCGGCCGCTGGCCGGTTGGTGAGTTCCGTTGAGCGGCTGGCCTGATGGAATTCAGCCTACGGGCGATTCGTTGACCAGTCCTTGCGCAAGAGTGGGGAAATGAAAAGACCTCCCCGAAGGGAGGTCTTGAGTCTTGCGAGTGGGAGGAATCTGCGTTTGCTGTTCCCTAGGGAGTCACGATGGCTTCTGGCGTTGCTGGAGCAGGCAGGATACCAACGGCTCCAACCTGCGTTGGGTTGAATCCACCACCACTGACTGGGCTGGGGACTTCGACCGCTTCCGGATTATTCCGCGGAGTCAAGAAGCGTCCACGCTCTACCGCATCTTGATACGCTCCAGCAGGCCAAGCACCCTCACTCAGGCCAATCTGGTTGTAGTTTAGCAAGGAGCCACGTTCGCGGTGGAAGTCGCGGAGTGCCAATTGGTAATCGACGAGTGAGCGGAAGTAGGCGCTCTGGCTGGTCGCCAATTGCTGCTGGGCTTGCAGCAGGAAGTTAATGTTGTCGAGTCCACTCTCATATCGGGCTTGCAGGGCAGCCACTTGGTCTCGATCGGACTCCTGCCGATTGTAATTGGATTTCATCAACTCATAGGAGCGTTGGATTTGTCGCAAGGAGGAGCTGAGGTCGTGGGAGATTTTCAGCTCTTGTTCTTCGAGCAACGATTGTTCACGAGCTAGATTCCATCTTGCATTGGCCACCGCTGCGCTGGCTTGGCGGAGTCCCACCGGGTAGCCGAGCTCGACGCCAGCTTGCCATTCTTGGTAGTCTCCTTCGAAGATGTTCTGGTAGACGCTGTTGAACGAGTTGTTCGGGTCGTAATGCCCAATCAATTGGTCCCCTAGGCCTCGGTAGCGATACTTGCCGAGGAAGTCGAGTGTGGGGCGTCGATTGAGTTTCGCAGCGATCATCTCGAGTTCACGCCGTTTGATATTCCACTTCTGCCTTCGAATCTCGACCCGTTTAGTGAGAGCATCGTTTAGCGAGGTTTGCCAATCGACGACAACTTCACCTTCCATGGGGTCGCTGATAGGCTTGAGGAGTTGTCCATCGGTTGCGGGCAATCCCATCAGGTAACGTAGTTTTTGCTCTGCAGCGTAGAGCCCGTTGGGGCCGGTCAGAGAGTCTTTGACTTGGACATCGAACAGGTAGTACTGGGAGCGAGCTTGAGCCTCCGCAGCAGCATCGCCGCCTCGGGCTCCAACTTTTTGAAGCTCCTTGATTCGTTGCCAAGTAAGGAGTGAGCTGTTTCGGCCAGCCACTTGCGACTCAAGATTGTGGTACGCAAAGAACAGTTCCCAATAGGCGGTTTCCACATCGTTGGTAAAGGTGATGATGCCCTGCTCAAAATCGGCTAGGGAAATGTCGGTATTGATACGAGCAATCAGCACGCCGTTGTATTGTCCAATACCACTGTTTGGTCCCGCGATGCGGTTGAATTCCACACCTCCACCACGCAGCAAGGGCTGGCGATATTCGCCTTCAAAGAAGCCGTTGTAGTCACTGGCAAACAAGCGAGCTGGACTATTGTTGTTGTCATAGAGCATGCTGTGCCGCAAGGCAAAACTTGCACCGGTGGCTGTTTTCTTAGCTAGCTCGTACGAGAAATTGCCCGTCGTTTGCTCCAACGCCTGCGGCTGGAAGATCAAGAACGAAGTATTGTTGGGGCGATTGTTCTTTTGCCAGAACATGGCTCCCGTGGCCTGGACGTCGAAGGCACTCAAAGCAGCCTCGACGCCACCGAGTGGGTTGGTCTCGGTTCGGGCAGGGTCGTAATTGGTTTGCGTCCCAGCAGCATTTTGAACAACGCTGCCGCCGATCGACCGCAGGATGTCGCTTTGCGAGATGGCAATGCGAATCGCTTCGTTGAGATCGAGTTCGCGAGCAGGAAGCTCGGAGGGATTCTCAAGTGCATGGGGAGCCGGGATATCCGCGACTTGAGGTATTAGGTTTGACCTCACGTTCGGATACTCAATCTGCGTGGCTACCGACGCATGGTAGCTAGGAGCCGACTCCCAGCTATCCGAAAAGTTGAATTTGCGGACACCACTACAGCCGGTTGATGCGGCTAGCATCACCGCTAGCCAGCGCATTGCTCGTTTTTTTCGCAGCGACTGCATCCGTTCAATCCATATCTAAAAGGTTTACAGTTCGTTCTGTATTGAGCCGGCTGGCCAGCCTTACCTGCAAACAGGTGAGGCTAGACTCCCCGGACATCCGCAGAGCAGCAGATCGAACGCTAGATAAACATTTGTGAGGCAGGTTCAGGCGTGTGTGAGCTTGGTTGGCGCGGTGCCTACTCGGGAGTAGACGCTTTCTGGATACCAACAAGTGGAAGCTACAGCCAGTCCTAAGCGGCACGATAACTTCGACCGCTACACCCACTATCGGAAGAGCAATCACTAGGACTGGACTGTCTAGAGCGGATCGTACATAAAGAGTTAACGCTAGCACTAGACAAATCAGAACAATCGTCAAAGTCGAAAGCGAAATGCCACCATAGGAGTGTGCCCAGTCGATCGCCGCGGTAGAAAAGCGGGGAGCGGTGCATTTTATTGCTGGCTATATCGGAGATCACGTGGGGGAACTAGACTTCCCAAGGTTCTGCCGAGACTCAGGGGCGGGGCGGCCTGCCGCGTTAGATGCAGGTCTTCTGCTGGTGAACCCCAGACCGTCTGCCATCTACGCTCGGATAGAATGAACCGAGCAATTCGTCAATCGACCACCACGCGGGGAGCTTACTCGCTGCTCGAGGGCTTCTCAAAATAGCAACCCGCTGCGTGACGGGCTGTTGATTTAATCGCAATTTGAATTTTAATGCGGAGGTGGCATCCTTAATTGACTTGTAGCGGAGGTTATCTTTCCTTGCTCACGCGGCGGGTTACTATTTCAACAGCCCGGTGAGCAAGGAAAGCTGATTGCCGCTACTGCCCGATCAGGGAAGCTACCTGCTTGGTGAAGCAGAAGTCGCGATTAAATCGACAAGGCGTCAAAGAGGACAGGGCGTCAAAGAGGTCGCCCCGAAATCGTAGTTCAGGGGCCGCTAGTGTGTTGAACCCGCAGCCGGTGCGCTTACCTTGCTGCGATGCGTGGCTAGGGCATAGCTGCCAAACAGAATCGCCGAGAAGAATAAATCGCCTAGCAGGGAATTTTGGGCGAAGGGAACGGCGGCCAAGTAGCACTGTCCTAAACCAGCGAGGGTTTGCGGGTAGGCCATCATGGGATCGCGCCAGCTGGCGAAATTGGTGATCAGGAAGAAAAGGGTAGTGCCACCGAGCGAAGCTACTGGGACCGTTGCGAGGTGCACGTGCCCACGCAGGATGCGGCCAACCAAGGCCGATAATCCCAACGCCACGTAAACCGAAAGCATCGTTGTCGTATCGTAGAAGTAAATGCCAGCAATGCCCAAGTAATTTCCAATGAAATCGCTGGCTGCCATAGCGCCAAACGCGAATACAATCCCAGCCACCCCTGAGAGGTAGCAACCGGCAAATAATGCCATGGCCGCCACGGGAGTAAAGTTTGGCCAGTGTGGCAGGAAACGCATGAGAATTGCACTCAGGAAGAATGCAAAAGCCAGCCAGCGAGTGTCAGCTTTGTTCATGGCAGATGTCGATAATTGGGGGTTGATGGGCCGCGCTGGAAATTCGATTCTCTACGTGCTAGGCGCGTCGAACCCACAGCGTACCGCTCCGGCCCCACTCGTTCAAGTCTGAGTGGAGCCACTTTGGGAAGCTGGGTAAGAATAAGCTGCAGATTTTTACTCTTAACCTCGAATCAGTCGAGCCTGAGGCAAGGGAGCCGCGTGAGCCAGTACGAGCAGCTGGTGAGCACGCCCCCTTTCGCGATCTGTATTTTGTCCGCACTACAACTAAAGGGGGGCAGCCCAAAACAGTCCGCCCACCGACAGGGTCTGCACCGTGGCAGCTTTGCAGTCCCAAGGAACGGTGTTCCGTAGTCGCGGCGCGCAACTTCCCGCCCGATAGTGCCCCAAGGCATAGCGTGATTGGCATGGTGGCTGAAGAGTGCTTAGATAGGGAAGCATTACCGCCGAGGTTAGGAATTTGGCTCCCGATGCGACGGGCTGAATGCAGCTGAACCGTACATGCCCGTGCCGCTCCAGCATGGCATCTTCGAAGTAGAGAGGGAAGTGGCATATTTCGCTCGGATGCCAATGGACGCATTGGAATGCAGCACCGCGGGCATAGCCATCTTGCAAGAACACCGCTTCTTCAGCGTGTCGGTCACTCGAAGGGGTTGGCACCACGCCAGTACCGATATCGTGGACAGAAACATTGACCGCAGAGATCGCGTTCACTAGTTTCCGGCTTTGCATGGGTGCCAAGGCTTCACTGTCGGCCGGTTCCGTTTGATGCGTTGGAGACAGTGCTACGGGCGGACTAACCACCGGCGGTGGAGGGGCCGAGTCGGACTGAAATCCGAAGGAGTTTGTGCGGAGACTTGCCACCCGCTCTGTTCGGTTGTTGGTAGATGAGGAAACGAGCCGAAATGACGCATTCTCATGCAAGGTCAGATCTTCCGAAGTCTGCTGCGAGGCCGGAGTGAGTTTAACCACTACGCTCGCATCCTCTTGCGCTGCAACCTGTCCGGGCACTGCTGACAGACAAGCGGCAGCAGCCAGTAGCAGTTGGTTCATTCTTCCCTGAATCAGCATCCATGCTCTCCTGTTTATAATCGAAGGCTATCCTTAGCCTAGCGATGACGGTCCTTGGGCTGAAGTTCGAACGTGCCCGTTAGATTGGTTCGACTTGTCCAAGCTCCCATCTTCAGCAAGTCCGGAGTTCGTGTCACATTCCGGTTTCATCCTATAATCGTTACATCCCGCTCGATAGGAACTCAACAGTGAGCCAGCATGCTTGAACTTAAAGGGGTTACGAAGCATTTTCGGAAACAGATTGCCGTGGAGGATGTTCGTCTCAGTATCTTAGAGCATGAATTTCTAGTGATCCTTGGAAAGAGTGGTGCCGGGAAGACAACGCTCCTGCGAATTATGGCTGGGCTCCAAGCCGCAGACAGTGGGAGCGTTTGGATGAACGCTTGCGATGTCACTCGCCAGCCGCCCGCCGAGCGAAAGATTGCTTATGTGACTCAGGAGTACGCGCTCTATCCGCAATTGACCGTGCATGGCAATCTGGTAGCGGCGCTAAACCCTTTAAGGCTACCCAAAGCAGAAGTCGTGCGTCGCATTGCCGAGGTGAGCGCGTGGTTCCAAATTGAGAGCTTGGCAGCCCGCTTGCCTTCTCAGTTGTCCGGAGGGCAAGCCCAGCGAGTTGCATTCGCAAAGGCGGTTGTTCGCCAGCCCTCACTGCTCTTGGTGGACGAGCCTCTGAGTCAATTGGATTGTGAGCTGCGCGGGGAATTGCGGCGCTTGCTGCAAACGCTCAACCAACGGTTCTCCACGACGACGGTCATGGTCACCCATGATCCGGTCGACGCGCTTAGCTTGGCCGATCGGATTGCCGTCATGGAAGAGGGGCACTTGGTGCAGATAGGCACTCCGGATGATGTCTATCGTTCTCCTGAGTCACCTTCAGTTGCCGGCTTGCTTAGCCCGTGGGGGGTGAATTGGCTGCCGTTGGAGTTGCTAATGGTCTTCCCAGCCTTCGAACAAATTCTCTCTTCCCGTAAGACCGGTCCCCAGGGAATCACGACCGTAGGCATTCGGCCAGAGGCGATCCAGTGCGCTCAATCCCAGGCAGCTCCCATCATGAATCTACTTGAGTTCGCCGTTGAGATTGGAGAAATTCGCAATCTAGGATTCAGTCAATTGGTCCACGCCCAGTTGGGAACGCATCGCCTGCAGTTTTTCGCGGATCGCAATGCCAGCGTGCGTCCAGGTAGGGTGAGCGTTCAAGTGGCAAAAGCGGACGTGTTGCTATTTCCTTAGGTGCTCGGAAGTGTGTTGGCGAGCAGGCCGCGAACTAGACGGTACACTGTCGAAGCAGCGCGGGATTTTGCTCGCGCTGCATTGCATGGCCCAATCGGTAGTCGCCTGGCTTTGTACGTCGTCGTATCGCTGTGATCCGTTTCTGGTTCGAGGCTAGCGAACCGAGTTTGATTGAGTTTCCAGCACGCGCCGAAAGAGGTCGTATTCCTTTTGCAGCCGAGCGGGGAGTCGCATGCGGGAGCCTGAGTCTTGCATTTGTTGAAAAGTGTCGTTGAAAGTTGAGGCCGCCCGCTGACCTTGAGTTGATCGATCTAGTTGCAGGTCTTGCAGCATCTCTTTCCAACGCAATTTGTCTTGCGGCGTTCCCTGGGTTCCTAGTTCACGAGCTGCGTTCCAGCGATCGACAAAGTTTTGCAAGTCGTTGGGGGTCCAGTTGAGTTTGCGAAGTAGCTCGGGATCAGGCTGTTCCTTTTGCCGGTTCAGGTAATCCAAAATCATGTCGGTCGTTTGCTGCGCGGCCTGTTGGTCGACCGCATCTTCGGCAGCTCTATTCGGGCTCTCAGGACCAGCTCCAGGGGCAGCCGAACTGGAGGTGCCAGTCGATTCTCCCGACAGGGAATCGCTACTGCCTGGTTGGCCTTGCGAGTTTGATTTTCCAGATTCTTGTTGTCCTCCGGATTGCTGGGAGTCGGATTGCTCAGAGCCCGCCGCCGGTTGCGAGCCGGTCTGTTTTGAGTCGGATTGCTGGGAGCTGGGCTGCTTCGCTTCGGATTGTTCAGCTCCGGACTTTTGCGAACCAGACTGTTCAGCACCCGCGGGCTGCGAGCCAGACTGTTGGCTCCCGGATCGCTCCGAACTCGGCTGCTCGGCTCCCGCCTGCTGCGAACCCGGCTGTTCAGAATCCGATGGCTGTGAACCGGATGGCTGTGAACCGGATGGCTGTGAACCCGACTGTTCAGAGCCTGAGTCTTGCGAACTTGATTGTTCAGAACCCGATTGCTCTGAACCTGATTGTTCAGAACCTGATTGTTCAGAACCTGATTGTTCAGAACCGGTCTGCTGGGAGCTCGATTGCTGGCTGCCGGTTTGTGCCGAGCTTGGCTGCTGTGAACTCGATTGTTCAGAACCGGACTGTTCAGGACTAGCCTGCTGTGAACCGGGCTGTTGACTGCTGGATTGCTCCGAGCTCGACTGCTCGGCTCCTGACTGCTGTGAACCTGATTGTTCAGAGCCCGTCTGTTCGGAGCCAGTCTGTTCGGAGCCAGTCTGCTGTGAACCAGCCTGTTCAGCATCCGAGGGCTGTGCGTCCGACTGTTGGCTGCCAGATTGCTCCGAGCTCGGCTGCTCGGCTCCCGGCTGCTGTGAACCTGATTGTTCAGAGCCAGCTTGCTGCTGCGATCCAGCCTGATCGGTACCGGATTGTTCCGTTCCAGCCTGCGGTGAACCTGATGGTTTGGATCCTGTTTTCTCTGGGTCTGATTGATCGGAGCCTGCTTGTTGCGATCCCGAAGGCTCTGCCGCGGCTTGTCCCGAACCGGGAGGTTCTGTTCCCGTTTGTTGTGCTCCAGATTGTGAAGAACTCGATGATTCGCCGGGCGACTGGGACTGTTGGATATGCTCTTGAATGCGCTGCATGGCGTCTTGGTCCGACGCCGGCGAGCCCTTGCCGGGTTCACCTGGCGATGAGGCATCTTGAGTTGAGGCCCCCTGCGCTGAGGATGAGTTTCCAGATCCCTGGGCCTCCGAGCTGGAGTTGCCCCCGCTGTTGTTACTTGAGGTCTGACCGGCTTCCTGTTGTCCCTGGCTGGGCTGGCCGCTCGACTCTCCGCCTGAGCTGGAACTCCCTCCGGACTCAGACGATTCGCCCCCTCCCGTTTGATTGCCCGAGTCTTGAGAGTCGCTTGATTCTCCACCGGAGTCCGCGGCCGCCTCTTGGTTCGATTCACCCCCTGCCGATGCATTTTCTTGAGGCTGGCCAGAGGCATTCTCGGGAGGTTCCGCAGCGTTTGGCTCAGCGGAGTTTGCATCGGAAGACTCTTGGCGACCGTCTTGTTGGGCTGCCTCGGGTTGTGGTTGAGTCTTGCCGGACGCACTGTTGTTGGAGGAGTCGCCGTTGTTGGAGGGGGCGTCGTTGCCGTCGGAAGGTTCTCCCGCTTCGCTCGGCTTGGTCGCGTCGGCGTTATTGGGATGATTCGCGGTTAAATCTTGAGGAGCTTGGGCCCCTACAACCTCGATCAGAAGAGGTTCAGACTCGGCTCGGTTGGGGGCCAATCGCTGGGTGACAGGGTCGTGTCGATTGTCCAACGCGATCGCGCGGATTTGCAAGCGATCTCCTTCGCTGGCTCCCAATTCCTGAAGGTCGAGGCGCCAGGTTTTCACCTGCCGTCCAACCACTCCATCGCCAGTGAGCAGCGTGTGTGTGTTGGGAAGCGAAGAGTTGATTGAGGAGCGAATCGAAAGATCGGTGAGTCCAAAATCGGGATCAATGGCTCGAACCTCAAGATTGATGCGAGCATCGGGGTGCACTCGCAATACGCGTGATTCTGGTCCCAGGAGTTGGACCTCGGGCGGCACATCGGCCAGCACGGACATGGAATGGATGAGAGGCTGCGGGTTCACGTCTCCATGTTGGTTGTATCCGCGTAAACGAAAAGTGATGCGGGTTGGGTTGTCTTTGGTCGAGTTCAAACGCATTAGCCAGTCTGTGGTGAGTGCGCGATCGACGACATCCAGCTCGATAAAAGCTCCGGCTCGGACCAGCTCGCCTCGCTGGTCCACTTCCGGATTGACTTCAATTCGCCCTCGCCGCATGACTTGGTTCGCGCGCGCACGCAGGGTCGCGACGGTTCCCTCGACCGCTTCGATCGGTCCGCCGCTTACCATGCGATTGGGGAGGCGGGTGTAGGCCGGAAACGCCAATTCGGTCATTTCTAGATCGACGGAGGGAAGAGGGCTGAGCGACACCGAGTAGGGGCCGGCATGAGCATCGCCAGCTTCGATCGAGTAAGTCAGTTCTTGTTCAATACCCGTAGAGTTGGTCGTAATGCGACCGGTATAGCGGAAGCCTTCTGTGGCGACGTCGAGCGGGATGCGCTGGTCGACAATCTGTTGATCGTTGGTGGTCAATCTGACAAAGACTTTCTCCTGCTGCCGCAAGCCACGGACTTCTACTTCGACCTGCAAGGGTTTGCCTTGGGTGAGTTCAGAGTTACCGGGCGAAACGCTGAGAATATGGACGCGGGTGGGAGCATCCAGACTCGCCCATGGCATCAAAATTCTCTTTCCCGTCGTCAGCGGGCTTTTCGGAGAGAAGATCGTGTAGCCGACCAGCACCGTCATCAGCGCCAGCACTACGCCGACTAGTTTGATAAGTGGGCTGGTGTCGACGGTGGCTGAGGGGTCATGGCCGACCAGAAAGCGAGCGGCCCGGTAGGTCAGAGCCGCCACGACCCCTTTGGGGACCCCGTGGTCGGGCGTCGCTTCGAGTTCTAGCCAGGTAATCAGACCGTTCTTGAACTCCGGTACGATGTGTTCAATTCTACGGGCCGCATAGGTTGGGTTAATCCGCTGCGCCAGCAGTGGCAGCAGGTACCGCAAGAACCACCAGAGGGTGCCTCCCACGGCGGCGATCCAGAAGGACCAGCGTAGGATGCTGGGTAAGGGGAGGAGCCAGTGGTCGAGCACGCAGGCGAGCAGCCACAGCGTGAGAAGGCCAGCGATACACGCAAAGGTCAATGCGACTGAATCGAGCACCTTAATGAAACGAGCGGTTTTGCGCAGGTGTGTATGCAACTGCTGCCGGGCGGTCTCGCTGGCCGACTGCTTAACTCCTTGGGGCGAGGCCTTGGGGGCAGGCTTGATGCGTGGAGCGACTTGGCCAGGTACCGAACTCATCAGTCTTGAGCACTTTCGAAATGTGGTAAAACCGGCTCGAAAAGCCGATAGGCCGACACTATCTAAGTATAGACGCTGGCCTGACGGCGGGCAGTTGAGAACTTCTATTTCCGTTCAAAATTCAACCTCAGCAAGGCTGCCGTCTGGAGGGATTGTCCGGAAAAAATGCTGTTGAGGTCGCCCAGTTGCCTCGATCGTGAGGGATTGTCCAAGGGGACCATCCCGTTATTAGGCTGCAGCCAATATCCATTGGCAAAGCTGCGGTCGAGGAGTTGGGGGGCGATTTCTTCCGTCCCGTGCCTCTTCCGTCCCGTGCCACTGGGCTCAGCCAGACAACTGCAAGCTTGCGACGCACAGTCCTACTGGCGAGGCCGTGTCCCACAAGCCTGCCCAACTTGATTTGCTACTTGTGTTGCCGCGTTCAACGGCAATTGGGATTTTGTACGCTAGTGCATTGTCAAAGCTTAATTTTCGGGTTGCCCGGAAAACGGTGTCCGACACCAAGGGCCGGAACGGCCCTTCGGGTGCTTTCCACTTTTGGTGTCGGACACGAATGGCACTTAATCGGCGTAAGTCCTATGCCTCCCCGGGTTTGTATTCGCTTCTTGGCTTTTGCATCAGCTTGTATTTCTTCGGTCTTCGCTTGAGCACCCTGGGCTCGTAGCGGTCCGGTCGATTGCCAACTGCGTGTTGCAAGCAGCAGCGGTACAACACAGTGCATAATTCATCGGCGTTGCTGATTAGGCCTAGAACCGGAAGCATATCCGTCACCGTTGTCAGTGTTGACTTGAAACTGATATGCCAAGGTTGAACGTCGCCTTCGACGGCCGCTTCAGACATCACCCCGCGAATCAAATTGTAAGCCAACATGTGCGTCCGAATTTCGTTCCGCACTCGATGCGGCTTTTTACAGCGCAAGTGTTCCATCTGCATGACCGTTTTCAAGCTCCGTAAATGAAGTTCTGCTTGCCACCTTCTACGGAACAGGGCCGCGATGTCCTCCCTCGTGTACTCCGTATCGTCCGACAGCGATGTGTGAACGATAATCTCGCGAGTGCGAAATCCGTTGTTCTCAACTCGGATACGGATCTCGCGAATGGTGATGAAGTCCGGGTACGTCTCGTACTCTTCAATGCTCATCCAGTCGGGACGAGCTGGCTTGTCGATTTGGATGGAGTGATCGTCTTTGCCGTAACGAATTCCAGTCCGAAAATCTGACTTGCGCAACTGGTGTTTGCGAACAACGACGTGTGCACCACGTTGAATCATCCTCGCCATCTCGAACCAACCCGCATAGGCGCGATCAGCTAGGAAAACATCGGTTTCTTCGATGATTGCGTCGATCTGACGAAACAAACTTACTTCGTGAGTGAACTTACCTTTGTATCGGCCCATCGCCATGTCGAGCACAACGCCAGTCGACAACGCGAACAGTACAACGACTCGCAAGATCGGAAATCCACAACCGGGTGCTTGACTACTAAGTTGCGGGTAGGCGGCTTGATTCTCCGACGTGTCTGCCATCGTGACGGTGGCACCATCGGCGGTGATCACGCGGTGCCCCAGCCATCGCCAATGGTCGGGACTGCTGTCTTCAATCGCAAGTCCGCTGGCCGTCACAAGACGTTGCATGGATTGCTCGTCGATTTTGTCTCGAGCAATGCAGTAAGCACCGGTTTCGGCAGAGCAAGCAGTTTGGTTGTTGGCGACTCGATGGGTGATCAGCTTGGCGACCGCAGAGACGCAGCCGTGGTGGATGCTCATGACTTGCGAGAGGAAGACCCACAGCGTGACCGATGTGTTGTAAACTCTGGCCGAATCGAGAATGGCACTTGCATTGCCAAAGACTGACGCGATAGTCTCTTTGGAGATCAAGGCGGCGAAGTAAAGATCGCCGTGTTGGCGCGCATGTTGGACTCGACAGCGGAACGAATCAAACGGATGATGGCACACGGGGGCTTCCTTGCTTGGTGTGTTCGGGAGGTAAGATTACCCAAACTCATCGCAAGTGAAGCCCCCTGCTGTCAATCGAACTTAACTCTAGAAGCACCAGTACCTTAGGCCGATTAAGTGCCATTCGTGTCGGACACCTTTTTCCGAACGCTCGCTAAACCCTAATTCTTAGTGTTGACAATGCACTAGAGCGTGGGGGCGGATACTATTTTCCTCCCGTTCCCTGGCATCCCGCATTGCCTGGCACCTCGAGCCACAGCAGCGACAAGGGACTTGCTGGTGTGCACGTGCCCATTTCGCCAGCGAGGGGTATATTGTTACGGTCCTGACCTAGCCAAGCATGGTTTCTACCCCAATTTTTGTATCTTCCTAAGGCAAAGTAGCGTGCCCGCGAATCCGAATTCTGATTTTGTGCTCTTAAATCCACGCGATTCGGTTGTCGTTGCGCTGCGTGGTTTTCAAGCGGGCGACACACTGGCTTTGGGGGAGGAAGCCATCCAGCTCTTGGATAGTGTGCCACCTGGGCACAAAGTGGCCATTCGTCCGGTGGCTGCTGGCGAGCCAATTTTCAAATTTGGTTGGTCCATTGGAGTTGCGACAAAGCCCATTCGCGTTGGTCAGCACGTCCATACGCAGAATGTGAAATGCGACCATCACATTGATCTCGAGGCCATCTCCACAGATGTGCCGGCCGAATTGCCGCGTTTGGAGGGGCATACCTTCGAAGGCTTCCGTCGCGCCGATGGACGGGTTGGCACGAGGAACTACCTCGCGGTCATTAGCAACGTCAACTGTTCCGCATCGGTGGCGCGAATGATTGCGTCTCGTTTCGACCAACAAACGCTCGCGGCCTTTCCCAACGTCGATGGGGTGATCTCGTTTCGCCATGAAGGCGGTTGCGCGATGGCTTTCAACGGCTCGCGGCATCGCATGCTGTCTCGCGTTTTGGGGGGGATGGCTCGGCATCCCAATATTGGCGGTTTTCTGCTAGTGGGGTTGGGGTGCGAGCAGGGAACGCTGGATCATTTGGTGCAGTCTCAAGGGTTGCACAGCATAGCGATTCCTGGGCAGGCTAGTGGTTCCGGAGACGCAGGGCAGGGGGAGGCCGTTCCGGTGTTGAGTATCCAATCCGCAGGGGGCACCTCGAAGACCGTTGAGCGAGGCGTTGAGATCGCAGCTGGCTTACTGAAGCAGGTGAATGGGTTTCAACGCGAAACGGTTCCCGCATCTCACTTGGTGTTGGGGACAGAGTGTGGTGGTTCAGATGGCTATTCGGGCATCACCGCCAATCCTGCCCTGGGGGCAGCTGCCGACCGCTTGGTGGCTTGCGGCGGAACCGCCATCCTTTCGGAAACCTCCGAGATTTTTGGAGCAGAGCATCTTCTCACGCGTCGCGCCCGCTCTCGCGCGGTGGCGGAGAAACTGCTGGAGCGAATCGAATGGTGGAAGTGGTACTGCAGTAATTACGGTGAGGAGTTGGATAACAATCCCTCCGTGGGGAACAAGGCTGGAGGCTTGACGACCATTACCGAAAAGTCGCTCGGAGCAGTCAGCAAAGGAGGCACCACCCCACTCGAAGCAGTCTATGAATACGCGGAGCCTGTGCAACAGCAGGGGTTCGTCGTGATGGATACGCCGGGTTTCGATCCCGCTAGCGTGACGGGGATGGTTGCGGGTGGAGCGAATTTGATCGCGTTCACGACGGGGCGGGGCAGCTGTTTTGGGTCCAAGCCTACTCCAACTTTCAAGATCGCGTCTAACACCAGACTCTTTCAACAATTGCCCGAAGATATGGATTTCAATGCGGGACAGGTTGTGGAAGGGCGTTCGGTTGATGAGGTGGGCCAGGAGCTTTTCAGCCGCTTGCTGGATACTGCCAGTGGTAAATCTACTTGTAGCGAAGCCCTCGGGATTGGCGACGAGGAGTTCGTACCGTGGCTTGTCGGGCCCGTACTCTAGGATTCATTTCTCTCGGATTCCCTGGTCAGTAGGTTCACCGCGTGCCCGATCTAAGACAGCTGCTCACCGATAAAAATCCCGGCATCGGAGTGATCCTGCTACGCTGGTTGCTACGCGTGCTTAGTATCCCTTATATGCTCTTCATGCGTGGCCGGAATTGGCTGTATGCCTCTGGCTGGAAGAGCGTCTACCATTCGAGCCTGCCAGTGATCTCCGTCGGGAACCTATCAGTGGGTGGGACCGGCAAGAGTCCGGTGGTGGCTTGGATTGCCAAATGGATGCGCGCTCGCAATGTGCGCGTCGCTATCTTAAGCCGCGGTTACGGAGCACTCGATAGCGGACAGAATGACGAAGCGCTTGAGCTCGAGTTGCAGCTACCGGATGTGCCCCATTTGCAGCACTGGGATCGCGTCGCATCGGCGCACTTAGCCGAGGAAGAGTTGGAGATGGAGTTGCTGTTGCTCGATGACGGGTTTCAGCATCGGCGAATCTCCAGAGAGTTGGATATTGTACTGATCGATGCAACGGAGGACGCTGCGGCTCGCTGGCCATTGCCAGGCGGGATTTTGCGAGAATCGATGTACGCCCTTCGACGTGCGCAAGTCGTGATGCTCACGCGTACAGACCAAGTGCCTGCAGCATCACTGCGACAACTCTCCCAGACCGTGATGCGCATTGCCCCTCAAGTTGTCCTGCTGCATGCAGTCCATCAACCACGCGAGCTGTGGATTTATCCCGATCAGCGATGTCCTGTGACGGATTTGACTGGGCGGCGTGTGTTGGCATTTTGTGCGATTGGAAACCCTGCGTCTTTCTTCAAGAGTGTCAGCGACTTGGGGGCGGACGTTTTGGAGACTCGCACTTGGCCAGACCATCATGGTTTTGAAGCTCAAGATATTGACGCCATCCGCGAATGGGCTGCTGGCAATCCGCAAGCCGAGCTGTTGGTCTGTACCATGAAGGACTGGGTGAAACTGCAGGTCGAGCAGATTGGGGATATTCGCTTGGCGGCATTGTCCATCGAACTTGGGATTACCCACGGCGCCGAGCAATTGGAAAGTTGCTTGGAACAAGTGCTGTCGCAATCATCCAAGGGACGCGTTTGAAGAGGCTGCCCGAGGTGAAGCTCGCTGGGGGGGGGCTCGTTGTTTTTTCGGGTGAGCCAAGCCAGCAAAACGAGAGGGCAGGCGGTGGAACACAAGCGGAACGATTGCATCGTTACATTGACTCGGAACATCGCGAAGCCATCGCGTGAGAAATCGCAATGCGATTAAGAGAAAGATCCGAGTCGGAAGCGCGTGGCTCTGCGTCCAATTAGTCTACGTTGACTGAATTGACGATGTGTAGTCCTTGACCGGCCCGACGCACCGTCTCTTGCGCCATCTGCTTCGCGTAGAAGCTGTGAACCTGGCCATGCAACAAGACTCGATTGCCGTCTTGCTCAACGCGAATTCGTCGCACATCTGCGATCGGACTCTCAGCCAATAGATCTTGAATTTGCCCCGTTACATCACGAAATCCCGAGTCAATCATGATTGCCCATCCCTAGAAAAAGAACGCGAGCGTGTTTCCCTGCGAATCTTGCTGCGAGTGCTCACATAGTCATGTTTAAGACGTCCGTAAGTATGACGCTTAAGATGTGTGCGTCAAGCGCATTCGCCACAACCGGTACAACCTGCATCCTTAATTTTTGGGACATGGGTTTTGCTAGCATGCGAAGCTCTCACCAATCCTGTTGCAATGTTCGTAACCTAATTTTCACTACTGCCTGTTGACGCGTGAACAGGGGAGATGACCGCCCTTGGATTGACCCAATCATGATTGAATTTCTATGTACCGTAGCTGGATTGTTTGCTGGCGTGGCGATCCACGCTTCGGTCATGCAACGCCAAACCGACCGCAATCGATTTGAAGCGGCTGAAAAAGATGAGGATGCAGATCGCATCCATGGCATCGCTGAACAGTTGAAAGTTATCTCGGGACGCGTGGCGGAAAATGTCAACGCGCACAGTGAGAAAGTGGGGAACATCAGTGGACACATTAGCGGTCAGCTTAGCGAGCAGGAGTTGACGTCTGAATCGGTCGTGTCTTCGATCAACGAAATCATCGCTGCTAATGAGGCCATGCAAGGGCAGTTGGCCGACGCGCAAAAACGAATTGTCCAGCAGTCGGAAATGATCGAATACGCCTCGAAACAGGCTCGCACCGACGCTTTGACAGGACTCGCCAATCGCCGGGCACTGGACGAATTCTTAAAGGGCAGCTTGGCATCTCAGACCGATACCGATAACGAACAGGTCGGGTTGCTGATGATGGACATTGATCACTTTAAGAATTTCAATGACAGCTTTGGTCATACAACGGGCGATGCGGTTCTCGCGAGCTTCGCGCGCTCCGTGGTCAGGATCTGCGGACAAGGTTGTTATGCAGCCCGCTTTGGAGGTGAAGAGTTTGCTGTCATTTTAGCGGGACAGAGCGCAGAGGAAATTGTCGAGAACTCTGCCAAGATTCGATACTTCGTCAGCGAGCAAGTGATTACCTATGAGGATTTGCAGCTCAAAATTACTTCGTGTGCAGGCCTAACCTTGCTCCGAGCCGAGGACACCATTAACTCGGCCTACGAGCGAGCAGACGCTGGGTTGTATCAAGCCAAGAAGGGGGGCCGGAATTGTGGGTTCTGGCTCGACGATGAGGATTGGGTTCCCTTCCCTGCAATGTCGGGCGAGCCCGAATTGCTGGTCGATGTCCAGCCACTGTCTGCGAATGTGCCCGAGTTGGAGGCCAGCACTCCTGAGCCAGATTCAGGGGACGCTGACGAACGCCTTCAGCCCGTCTCTTCCAGCGAGGAGGATGAGCTGTCTGGGATCGAGCGAGACACCGAAGCGGCCATCGAAAGTTTGACGCAAGACATGCAGTCGGTCAGTCCTGTGGCGGATGAGGTTGAAGGAATAGAGGCAGCTGGGAAGACGGAAGAATCTGAGCTTGCCACAACCTCCTCCGAGATTCTGGATTTGGCGTCGTTCATGTCGCGATTGGACGTCTACTTTGATCAATTGCGTCGCGCTGACCTGCCTGCGTCGGCAATTATGATTGAAGCGATGGGATTGGAGGCTGGCTCGCCAGTCGACGCAGGGAACGCTTGGGAAACGATCGTCGGATTGATTCAGGTTCGCCAGCGCGGAATTGATGTTATCTGCCAGTTTCGCCCGCGGACGCTATGCATCTTCTTGCCAGGGTGTGCGGAGAATTCTGCGATTGATCGCGCCGCAAAAGTGTTGGAAGGCTTTCGCAGTGCTTTGGATTCTTGGGAGGGAGACCTGCAACCGGAGCGTTTGGCGGTTTCGCTGGCTCAGTTCGACGATGTGGAGAAGCCAGCCAGTTTCCTAGATCGTCTAGAACGCGGTTTAGACGAAGCGGCCGATGCACCCGATGGAGAGATCGTTGTACGCAGCGGGGAAGAATCGCGATTCCAGTTAGTCTAGGCCAGTCAGTCTAGGTAAGAGTCGTTCGGCTGGAATGCAAGTGTCCGGTTTGCAAGCATTCATTTTTAGTAGACGACACTCACCAGCGCCGGGACGTGGGCATGCACCGGGTGTCGGACGTTCACTCGCTGTGCGGCTGGAACACTTTGGAGCTTTTTTCAATTCAGTTCCCAAATGCTCTTGACCGTAGGGGGGCATCCAGCCTAATCTTCTCCCGTGTTAGAACCTGGTGAACGGCGGGAACGCACCGAGCTTTTCGAAGTTAGCGTTCCAGAGAAAAATCGATCTTGTACAAGGATGTATGAATCGTTTATTCTCCCTGAAACTGAGTTTGGATGGTGTTTACAGCAAGATGCTGTAACTCCATCCGCTATAAAAAATTGCTCCCGGATCCGTTATTCGCAGTCCTCCGCCCCCCTGGGACTCGTTCACAATCCGGGAGCTTTTTTTTTGTCTTGAGCAACCAGCCCTGACCGTTTCGCTCCCGCAATTCTCCTGCCTATTCTGCGCAGCTTGCGACACCGTCCCTCTTTGCCTAAGTCGTTCAACTCGACGGCTGGCAACACGTCTTAAGACTTACAACCGATTGTTTCGATTAAATCTCCTGTACGCGTTTTGTTCTCTGCAGAGCGAATCCCAGACAAGAGGTTGTTGATGAATACGCAAGCAATTGGAGTCGCGAAATCGCTAGTCGCGCTCATCTTGCGTACCTGCTGGCGCGCATTTTGTCAGCTGCCAGCGATGTGGGGATTGGGATGTCTGTTGGTGGGAGTGCTGAGCATTTCCACCGTTTGGGGGCAAGTCGCAGAGCTGCCTGTCTTCCAGACCGCTGCTCCACCGGCTGTCACCTTGGTCAAGCAAACCTTACCGACTGCGACGGCAGAGCCATTCTTGGGCTCTGGGCCAGCGGTGCCCAGTCAAGCAGTTCGTGCGGCGGATCGGATTTCATGGGCCGCCACGCCCCACTTCGAATTCGCGCAGGATTCGCGCAGCAAAGGACTGGATGGAGCTGGATTAAACACGACGAACTTGCGTGAAGCTTCGCCGAGTTGGCTGTTGGATGGACGCACGATTGCTTGCCGCGCGGCGCAGCGCTGGCCTGCTGCAAGGGTGCTGCGCGCGCGCGCCCAAACGGTGCTCAAGGCCTATTGCAACGAAGATGAATGCACGCGTCAAGCCGCTCGCAATTTGGCCGATTTTCTGAACTTGCAAGCAGACCACCAGGCAGATCAGGGGGCGGCCGCCGCGCTCCGCGCCTACTACTCGCGAATTGCCATCTCGGAGCAATTGCGTCTTGTCGCCGACTCGCGCGAGCAGCTTGAGCTCGAGTCTCAGAAGCAGCATGTCTTGCGCGAACGCGGGGTTGCGACAGGCGTTGATCTAACGCAGTTTGAACGTCGAAGCGTAGAGCTAGATGATGTCTCCAGTCAGCTGCTATCGCAGGATCGCCAACTCCAAACTCGGCTGTCCGAAGTGGTTGAACTCGATTATCAAGTCGATCAGGTGCGACAGGAGGCACTGGAGGTCCAGAGTAGCTTTGTCGATGTCGCTGGATTGCAGGTCTATGCCCTAGAAACGCGTGCGGATCTGGCCGCTTGGCAGTTGCTTACGCACCAAGTGAATTCGACGAGCGTCCCTGTGTTCGCTCAAATGTTGACCTCGGTCGTGGGAGGCTGGGGCCTACCGCTGCCCCCCATCGTGGGATTGAAAAAGCTGTTGTGTCCACCCGATACGTCTGCGCTGGTTGCCAGTTTCCGACAGGAGTTGTGCCTAGCACTGGAGGCGCAGCGGCGATGGGTGAGCCAGGATGTGGCCGAGAAGGGGGAGGCGTTGAATCTGGCTTACGAGCGAATTGCGTTTGCCCAGAGAACTGTAGCCAGCTGGGAGCAGCGGCTTGAGCAACTTGAACGCCTGGAGTCGCTTGGTCAATCGCAACCCGCCGAGAGTGGCGTGGCTCGTTCCGGACTCAGCTTGGCGCGGACTAAGGAGGTGGAACGGCGTTTGGAAGCTCGACTTGCAGAAGTGGATTTGGCAGAAGTGGTGGGAGGGCTGTGCAGGCGATGTTGCGGGGGACAACCCTGGTTAGTCACCGGCTTCTAGTTCGCTTTATTCACTCCTTCGCCAGTCGGCTTTTTGTGGGGATGCAATGGCGTCGGGCCCGGGGGCCCTTTGCGGGATCCTGGGACTTGCATTACATTTGAAGGGTTTCAGCATCAGTAGCATCGTTCCATCGATTCATGCTTAGCATCGAAACTCTCATTCTGATCACTGGAGTCCTGCTGTTGTTGGGCATCGCGTCCAACAAGTTCTCAGCTAGGCTCGGCGTTCCTGTGTTGTTCGTCTTCTTGGTGGTGGGTATGCTCGCCGGGTCCGAAGGGATCGGCGGCATCGAGTTCGAGAATTACTCGCTCGCATACGGCATTGGAACGGTGGCCTTGTGCCTAATCCTGTTTGATGGCGGAATACGCACACCCTATGCTTCGATTCGGTCTGCCTGGAAACCCGCCGGAGTCTTGGCCACCTGTGGCGTTTTCATTACGGCACTCATTACCGGCTTGGCAGCGTCTTGGATTCTGGGGATCTCTCTGTGGCAGGGGCTGCTGTTAGGGAGCATCGTAGGTTCAACTGATGCTTCGGTGGTCTTCTCAGTTCTGCGAGGTGGAGGCGTACATATTCGACCGAAGCTGGCGAATACGTTGGAGGTGGAGAGTGGTTCGAACGATCCCATGGCGATCTTCCTGACCATCGGTTTGATACAAGTTCTGAGCGGCGAAGTCCCATTCGGGATTGGCCTGCTCACCCTCTTCTTCAACCAAATCGTGCTCGGTTCCATCGTCGGCATTGCAGTTGGTTGGGCCGGCGGATGGCTGCTCCGGCACACGCGCCTCGAAGCTGCCGGATTGTATCCGGTGATGGTAACAGCCTTGGGGCTATTTTCCTTTGGACTGGCTGCGGCGTTGGGCGGTAGTGGGTTCTTGGCCGTTTACTTAACGGGCATCGTGATCGGAAATTGTCGCCCGGTCTATCATCGAGGAATCTTATTGTTCCATGATGCGCTCGCCTGGATTTGCCAGATATTGATGTTTACCGCACTGGGCATCCTTTCATTCCCCAGTCGATTGGTCGAGGTGGCGATTCCAGCCATTCTGATCTCAATCGTTTTGATTTTCGTGGCGCGTCCCGTTGCGGTTTTCCTATGCGCGGCTCCGTTCAAATTTACTTTTAGAGAATTGACTTTCCTATCTTGGGTGGGACTGAAGGGAGCAGTGCCGATCACGCTTGCAACGTTTCCGATGTTGGCGGGTCTCCCAAGTGCATCTGTGTTGTTCGACACCGTCTTTTTTGTGGTATTGGTCTCAGCCCTGGTGCAAGGCTGGACGTTGCCTTGGGTGGCGCGTTACCTCAAACTCGAAGTGCCGACCCGTTTGCCACCACCGGTGACGCTGGAAATCAGCTCGCTCACCAACGTTGATGGAGATATTGTCGACTATTTCGTGGACGACCGATGCCAGGCGGCCGGCAATATGATCAAGAACCTAGCACTACCAGAGGGGGTCGTAATCGCCTTGATAGTGCGCGGTGAGCAAATCATTCCACCGCAAGGGCGGTCGATGCTGCATCGAGGAGATCATGTGATTGTCGTCCTGCGGCCACGCGTTCGCGCTCTGGTCGACCGAGTCTTCGCGCAGCGCGAACAGCCCTATGATCCCATCCCAGCAGAGTTGGAGTTTCCGCTGCGCGGCTCAATTACGGTAGGCGAAGTCGAGCAGTTCTATGGTCTGGTGTTGGATAGTGAGAACGACGCGACCCTCGATGAAATGCTACGCAAGCGTCTCAACGAGGAGGATATCAAGCCCGGCACCGTCGTGAACTGCAAACAAATCTCTCTACGCATCCGCGAACTCTCTTCGGAGGGAATCGTGGAATACGTCGGTATGAGGATTTTGCCTGAGACTGGAAAAAAAACAGCCCAATTGTAGCTCCGGGAATTGCGTCGTTGACGGGGGTCAAAAAAGACTTGCCGGATCGGTATGGAAGAGCTTGCGGATTGCCAAGATCCCACTTGCCACGCACATGACCATGGTCAAGATCCATACCAGAAGAATCCGGTCCCATGTCATTGCCATGACGAGGCCACTCGAGGTTGCCAGGAGATGGTACAGGCCAAGAGAAACCACTAGCCCCGGGATGAACCCGAGGCAGGCCAGATAAAACGATTGGCACAGGACCAAGCTCCAGAAATAGGCTGGTCCGTATCCCATGGCTTTGAGCGTGGCGAGTTCGGGCATGTGATCGCTGATGTCGGTGAATTGAATCTGATAGCAAATGATGGCTCCGACGACCAACCCCATGATGGTGCCAATCAGAAAGATCTTGCCGATGGGTGTGTTGCTGGCCCAGAAGTTTTTTTCCCGCACGATAAACGTATCGGTGCGGGCCACATCAATTTGGCGGGGGGCCAGAGCGGCGATACGGGCGGCCAAGAGATCGAGTTCTTCAGTGTTCTGTGAACTCGCCTGAATCAGACCGATGTCCACCACGTCACTGGGGTGCCCGGAAGCGTTGCGCCAGGGAAAGTAGTCTGCGTGTAGCCGTTCGCTCAGCAGGAGGGTACCATCATTGCCAAAATCCGTTCCCAGTTGGAATTGCCCAGTGACGGGAAGCGATTTTCCATTGAGTTCGATAGCTTGCTTCTTTAGGCCTGTGGGGGCACCCGCAAAGCCGAAACCCGGTTTGCTGCGGGTGTCGACGAGTGCCGCCTGTTGCGCATCGGCGGTCTGCAAGTCTTGGAAAAGGTTGGGGTCGGCAAAGAAGTGGGGCGCATGGAGTTCGACCCCAATCACTCGTATGGGGCGCGGGGTGTGTCCTGCCACTTGAACCTGTGCCGTCCCTCGTTCAACACTGACAACACACACTTGTTGCACTCCCGGAAGGGCGGCAGCTTGCTCCAAGAGGTTACGCTCGAAACGCTGTTCCGTGGAGATGTTGTAACGCGCACGGCTGAGCATCGTGAGGTTCGCGACTCGCGTATCGAACAGCGAGAAAATTTGAACGTTGTTGTCGATCAATGCATTGCGGAAGCCAATTTGCATGAACATTAGCACGACGGCAAACCCAACGCCGGTCGCGGCCAAGGCGCACTTGGCGAAACTACTGGTTAGATTGTGCCAGGCTAGTGGAGTACGCATGGTGTTGATCGACTAAGGGTAGGACAAGCGACGAAGAGGATCCCGCCAGTGGCATCAAAATAAGCTGGCAGGCTCTGCTCTCCAGAGCTTTCGCAAGGCGAGTAGACCGCTGGTGCAGCACATGGCCAGCCCTAGGATAGACACCAGCGTGATTCGCATCGGCGTCATCAACATTGGAATGCCAGAGAACCAGGTGGTTATCCAGTAGAGTAGCTCGGCAGTTCCCCAGGCGGCTAAAAAACCGAGGCTGCAGAGAACAATGGCCTGCGTCATCACAATGCTGGAAAGATACTTTCGAGAGTAGCCCATGGCTAGTAAGGTAGCATATTCTGGGAGTCGATTTGCGACGTCGGTCGAGAGGATCATGTAGACAATGGCTCCACCGACTAGCAGCGAAAGTAGGACACCCAATTGGAAAATGAGCCCAATGGGGGTTTGCCACAACCAGCGATAGTTTTCACGCTGCAGCGCATCCTCTCGCGTCATGATATCAATGGCCGTTAAAGGCGATTGTGGGTCAACCGACGATAGCTGGCTCTGAATTGCCCGCAGCAGCGAGGGGGGAGGTGAGGCGGTTGTGGAAGGAGAGGGCGAGGTAATCGCCGTTTTTTTTCGCAATGCTTCGACGATCTGGTCGATGGCTTCCGGCGATCGGTCGGCGACTTGCACTAGTCCCAAAGAGGTCTGGGATTGGACGTCCCAGGGCGTGATTCGTGCGAAACCCGCTTCGCTCGTAATGAGCGCCCCGTTGGCAGCCAGACCGGTCCCCAGCTTGAAGAGCCCTTCGATGATGAAATTGCGGCTCCCGACTTCAACTTCACGATCAATGTCCTGCTGGGTGAATTTTTGAGCATTCCAGGCTCCGTAGGTACTTTGAGTGCTGTCGTCGAGCAGGATCGCGTTGTCGGCAAACAAGCAAGTCGATTGGGCTTGGATCTGCGGTAGGTCAAAGATTTTCTGCCGAGGATCGAATGCCATTACAGCGATGGGGAGATACTGACTTTCGAAACTTTCATCCTGGGCATCGAGTTGGGTCGGCAACTTGCGCCAGTTCTGGATGGTTACCCAGAAGGGTTGGGCGGAAGTAACACCGGGTACACTCTCTGCCATGCGTAGCCACTTGCGTTCGATGTTGCCGGGTTCATAGAGGTGCAGGTAAGCGTGCCCGCGTAGCAAGATATCGAATTCAAGAGATTTGAGTACGTTGGTGGCGGTGTGTGAGACGGCTCCCATGAAACCAAGTTGCATGAAAACTAGTAAAAGCGCAAAGGCTACTCCGCCAATGGAAACCAAGGTCTTCGGACCTTGGTGGAGGAGGTTGATGAGTCCGAGCGGCGTTTTCATGGTAACGGGATCATTTGCTCGATACCGTAGAGTCGATTTGGATTTCGACTTCAACCTGTAATTGCAACCATTGCTGCGCACGCGCCGCAGATGAGGGCGAAAGGTTAATGACTACGGTTACCGCTCGGTAGTCCGTGCGGGCTAGGGGGTCGAGGGGACGCAGCTGCGGTTGCCCCACAAGTTGAAATTTCTGTTGTACGAACCCCAGCAGTGGACCGTCTAGGAAAGCGCGGCTAGAGATTGTTGCCGTCTGTCCAGGTTCAACCCAGACCGCATCCATTTCGTTGACTTCGACTTCACACACTAGCTGGCTGTCATCTGCCATTTCGACCAGGGGGCGGTGTCCGCTGGCTTCCCCTTTTGAAGCCCCCACGGAGAGAATGATGCCGTCGCTAGGGGCGACGATGCGGGTAGCTGCGATTTGTTGCTTTAGGGTCCGGAGTTCAAGCTCGATGACTTTGAGGGTGTCTGAAGACTCGGTGGCTTGCAGCAGGTCTGCAGCGGCGAGCTTGTCGGCAGCCGCACTGCGACGCGCCCATTCCAATTCATCCACGGCCTGCTGATGGTTCTGAACTTGTTGTTGATAGGCTAACTCGGCTTCACCCACAGCAACTTGCTGCCGTTCAATCTCGATCTGTCCGACAAATTCTCGAGTCACGCTATCGTTGGCAATCGCTTGCAACTGGGTGAGGATTTTCTGGGTGGCTGCTACTTGTTGTTCGGCGAGTTGCAGCAGATCTTCTTTCTTGGCGAGCTGATCTGCTTGGGCATCAATGCGTTCCAGCTGCAGCTCGGCCGCGCGGAGCTGCCGTTGGGAAGCCCTCATCGCATTCTCTTGCTGTCGCTGGGCTGCAAGCCGCTTTTGAACCAATGCCTCCAGTTGGGCGGCTTGGACTTGTTCCGAGCGAGTCCTGACGAGAGGCGTGCCAGCCGTCACGCGCTGCCCCACCTCAACCAGCATTTCATCGACGACATCGCCGGGAGTGCCCATGAGTTGGATGAAGCCACCGGCGGGCAAAATCTGTCCCTGTGCGTTGACTTTCGACACCGGCAGATCGGAACTCAGTGCGTTGGATGTTGCCTGAGTTTTGCTAGTGGATGGATTAGGATTGCAACCCACCGCGGGGACGATTCCCAGGCCAATGGCCACCCAAAGTACGTACGCGCATCGTCGGCGGCTCGGACGGAATTGCCGAGCGCCTAGCATTGGGATTTTGCAATGGAATGCGCGAAAAAACATAGCAAACTAGCAGGACGCAACCGAAGTTAAGTGAATGGAGAGCAACGACGGAGTCTGAGCCGCGGAGGCACCGCATGGATGGATCCCTAAACCCGCAGCGCGCCATCTAACAATGGTACCCTGTCGACTATACTTAGTTTCAAGCTCGGTAATAGTTAGATTTGAGGTTAATTCGAATGTCAGATTCCGGCTAAAGTTGCGCTGGGAGGGCGCGTGAGGTGCGGGAAACACCGGCTGGCCGGTTCAGAACCGCACGTTGCAACATTCCATAGGTTGGCCCGGATTATGGAACCCCACAGTTTTTCACTCGATTGATCACTAGTAAGCCGGTTCGATGTCTGATAATTCTGCCAATTCCCAGGGTTCCAGTGGCACCCCCTCGAACGCTGCCGGGAATCCATCGGCGGTGCGCTTTGATCCGAACTGGTTGAATCGCATTTCTCAGCGGGAGTCACCCGCCATTCGAGCGACCGGCCTGCAACACTTCTACGGCAGCGGGGAACTCAGGAAGCAAGTCCTGTTCGACAACAATCTGGAGATTTATCCAGGTGAGATCATCATCATGACGGGGCCCAGTGGATCTGGGAAAACGACCTTGCTGACGTTGATCGGTACGCTGCGAAAGGTCCAGGACGGCGAGTTGTACGTTTTAGACAGACCGCTGCATAAGTCCTCAAGCCAAGATTTGCTCAATTTGAGGCGGGAAATTGGGTTTGTGTTTCAAGCGCACAACCTGTTCGATTCCTTGACTGCGACGCAAAATGTACGAATGGCTCTCGAGCTTGCCGAGCCCCACGGTACGAAACGAGCGCACACTCTACGTGCTAAGGAAATGCTAACCCAAGTGGGACTGGGGGAGCGAACCGGCCACAAACCGAAGCAATTGTCAGGCGGCCAAAAGCAACGCGTCGCAATTGCCCGTGGCTTGGTGCACCAACCCAAGCTGATTCTGGCCGACGAGCCGACTGCGGCCCTGGACGAGAAGAGCGGAAGGACCGTGGTCGATCTACTGCGGAAAATGGCCAAGGAAGAGAATGTTACGATCATCATCGTAACCCACGACAATCGCATCCTGGACGTGGCCGATCGGATCGTGAACTTAGTCGACGGCAGCATTCGTAGCGATGTCTTGGTCCAAGAGGCAGCTATCGTTAGCCAGATGTTGGTCAAATGCGAAGTCTTCAAGCACCTTACGCCGCGCGGATTGGCAGAAATGGCGGACCATTTGCAAAGTGAATCGTTCGCAGCTGGTGTGCGTGTCATTCGAGAGGGAGACTTAGGGGATCGCTTCTATTTGATTCGCAAGGGAGCGGTCGCGGTGCGTCGGGGACCAAACGAGGCACCTGTCGCTAAGCTTAAGGAGGGGGATTTCTTCGGAGAAATGGCGCTGTTGACCGGGCAACCCCGCAATGCCAGCGTCGTGACCTTGGAGGATACCGTGCTGTACTCCTTGCGCAAGGAGCAGTTTCAAGTTGCCATTGCTCAACAAGCATCGTTTGAAACCGAAATTCGGACCAGCTTATTCGATCGGCATTGAGGGCATTGAGCTTGTCGGCAACAGAGTTTGCTGGCCAACTGGGGTTTCCGACAGCCGTGTCGAGGATACGCTTGCTTGCGGGGCCTGCGGCTCGCAAGGAGAGTTGGTCGCAAGTGGATTGCAGCCATCTCAATGGCGATAGCCGCGAGGGAAATCTGCCGAGCAGGGGGCAGTAACGCAATGCGATCGCCAGCGGTTTGAGGAGTGAGAAACGAAGGTGGGAGAGCGGCCTCAGGAATGGTTTATGGGGAGATGAACTTCTGTTAGAGCCATTTGATGGCGTGTTTACGGGAATCCGCAGTTCCATTCCGCAGGACTTCTAGATATAATCCTGGCGGCGAATGAGAGAGGCTTCTTTGAATTTGGTTGCCGTACCTTCGCATTTAGGCTGTGGCAATTGGTGCGATAATGACGATCTGTGGGTGTGGACGCGGATGCTTGACCCTTCCAGTATTGAGATAATTTAGTTGTGCAGGGCTGCTAAAGATGAAACCGGATACAAGTTTCTACCAATTCTCTAGAGAGGTTTGGCAAGCGGTCAGTGACCAAGCGGTTTGTGCATTGCTGCGCAAAGAATTCTGTCCGGAAGAGTCGCGAGTGGACTCCATTCGCTGCGTATTTCTCGACGAGGAAAACGAGTCCAATTTTGGACGTCAAGTTTGGTTTTTCGAGGCTACAGCCGTAGACCCCGTTGGCCGGCGTCACCGTTTGTATGGAGCATTGGACTTTTCGGTTCAATTTGGACTGCTAGAACCGACCCGGGCCATGTTGCTCGAAGACGCACATCACCGCCAGCGGTTTCTTGATTCGATTACCCAGCCTGTTCTTTCACCGGTATGGTTTAACCCGTCAACCAAGATTTGGGTGCGACTGACGATTGCCTCGGTGATCATTTTGTCGGCTATCTGGGTGTTGTCGCTCGCCGCTTTGTTGCTGAAGGCCTAAGCGCCTCTGCAGCCCCAGGTCTCTGGGAGTTGCTTTCATTAGGCCTGTATCGGTCTGTAATTGAGCATCTCATCTGACGATCGATCCGCTATGCTAGTGGTTTCTTAGTTCGTCAAACTCAGATTATGGTTCGTCGGAATGACTGATGCTCCTGCCATAGATGTCCGGCAAATCCACAAGCGCTATCACGATGGCTGGTTTGCCCGCAAGAGCTTCTTGGCCCTGCGGGGGGTAGATTTGACCGTCCGGCGCGGCGAAGCCTTTGGGTTGCTCGGCCCGAATGGGGCAGGTAAGACGACGTTGATCAAGATCCTGCTGGGTATTGTGCGCAGTACTGGCGGCGCCGCTTTCTTGCTGGGGCATCCCGCTGGTAGTCGCGGCGCGCGGCAGCGCGTTGGCTATTTGCCAGAGAATCTCAATTTCCCCGCACATCACACTGCACTGCAAGCACTCCGGTTCTACGGGCGGTTAAACAGCCTTGATGAGGCGGTCATTCGTTCGCGTTCACGTGATCTGTTGGATTTGGTGGGACTCGTTGGGCGCGAGACCGAATTGGTGCGGAAGTACAGCAAAGGCATGCGGCAGCGATTGGGGTTGGCTCAGGCCATGTTGCACGAGCCGGAACTGCTCATCCTCGACGAACCCACCGATGGGCTCGATCCCGTGGGACGCTCCGAGATTCGACGCATCATTACGCGATTGAAAAACCAAGGCAAAACGGTCTTCTTGAACAGTCATATTCTTCAAGAGGTGGAATTGGTGTGCGATCGCGTGGCAATTCTAGCGACGGGAAAATTGCGTGGTGTGGGGACTCCCAGCGAGTTGACGACTCAGTTTCACGGAGCCCTCTCCGCTCGGTTGTGCATTGAGGTCAGCGGTGCACCCGAGGTGCTCGAGCAAATAGGACCTCAGCTCGATGCGGAGTTGCAACCATTGCCCGATGGTCGCTGGCAGTTGACGGCCCATGCGGATTCACAGTCCGACGTTGATCGCACGGTGGATCGACTGCGCAGCAGTAATTTGAGCATTCACAAGCTGGAACGCAAACGCCCCACTCTCGAAGAGGTGTTTTTGTCTGCGGTCAATACGCAGGATGACGCTCTGCTCCCCTCAAGCGAACCCGCACATAACTGACAACTTTGATGAAACCTTATATCGCGATTCTGATCGATTCCTTTTGGGAAGCAGTAGGCAATCGAGTGCTGTGGGCCATGCTCTTAGGGTGGTCGCTGCTACTGTTGGGCCTAGCGCCCTTCGGCTATATCAGCGAAAACAGTTTTCAATTGTCCAACGTCGACATCGACAATACGCAGCAATTGGTTTCGAAACTTGCAGAGGGAGCTAAAGGACGCGGGAGTCACGCGGTTCAAGCTGTCACGCGTCATGTGGACGCCGGGTTTCGAGAGCAGCTCAAGAAACGCCCCACCGAGGCGGATGACAGCGACTCCGGGCAACGCATTTCTCGCCGTGAGTTGACGACGCATCTGCGGGTTGCGATGAAGTCGCCAGAGCTGTATTCCGAGGCCGACTTTCCGACCGCGCAGCGCCGGGAACGCCTCAAGGAATTGATCGAGATCGGGCCAGAGCAGCTTGCGGAACCTGAGTTGCTGGAGCTGAACCGAGAGTTGTTGCAGCTCGCCTTTCCGGTGGAGCTAAATACGCCTCGAGGGGAGCAGTTGTGGATTGGCTATGCCGGCATGAAACTTGGCGATGCGTTGGAATTCAGTCGCAGTCAAATACGAAAATTTCTGGAACCTCTCCTGCTGGCCGGTATTATTAAGCTGGGGTTAGGAGTGTTGGCAGTTTTCATTGCAATTATCGTCACCAGTCCGATTGTGCCCGATACCTTTCGTTCGGGTTCCCTGCACCTTCTCTTGAGCAAGCCGATTTCGCGCGTTTGGCTGTACTTGTTTAAATTCTTTGGTGGGTGCGTTTTTGCGCTCGTCAACATAACGTTTGTGCTCGTGGGACTGTACTTAATCGCCGGAATGCGTTTCGAGATCTGGAATCATGGTCTGTTGGCTTGCATCCCGTTGCTGATGTTTGTGTTTGTCATTTTTTACAGCGTGTCGGCATTCGCGGGATTGATTTGGGGGAATCCAATCGTGAGTGTCGTGGTCTGCATGGTGTTTTGGGTGTGCTGTTTTTCACTCGGATTCCTGCACGATGCGCTGTTACCTCGGTTTGAGATCTTGCCACAGGTTCGTCGTGTGATGGAAGTCGAGGACCGCTTGTTGGCGGTCAATGAGGGAGGGCAACTACTCGTCTGGAATGCCGAATTTCAATTATGGCAACCGGGTGTGGACTCTAACAGTGGCATGCACTCTAAGACATTCGGTCCCTTCTACGATTCGGTCAATGATCAACTTGTGGTGAAATCCTTCCAACGGTCTCCCTTCGGTGAACTAAGGGCGACCACCCGAAAATTAGCGTTGGTACCCCTGAAGCAAGAGCCCGTCGAAGAGGCGGCTCACACCGCTGCAGAAGCTCGTGATCAACAGCTTTGGATGAGTGAAGCTGGGCCCGCGCTACCGCAAAAGATGTTTGATCTGTTGGAAATGCAGGATTCGTTGATTGCCGTTTGCCGCAACGGTTTGTACCGCATCGGCTTTGAACAACTCAAGCCTGACGACCGAGCCAGCAAGGGCCTATTTGGATTCAAGAACCCTTGGGTAAGTTCCACGGAATTCCAAAGCGTCACGCCACCAGATTTCTTCACGAGTGAGAATACGAGTGGTGCTGTGTTGGCGGATCAGTCCGGAGTTGTGCTGTATACCTCTGGAGACATTTCTCTGCTCGTGTGGGAGGAGGGGCAATTGCGATTGGAGGCTACCACGCAACTCAATTCAGAGGCGGATGGCACGGAAGCTTGCCTAGTACAGATGAATGCGGATTTCTGTGTGGCTGCCCGTGATGGCTGGCCATTGGTTGTCCTGGACCGCGGGCTGCAACCGGTCGGAGAGGTGGCGCTGCCAGAAGGAGGGGAAGTACGGCAATTGGATTGGCTACCGAATACCAATGAATTGGCCGTGATTACTCACTCTGGAGAGTTTTGGAAACTGAACTGTGAAGATCTGTCGCTTGCTCACCTGCCGACCCCGTATCGTGGCCAGATTACTAGCATGAACTGGCTGTCTCCCACGCGTGTTTGGCTGGGGGTGAAGCCGAACCGAGTCTACTTGCTCGACTTAGCAACAGTGACAGTAGAACGCGAGATAGAACCGCTCGCGACTCTCTGGGATCGGATCTTTCGGTGGGGAATTCAGCCAATTTATCACTTGAACCCCAAGCCGGCCGCACTCGACAATGCAATGGGGTACGTTTTAACAGGAGAGGAGACGCAGTCTCTCAGTCTCGTGACCACCGACCTGCGAAGCGCCCAGTTGAAATTGGATGTTTGGACTCCGATAATTAGCAACCTTTGCTTCGTCGCCTTGATGCTTTCGTTGGCCTGCATCTACGTTTCACGCAAAGAGTATTAAAGAGTGATGGGAATAATTACGATGCAATTTCGACTTCAGTGCGTGGCGGCAATCTTCATTGCGGCCCAGTTGCTATTGGGCATTCCCAGCGAAATCCTGCTTGCTGATGAGGCGAAATTGGAAGTCGGGCTGGAAGCGGTCACCCCTCAGCGGCAGGTCGATGCGCTTCTGATGCAATTGGCCGCACCGGAGTTTCAGTCGCGCCGCAAAGCCTTTCTAGAGCTTTGGCAATTAGAGGAAGAGGTTTTGCCTGAGATTCGCAAGGCAAAATCGTCGGCGGATTCTCAGATTGCACAGTCGGCGCAGATGTTGGAAATTTTGTTGAAATTGCGAGTGCAACCAGGGGATCAGGCGACGTCGAGTCTGCTGTTCCAGTTGCTGGCGGAGCCCTCGCCGCTGGCCGTGGCAGAACTCTGTCGACGCAAGTACTGGAAGGTCGCAGAGGAGATTATCGATACCAATCCAAGTGTCGTAGCGGACTTTCAAGAGCAGGCGGGAGCTTTTCAGATCGGGCGGATTGCTCAGATCGCTCTCGAGCAAGAAGAGCCGAGGAAGGCTTGGCCATTTATTCGCAAATTGGCCGATTTGCCATTGGCAACATGGATCGCACACCAGAATGGACTTGAGCTCCCTGAAGTTGATCCCCGGCGAATTGATCAGGTCGCCATCCGGGACTTCTACTCCGGGAATCTTGCCGCCGCCATGGATCCCGCCGTACCAGCCGCCACGCGTCTCCGGTTTGTCACTCGCAGCGGTGATTGGTCCAGATTGTCAGAGACCGAACTGCAAGATGCGGTGATCGGTCCCGCGACGCCAACGGCTAGTCAAGCAGCGCGAGCCGCACTGTTTGAACTCGCTGGCAATGTCCGGGCATCCCGAGAGTTGTGGGACGAATTGTTGGGAACCGAATCAGCCGACAGTGAGGTGTCTCCCAATTCTGAAGGAGATCTTGAGGTATCTGCCCGAACTCACGCGGCGGCTGGACTCTTGGAAGATGATCTCTCTCGGGCCCAAGTGGGATTCGCGTTGCTTCTTGCGGGAGAAATCGAAGCCATCGAGCTGTACTTGCAGAACCATGACCCCTCCCACGCGTTTGTTCATTTTTTATCGAGTAGCCAGTTCGACCGCGCCTTTGAAGTCGTCGGCTTGGAGCCAGAATTCGCCAACTTCGATGCTTGGCTACAGCAACGCCGTATGGACATGCTTGAGCAAGATCGGTTGAAACTCTACCAACTGTTCAATGAGAATGCGCGCCTATGCAATGCGTTGGTCAATGTGGGGCAGGTCGGTGAGGCACAGCAGGTCCTGCAGATGTTGGTGGAAGTCATCGTGGAAAGTCGCTCCGGTTCGAGGCTGGCCAGTCGCTCGCAGTTCGAGGGCGATTTGTGGCGGATGCTGGGAAACTGGTTGACGCAAGCCGAACCACGTCAAATGTACCTGTCTCAGGTTCAGCAGCGTTACCAGGATATTCCGCGAGAGATTCAGCCGAGTGTTGTCAAAGCGCTGTTTCCCGAAATTGGAGATACGGCAGCTGTTTTGCTAGATACTGCCCAGACCGAAGCTGCTTCGCCAGGTTCTACCGAAGATTGGCAACTGCGGTGGGAATTGCTCGATCACCTCTGGCGATTGGACCAAGACTACTTCGCCCAGAGTGCCAGCGGGAAAGAGGTCGGCAATCTTGCTGAGTTGTGGCTTAAGCGAGCCAAGGCACAGATGGACGGAGGTCCTGCCTCTGGGGCGCAGCTCGAAGAGCTGTCGCAGCTGGCACTCGGATTCGGCTTGAATGATTTGGCATTGCAGTTCGCCATCGATCCACTTGCGGTTGATCGAAGTCATTGGGTTGAGGGCGCAGAAATGTTGCTCCAACGCGGACGCCCTCAGCTGGCTAGCGAGTGCTTGGCTCAGTACAGGCGAGTAAGCCGCTCTGGACGCTACCAAGCGCTGGAACGCGAGGTTCACGCACTGTTGTTGACCGGTGAATTTCAGCAGGCAGAAGTGTTGGAGCAATTTCGCCATCTGGCGCCCTATGACGACCGCTATCTCGATACCAGTTTTTCGGACGTTTCTAATTTCCTCCGAGAACAGGAAAAATATGCCCAAGCGATTGAGTATGCAAAGCCGGCATTTTTGCTGGCACCTGAAACGAGTATTCAGAGTTTCTGGATTGCTACCGACTATGCCATCTCGTTGACGGAACTGGAGAGGCATCGCGAGAGTGCCGATGTGCGTCGAGCGGTCTTTGTCGAATCGCTGACGTTTGGAGCAGAGTTGTCAGGGCAGGCATTTCAGTTCCAGTATTCTTGGTATGACTACTTGAGCCGAATTGTGTACTCCCTGCAGAAGGAACGCATGAGTCGTGCTATCAGCCTCATTGATGAAGGGCAGTTCGCTGCTGCTTGGCATGAAATTGAGATTGGCCGCAAGTTGCAGCCGCAGGATATTGAAATGGTGGTGCAGTGTTTTCCCCGTTTGGTCGAGGGGGGGCAGCCCGAACTGGCTAACCAGTTGTTCGAGACCTATGAGCGTGAGATGCTGCAGCAATTGACCGCTTGGTCCCGCGACGCGACCGCCTTAAACAATTTAGCGTGGATGTACGCTAAGTGTGAACGCCAGCTCGACAAAGCCTTGGAGCTGGCCCAGCAGGCGGTTCAGTTGGCGCCCGCATCGGCAATTTTCTTGGATACGCTAGCCGAGGTGCAGTTCCGTCGAGGCGACCAAGAGGCAGCCATCGCCAGTATGCGTGGTTGCATCAAACTCGACCCACGTGACAGTCATTACCGCGAAAATCTGGCTCGATTTCAAAGCGAGCCATGAATCGTAGCGAGCTCTTGTTTACATGCGCCAGCAATGTTGTGGTGTGTCGTTGGCTGCGAGGCCTTGCTCCTGGAGAGCGAATACCGCGGTGGCTAGACGCTGTCGTTGCTGGCGCCCAGAATTCTAACGCCTAGAAAGCGACTATCGCAGATAGCATGTTGGCGTCACTCGCCAATCGCTGATGCCTCTCTCGCAGCAACTATTTCGGGCGGCTGGCGGGGCGCTGCACTGAGGAACCTGTTGCTCGGGGTATGTTTGGCATTGCCGAGAGCACGTTGCGGGCAGGCTCTGGAAATCTTCTTTTCTGCAGAGGGGCTGCCGTTTTTCGCTAGGGGGGTGTCGTTGTTGCATTCGCAGGTGCCTGTAGTTATTATCAGCACCAATAGTTCTTATGTCCTACATCTTTGGGAGCGAATCATGAAGTGTTTTCACCTTGGGTGCGCCGTTTTGTTAACGTGTGCGCTAGTCTCTACAAGCCAAGCTGCTTTGACAGTGAGTCTTGGTGTGCGAGAAACGGGAGGTGCTGGGCCCGCGGGCTCAAATGCCGGAGCTGCGGGAGGAATCGAATGGCTAGATTTGGACGGACAGTCCTTCGCATTCGATGGGGCTTGGCACACGCTGTCCTGGGACTTGGGCGATACGAGCGTTACCGCGTTTGCTGGTGCAACCGCCGACGGAACGCTTGACGGTACTTGGGGCTCGATCGAGCATCTCCGTATCTTGAATTCCGACGGACTAACTGGGCCGCTCAGTATCTACATCGACGATATGGTTGTCACTACGCCTGTTGCCCCTGTCACGCTGACCGATTTTGAGGGCTACAATTTAGACGATCAAGTCATGTTCCAATCTCCCGGCTTCTCTGGCAGCACTTCAAGCAATCTAGTCGCGGGAAGTACTTCTGGAATTACGGATGAATCTGCACAGTCGGGGACTGGCTCCTACAAGGTGAATTTCGAATTCGTAGACGATTCTCCGACGCGATGGATGCGGTACACGACTTTCAACTCAGCAGTTCTGGGCAATCCAGCCATCCCGTTGGGTGCTGGAAACTCCCTTTCGATTTCTTTTCGTGCCGTGCCTGAGCCATCTTCGCTAGGGCTGCTTTGCATTGGTGCGTTTGGATTCCTTCGTCGTCGACAGCGCTAAGAATTACGACGTTTTAGACGCTTGAACAACTCGAAACCCGGTGCCGTCCGGATAGATGGCGCCGGGTTTTTTTATGCACGGAAGCAGGCCGTTTTTCTGGCAGGACACGGCGGTACTGTGCAACTTACTTTCGCGCTGGCTTCAGTTTGGCAGTCAATTCATCTCCGCCACGTCCCTGCTCAAGGGCTTCACTAGTGCTTTCGGGATCGACTTCGCGGCAGCATTCGGTAAGGCGGTCGATGAGCGCATCGATACGTTCTTCCCAATCTGCTTCGGTGCTTTCCGCCGGTGGGATATTTGCCATTTCGTCGAGTAGCAGTATGAGTCGCAATAGGTGCCTGAAGAGAATGCCTTCCTGCTTCTGCAAGCCTTTCGCGACGATGTATTTGTTGAAATGTCCGCCAAACTCTAGAACCTCACCAGCCACGTGAACGGCCGTGGTTTGCACATCATGCACGTTGGGGTATTCGAAGTTGAAAAGTCGTCGCAGTTTTTCGCCGATCGAAATGACCCACACTGGAAGCTCCTCAAAGACTCCATCTCCACGACGCTTGGGCTCTTCGTCCTCGTCATCTTTCTGCCTCCCGATCAGCTCCTCCTGGCTAGCAAGGCCAAGCTCTAAGAGGCGATGATCCAGACGCGTGGTGGCCAGTGGACCAGCCGGGAGTTCTTCCAGCTTGGGAACACGGACATGTCGGGCTACCGTGCCAGGGAGCGCCAGTGCACTTTCCAGGGCTAGCAGTCTTTCGGTGTCATCGGCGATTGCCAAATGGCCAGCCAGGAAGACGCCGTAAAGCGGATTGATGCTGCGGAGATGGATGAGCAATTCCAAACGCTCGGTGGGATGCGCAAATTCAGGAGTGTAATCCTTCAGGTCGTAGCCGCGACTTGCCGCCAGTTCGGCATCCGTCTGCGCCTGCTCGCTGGTTGGCGTGGCCTTGGTGGGTGTTTCCTCTTGGGCTGCTTCCACGAGCTTGCCCAATCCAGCCGCTTCCAGCAGGCCACCGCTGGGGGCCTCGTGTTTGAGCTCTGGGCTTTTTCCTGGCGAGGCCGCGGTAGGGCTCGTGGCCTTGCCTTTCGGCCTCGGTTTGGGATCTAGTGTGATGTAGCCACCGGTCCACAAGGTAACGAGCATCTGATTGAGTCGCTCTTGCGCCTTTTCCATGGGGCCGGCGGTGAGCAACCGGCGACCGACGAGTTCTCGAAGTGGGGCAACTTGTGGCGATTTTAGCAGCATGTATGCCAGCAGACGCCAAGGCAAATTCCCCTTACTGACCAAGTCCGCTGAGGCGCTTGCGCGGAGTTTGTCGAACTGCTCCTGGGTCCAGTAGGTTTCTCCCTGCCGACGCTTGGGCATCTTCTTTTTGAGCGCCTTTTTAGCTTTCAACAAACCGGGATCTTTGGTGTCTTCGGGGATTTGGTTGAACTTTTCTCGCCATCGCAGCAGCTTCACATCGTCTTCGTGGGCCATCGCATAGACGTGTCCTTCGTTATCGTATTGGGGCCTTCCGGCCCGGCCGAAGATTTGCTGCGCGCTGGCTGCATCGATCGGCTTGCGGCGGTCTTTGGGACCTTTCAGGATAGTGGGCAACACAATGCTGCGAGCTGGCAGGTTGATACCGGCCGATAGAGTCTCGGTGCACACCGTGACGCTCAGCATTTTCTTCTGAAACAGATCTTCGACGATACGGCGGTACTTGGGGAGGATGCCTGCGTGGTGCACGCCGACGCCTCGACCCAGTAGAGCTTTCAACTTGGGCCCAGCCCCCTCAGACCAATCGTATTGTTCCAGTTCTTTATGTAAGGCTGCCTGTTGAGATTTTTCGACTACCCGCTTGCCTTTGAGTAGTTCAGCAACCTGCCAGCATTCGTCACGATTGAAGCAAAAGATCAGAGCGGGAGTTCTGCGTCCCTCTTCGCTGCCAGCCGCCATCTTCTCCATCCACTCATCGAGCAGGTGGTCTTCCACCCAATGGAAGCTGAGTGGGACCTTGCGTTCGGTCCCTTCGACGAGTTCCAAATTGCGCTTGCAGCTTCGCGAAAGCCAACGCGTGAATTCATAGCTGTTGCCGACGGTTGCGCTGAGCAGGAGGGTTCGCACGTGAGCAGGAAGCATGCCCAGAGTCAACTCCCAGACGACACCACGCTCGGGATCATTGAAGCTGTGGAATTCGTCCATTACCACCGCCGTGACGTTGTCGAAATCAGCGCCCTCTGGCTGTAGCAGCCGGTTTAGCAGAATTTCGGCGACAACCACTAAGACGGGCGCCTCTGGATTGACCTTGCGATTACCAGTCACGAGGCCCACGTCCGATTCTTTGAAGCCCCAACGCACGGCTGACTCTCGCAGTTCGACCAGTTTTTGATCGGTCAATGCGATGAGAGGAGTGGTGTAGTAGGCGCGTTTGCCGGTGCGCAGCGCTTCGTATAGGGCCGCTTCGGCGATCAGTGTCTTTCCCGTCCCGGTAGGAGCGCAGACCAATACCCCTTGCTCAGCCGTAAACCAGGTCAGCAATGCCTCCTCTTGAATCGGGTAGGGGGGGAAGGGCAGGAGGTCAAAGTACTCAGCCGCGATGGCATCTCGACTCAATTCGGGATTTTGCATGGGGTCCGGTAGTTTCAGGGCGTGGCGGTGGAGAGGCCGGGTGCCCGTGTTGGAAATATTAAGTAGGAAATGAGCGAGAGCTTGACGCTGAGTCGAGCAGTTGGCGAAGGTGGCCGCCCAAGGGAAACGCCGACTGCAGACCCGCCTACAAGCGACCGGCAGGACGGTTGGCAGTACCGGGAGTCTTCGTTAGGGAGTCTCCCAGTTCGAGCCGCATTCGCTGCCCAAGTTCACTCAGTTGCAACACGATGTCGGGATGCTCGGCGGACACGTCGCGCGTTTCACCGATGTCTTCCTCTAGATTGTAGAGTTCTAAACCGCAGTGGAGCTGCTGGTAGGGGCCGGGCCGTCCTCCGGAACCGGCTTCGCCTTTGAGGCTGCGGTAGGAGTGAGGGAAGTGTAGCTTCCACTTGCCGCTGCGAACGGCATGCAGGCCATCGGACCAATAGTAATAGAAGGCCTCGTGGGGGCTGGTCGCCTCAGGTGCACCCGTAAGGAGAGGGGATATGTCCTGCCCATCGATCTTTCGTTCGGGCAATGACGCACCTGCCAGCTTGGCGATGGTAGGCAGTACGTCAATCGTACCGGCTACTTCATCGCACACGCTGCCTGCAGGGATGGTGCCTGGCCAGTAAGCGATGGTCGGCTCGCGTTGGCCTCCCTCCCAGGCCGTTCCCTTGCCTTCACGTAGGGGCAGGGCAGAGCCCGCGTGGTCACCGTAGGACAGCCAGGGGCCATTGTCCGAGGTGAACAACACCAGTGTGTTATCCTGCAGGCCCTCCGCCTTGAGTTTGGCCAAGATCTCTCCAACACTCCAATCAATCTCGGCAATCACGTTCTTGAACAGTCCACCGCCAGTGGCGTCTTCGAACTCTTCGGACACGTAGAGTGGTACGTGAGGCATGCTATAGGGGACATAGAGCAGGAAGGGCTCTGCCTTGTGTCGGTCAATAAAATCGACCGCATGCTCCGTGGCCCACTTCGTTAACTGCTGCTGATCCTCTGCGGTGACGTTAGGGTTGATGATCGTTTCATTTGCATAGAGTGGAAGTGCGGGAAACGATTTGCTGGTCGGGTGGTAGGGCCACATGTCGTTCGAATAGGGAAGACCGTGGTATTCGTCAAATCCGTGTTGAGTGGGGAGGCCCACTCCTCGATCGCCCAAGTGCCACTTGCCAAAAATGGCGGTTTTGTACCCCTGAGGCTTGAGCACCTCAGCGATTGTCTGCTCTGCCGGGTTCAAACAGGTCTTAGAACCAGGCCCCAACGCACCTAGGATTCCGATGCGGACGTTGTAGCATCCAGTGAGAAGCGAGCTTCGCGAAGCGCTGCATACCGCCTGGGATGCGTAGAAACTCGTGAGCCGCATGCCGCCACGCGCCATCGCGTCGAGATGTGGGGTTTGCATTCCCTCACCACCAAAGCAATTTAAATCCGCATATCCCAAGTCGTCTGCAAACAGTACCACAAAATTGGGACTCGCCTCGCTGGTTTTAGAAGCATTGGTTTGTTCTTCTCCAGCTAGGTAACCAGAGGTGCAACTGATCAGGCTCAGCACGATTGGCAGGAAGAATTGATGGCGTAAGTGTGTCATCGGCAATCCGCTTTCTAGGTGTATGGACGTCGCCTTTTGCGATGCGATAGTGTGTAAGGCGGGCGAGTGGCAGGAATGGCTTACGATATTCCCGCATGCGACTGGTGGAAATTTGTCCCGCCACGCGACGGCTCGTTGTTTTAAGCGAGTTTTTAGTGTGAACGCGGAGGTGGTGTCCCCCAATTGCCCGGTAGTGGCCGTCGCCGTTCCTTGCTTACCGGGCTGTTGAAATAGTAACCCGCCGCGTGAGCAAGGAAGGGTAACCTCCGCTACAAGGCAATTAAGAGTGTTACCTCCGCATTGAAATTCAAATTGCGATTAAATCAACAGCCCGTTACGCAGCGGGTTGGTATTTCAACAATTCTCGTAAGCTAAGGAAGATGTAGTTGCTGCGATCGGCAGATCGAGGCGGTGTCTTCACGGCATGAGTTCGAAATGCAATTGGCTCCATACGCCGCACACGGGAAGTTCACTAAGCATTGAGGACTGGAGCAAGCATGGGGGGCAGCGAGCCGGTGCGCGGTTCTCGCGCACCAGCGGGATGCTGTCGCACTGGGCTCGAGCGTTGCCTGGGCTGCGGCTGACTAGTGGTGATGATCTTCGTGTTTCTCCAGGACCGACGCCTGCGTGCCGCTGTCATCAATTACTAGCAGTTGCACCTTAACGACGTCTCCCATATTTAGGTGCGTCATCAGAGTCTCGCTCGTGATGCTCCAGCCCTGCTCACCTGCGGTTAGCGGGAATTCTTCTTGGGGTACTCCTTCGAGATCTACCACGAACTTGACCTCTTGAACCTTCTCCGCATCGAAGTCGTCGAGATAAACGGCAATTAAGTGTTTTTCATCGTCGTGGGTCCATTCGGCATGCTTTCCGGCGGGTTGCAGGTCGAGTAAATGCCCTCCGTGAGGCCCTAGGTCGCCGTGTTCGTGGCTGTGACCTGACTCCGAGGCCGCATTGCTGGCTGTCGTGTCGGTTGTGGTCGGAGCGGAGGGGGAGCAGCCAAAGAGTAAGCAAACAAGTGGAATTAAAACGAGACGTTTCATGGATGGTCCTGCTTGAGTGGGGCGGTTAACCAATTCGGGGTTGTTGCACGGGCCTGAGGGGACTCCCTCAGGAAACAATGGATAGGAAATTACGCTCCAGGGACCCGCCGGGCTGTGCTACAGCAGTCGCCGAGGCCAAGACTCGCTTGTTTTTACGGTGCGAGACGGAGTCCTGGCGGCGGGGTGCGGGTTGAACGCAACTCTTGGGAATTGTAGCGGTTTTTGTAGAAGCGTGGACCTCGATTGGCTCCGTCGCAGGGCAGGGGGGCAGCGGAATGAATTGCTTCTGAGAACGGGTTGCAGGCAGAATTACAGCGCCGTGATTCACCTCTCGTTGGTCGGCTCGGGAAGAGGGCCCCGGTGGTGAGTCCCGTAGAAATCAAGCGACGCCACGGCGCGCCGGCGACTGGTGCGAGCTCTCGTTGGCGGCTCTGTAAAACCTCCGAAGTGTGTTTATGGTTGCGTACTGTCCTTAAGGAGGAGGTGTTGGTTGGCATGCCGCCGTAGGGGCGTGTGCGTTACGTTGTTGGACCAGGCGTTTGGGATTGTTTGCGGGGGCCTAACGCGGGAGTGTCTGCAACTAAACCTCAACTGCCGTTGTCAGATCCAGGCCGCTTCGTCATAATCGACAACCATAATTCGAGTTGAAGCTCTGTACTGGCTCGTGCGGAAAGCGTTGCCCCTATCTCGAGAACTTAGTTCAACAGAGGGCTTGCTTCCTTCCGAAACCAATCCCAGCTCTGCTTGCGGTCCCGCCGTGATACTCATTTTTACTGCGGGATTATTTTTAAGATCTGCTTGTGAAATATTTCACAAAGTCTCTGGTTCGTGGCCGCTGATCGGTTTTCCTGCAGCGGAGTGGATGAAGCAAAACTATGGTGGATAGGTTTGAAATTGGACGAGGGCTCGACGTTCCAATCAGTGGTGAACCCGAGCAGAAAATCGAGTCTAAAGAGGTTCGTCAGGTTGCCATCGTGGCCGACGACTATATCGGCATGCGGCCGACGCTGCTCGTTTCCGAAGGGGACGAAGTGGTTTTGGGGCAACCCGTGTTTTCAGATAAGAAGACTCCGGGAGTCGTCTTTACCGCGCCAGCGGGTGGCCGCGTGGCTGCCGTCAATCGCGGAGCCAAACGGCGGTTTCTGTCGATCGTAATTGACAAGCAGGGCGATCAGCAGAGTCGCAAGTTCGCCAGCTACGACGCGGTGCAGTTGCAGAAGCTCAGTCGCGATGTGGTGGTCTCGCAGCTCGTGGATTCAGGTTTGTGGACGGCTTTGCGAACGCGCCCGTTCAGTAAGGTTCCGTCGCCAGAATCGCAGGCGCAGGCAATTTTCGTAAACGCCATGGATACCAACCCCTTGGCTGCCGCACCGGCTGCGATTGTGGCTGAGCGACAAGAGGCCTTTACCGCCGGTCTTTCGGTGTTGTCCAGTTTGACCGATGGTCCTGTGTTCGTGTGTCGAGCGCCCAGCTCCGCCGTTCCGGGAGACGGTACTCCTCGGGTTAAAGTGGCCGAGTTTGACGGGCCCCACCCCGCCGGTTTGGTTGGGACTCACATGCACTTCCTCAAGCCAGCGACCATCGGTCGGGTGAACTGGCATTTGAATTACCAAGATGCCATCGCGATTGGCCAGTTGTTTTTGACCGGCGAGCTGGACTTGACGCGGATCGTGTCATTGGCTGGGCCTGGTGTGAAACGGCCGCGATTGATTCAAACCCAGCTGGGTGCTTCGATCGAGCAATTGGTGGAAGGCGAGTTGAATGCGGGCGACAATCGCATTGTTTCGGGTTCGGTGCTTAACGGCCGTTCGCTGGAAAACTTAACTGGGTATCTAGGCCGTTACCATTTGCAGGTGTCGTGCTTGCTGGAAGGTACGGAGCGCGAATTTTTGGGTTGGCAGTCACCGGGCTTCGACAAGTTTTCGGTGACGCGAGCATTTGCAGCGGCATGGCAGGGCTCGAAAAAGTTTGCCATGACTACGAGTACAGGCGGCAGCGAGCGGGCGATGGTCCCGATTGGGTCCTATGAAAAAGTGATGCCGTTGGATTTGCTTCCCACGCTCCTGTTGCGGGCATTGATCTCTCGCGAGACAGCGGTAGCCCAAGATCTGGGCTGTCTGGAGCTCGACGAGGAAGACTTGGGACTATGCACCTTTGTGTGTCCCGGTAAATACGAATACGGTGAAATACTGCGAGACAATCTGCTCACGATTGAGAGAGAGGGCTAGTCTTTCGATGAAGTTCTTGCGAAATACGCTCGACAAAATGCATCCCTTGTTTGACAAGGGTGGCAAGCTTGAGAAGTTGTACCCGCTTTACGAAGCGGCCGACACGTTCTTGTACACACCAGGCCAGGTCGCGAAGGGGTTAACCCACGTTCGGGACTCGCTGGATCTCAAACGCATGATGACCATGGTCGTAGTGGCCTTGATCCCGTGCGTTTTCATGGCGATGTGGAATACGGGTTACCAGGCGAATTTGGCGATCCAGGCGATCCAAGAGGCTGGGCTTGAGCCTGCCTTCGACTGGCACAATTCGATTCATTCTGCGCTGGGATTGGCCCACGATCCAGGCAGCTTTCTTGATAACCTGGTTTATGGGGCGATCTTTTTCCTACCGGTTTACATCGTCTGTATGACCGCTGGTGGCCTCAGCGAGCTTGTCTTTAGCATGATTCGCGGCCATGAGATCAACGAAGGGTTTCTGGTCACGGGTTTGCTATTTCCGCTGACTCTACCTCCCGACATTCCGCTGTGGCAAGTTGCCGTGGGGATTATGTTTGGTGTCGTGATCGGCAAGGAAATTTTTGGCGGAACGGGACGCAACTTCCTCAACCCCGCACTGACCGCCCGAGCCTTCCTCTACTTCGCCTACGCTGGTCAGATCAGCGGCGACAAAGTTTGGACTGCCGCTAAGTTCGTTCGCGATGGGGCCGTAGACGGTTACTCCGGTGCAACCGCCTTGGGCTGGCTGGGGCAGTTGAAGCCCAAGCAAGTCGACGAGTTGGGAAGTGCGATGGAATCACTGCAGCATATTGCGACGACCGGTGGCGAGCAGAGTGTGAGTTGGATGAGCTCGTTCTTGGGAACCATCCCAGGCTCGATGGGCGAAACGAGCGCGCTGGCTTGCTTAATTGGTGCGGTTATCTTGATTGCCACCGGAATCGGATCCTGGCGGATCATGGCGGGTGTTTGTATTGGTGCTGCTGGCCTTGCCTCATTGCTCTACATCGTGGGGAGCGAAACGAATCCGATGTTCCAAGTTCCACCATGGTGGCACTTCGTGATCGGTGGTTTTGCGTTTGGAACGGTCTTCATGGCCACCGACCCGGTGAGTGCGTCGATGACCGAAACAGGCAAATGGTACTACGGTGGCCTGATAGGCGCCATGACGATTTTGATTCGAGCGATCAACCCTGCCTTCCCGGAAGGAATTATGCTCGCAATTTTGTTCGGAAACGTGTTTGCTCCACTCATCGATTACTTTGTGGTTCAGGCCAACATCAAACGGAGGGCTCTCCGCTATGCCGCTTAACGATAAAGATTCCATAGCCAACACGTTCATTGTCTCGCTCGTACTGTGCATCGTCTGCTCCCTGCTGGTCAGTGGAGCGGCCGTCTCGCTCAAGCCGCGACAGGAACGCAACAAGCTGCTGGATCGTCAAAAGAACATCATTGCCGCTGCAGGGCTGGCCGAGGATCCAGACAGTTTGAGCGGAGATGAGATTGAAGAACTGTTTCGTTCACGTGTGGTCAGGCAGTTGCTGGATATTGACACGGGAGAATATGTCGAAGATCCCGACAAAATGTATGAGCCTCGCAAGGCTGCGAAGGACCCAGAGCGTAATACACCGGTAGAGGGGCAATTCGATATCGGAAACAAGGAACGCGAGAAGCAGACTTGGGTCTATCTAATCAAGGCTGAGGGGGCGAGTGAAGACGACGCTTCGTTCGAACAGGTCGTGTTGCCCATTTACGGCCGTGGATTGTGGTCCACGCTCTACGGCTATGTGGCTGTCGAGCATGACTTGCAAACCATCCAAGGCTTGACCTACTACGAGCACGCTGAAACACCTGGATTAGGTGGTGAAGTTGAAAATCCGATTTGGAAAGCCAAGTGGATTGGCAAGAAGATTTGGGAAGAAGGGGCACCGCGTGAAGACGACAATCTGAAGATTGGCGTAGCCAAGGGCGCCCCGCCCACTGAGTTAGCTCCCTACGAGGTGGATGGCCTCTCCGGTGCAACGATTACCAGTCGTGGAGTCGATTCGATGCTGAAGTATTGGTTCAGCGACAATGGCTTCGGACCTTACATTAAGAAACTGGCCTCGCAGCAAGGAGCCTCCAATGGCAGCCCAAACGGCTAAAGACGTGCTGTTGAAGCCGATCTTCGATAACAATCCGATCGGCCTTCAAATCCTCGGTATCTGTTCGGCCTTGGCGGTGACGACTCAGATGTCGACCTCCTTGGTGATGAGCATTGCGGTTACGTTAGTGACCGGCTGTGCAAGTGCTGCGGTGAGTTCGATTCGGCATCGCATCCCGTCCAGTATTCGGATTATCGTGCAGATGGTCGTGATTGCTTCCTTGGTAATCCTGGTAGACCAGCTGCTGAAAGCATTTCTGTTCGAGACGAGTAAGACGCTCAGCGTGTTTGTCGGCTTGATTATCACGAATTGCATCGTGATGGGGCGGGCGGAAGGCTTCGCCATGAAGAACGACCCGCTCATGAGCTTTTTGGATGGTATCGGTAACGGACTGGGATATAGCTTTATCTTGCTGACCGTGGGCTTCTTCCGTGAGTTATTCGGCTCGGGATCGCTATTCGGCTACGTCATTCTGAATCCCGTAACCAGCGGTGGTTGGTACAACCCCAATGGCTTGATGTTGTTGGCACCGAGTGCCTTCTTCATCATTGGTATCATCATTTGGGTGATTCGCACGTTCAAACCAGAACAAGTTGAGGAGGCTTAACTGATGATTGAAGAATACCTCAGCCTGTTTCTGAAGGCCGTTTTCGTTGAGAACTTGGCACTCTCTTTTTTCTTGGGAATGTGCACCTTCTTGGCGGTCTCCAAGAACGTTAAGACAGCCATTGGATTGAGCATTGCCGTGGTCGTTGTGCAATCGATCACGGTTCCTGCGAACAACCTGCTGTACCAATATGTGTTAAAGGAGGGAGCGCTAGCAACCACGCTGGGCGATTCCTCATACGCGTCGGTCGATCTGTCCTTCTTGGGATTGATCACTTACATCGGAGTGATTGCCGCCAGTGTCCAGATCCTAGAAATGGTTCTCGATCGCTTCTTCCCGCCGCTGTACAACGCATTAGGAATTTTCCTGCCGTTGATTACCGTAAACTGTGCCATTCTGGGAGGATCGCTGTTCATGGAACAGCGCGACTACAACTTCCCGCAGAGCATTGTGTTCGGTTTTGGTTCTGGTTTTGGCTGGGGCTTGGCGATTGTGGCTTTGGCGGCAGTTCGCGAGAAAATGCGTTACAGCGACGTCCCGAAGGGGCTGCGCGGACTTGGAATTACTTTCATTACCGTGGGCTTAATCGCGATGGCGTTTATGGCCTTCTCCGGTATTCAATTGTAAGCAGCCTTACCACCCAAAAAGTTTGAAACTGGGTCAAAACGATCATGATGTCTATTGTTTTCCTTGGGGTATTTGTCTTCACGCTGGTCGTGTTGGCGTTGGTGGCGATTATCCTTAGCGCCAAAAAAGCTTTCGTTCCGTCGGGCGATGTGAGCCTGGAGATCAACGAGAGCAAGTCGCTGACCGTATCGGCTGGCGGCAAGCTGCTCAATGCGCTCTCCGACAATGGGATCTTCGTATCCAGCGCCTGTGGTGGTGGTGGGACGTGTGCTCAGTGCAAAGTCCGTATTACCGAAGGTGGCGGAGAGATCCTGGAGACCGAAAAGTCGCATATTAACAAAAAGGCGGCCAAAGAGGGCTACCGTCTGAGTTGCCAAGTGGCGGTGAAGCAGGATATGAAGATCGAAGTGCCGCCCGAGGTCTTCGAGACCAAGAAATGGCAGTGTACCGTCCGCTCCAACCGCAACGTGGCAACCTTTATCAAAGAGTTGGTGTTGGAGTTACCTGAGGGTGAAGAGGTTGGCTTTAAGTCGGGTGGTTACATCCAGATCGAAGCTCCGCCGCACGTCGTCCATTACAAGGACTTCGATATCGAAGAGCACTTCCGCGAAGACTGGGATACCTACAACGTTTGGCGCTATACGTCGAAGGTGGATGAAGAAGTCATCCGGGCCTATTCGATGGCGAATTATCCAGGCGAAAAGGGGATCATCATGCTCAACGTGCGCGTTGCCTCACCGCCGCCACGTGCACCAGAGGGTACGCCTCCCGGCAAGATGAGCTCTTACATTTTCAATCTCAAACCGGGCGATAAAGTCACAATTTCAGGGCCCTATGGTGAGTTCTTTATCAAGGACTCCAAGAGCGAAATGGTCTACATCGGCGGTGGTGCTGGTATGGCTCCATTGCGCAGTCATATCTTTGAATTGTTCAAGAACCGGAAGACGGATCGCAAGGTTTCCTACTGGTACGGTGGCCGTAGTTCGCGAGAGTTGTTCTACATCGATCACTTCCGCAAGATTGAAGAAGAGTTCCCGAACTTTAAATTCAACATTGCTCTCTCGGAGCCCAAGCCTGAGGATAACTGGGACGGCTATGTTGGTTTTATTCACCAAGTCGTGCTTGAGAACTATTTGAAGGACCACCCCGCCCCAGAAGACATTGAGTACTACTTGTGTGGCCCGCCGATGATGAATGCGGCTGTGTTCAAAATGCTTGATGACTTGGGTGTCGAACCCGAGAATATTGCCTTCGATGACTTCGGCTAATGGGTGGGCAGGGCGCGGATCGGCCTTGGGCTGTCTGGTCCATGGCTGTTCTGGTTGGCGGGCTCTGCTTGTGAACTGACTTTATTGCTGAATGCTGAATGCCAACTCTGCCTGCTGAGGCAGTTCGGTCGAGGCAGAGACTCTTCAGAGACATAGCCTTGCCCGACAGAGCCCGAGATGAGGCGCACGCTCGCAGGATTAATTTCAGTATGTGCAGCAGTTCGATTAAGCCTATTTCTGAGGCGCCTATTTCAGGGGGATCGACTGCTGGCGTGAACTCTTGGCACAGTGGTCGCATTGCGACATTGGCTTTGCTCGCTTTTGTCTGCCTCGTGGCGATTACCGCTTGCCGACGCAAAACCATCGCGGTGGTGCAGATGTTCAACGGCCGAACGATGGGCACGACCTACTCGGTAAAGCTCGTGCCTGGTCCCCAGATGCCGGACTTGGCAGCTATCTCTGCTGAGATTGCGAGCGAGTTGGAACGGGTCAATGCGCAGATGTCGACCTATCGAGATGATTCTGAGATTTCGCGATTCAACAACAGCCATACCACCGATTGGTTTCCCGTATCTCCCGAGACGGTTGCCACGGTTGAATTGTCTTTGGCGGTTTCAGCGATGACCAAAGGCGCCTTCGACATTACGGTGGGTCCGTTGGTGAGCCTGTGGGGATTTGGTCCTCAGGGGCGCGCCGAGCATGAGCCAAGTGAAGCGACGCTCACGGCCGCAAGGCAGGCCTGTGGTTACCGGCATGTAAGTGTCCGCCAAGAACCACCCGCCATCAAAAAGGCTCTGCCCGAAGTCCAAATCGATCTATCGGCGATTGCTAAAGGGCACGGGGTTGATCGCGTGGCTCAAGTTTTGGACCGTGCGGGAGTCGCCGCCTATTTCGTGGAGATTGGCGGGGAGGTGCGTACGCGTGGCACTCGCCTAGATGGACGAGACTGGCAAGTTGGCATCGAACGTCCCTCTGAGCGGGAGCGGGGGATTCAGACCGTGGTTGGGCTTTCCGGTCAAGGCTTGGCAACGAGTGGCGACTATCGCAATTTCTACAATTTGGACAACCAGCGGGTTTCGCATACGATAGATCCTAGGACGGGGCGCCCTACTCAATCGCAGGTTGTCTCAACTTCGGTCGTCGCCTCAAGCTGTGCACTGGCCGATGCGGCAGCGACTAGTTTGATGGTGCTAGACAGCGAAGAGGGGTGGCAATTGGCTGAACAGCAAGGTTGGGCCGTGATGATGATTGTCCGAAATGGCGATTCGATGGAGGTCCGAGCTTCCGAAAGCTTTCGTAAATTGGAACAAGCTCGCCCTGCGTCCACTCCTTGATGGCCGGTCGATAGACCGGCTGCAACGCGTTGGCATTGGCCGCGTTGAGGCTGCTAACTCCGCGTTAAAATTCAATTGCTATAAACTCAACCGCCCGTCACTCAGCGGGTTGCTGAATCCATAAGCCGTTGAGTGGCATTGCAATTAGAAGGGGATTTGATGAGTCTGCTACTAGTGTTTGGTATTACCTTAACCGCATTTCTACTCGTGGTTGCAGGAATGGCCGTGGGGGTCATGATGGGGCGGCGTGAGATCAGTGGAAGTTGTGGTGGGTTGGCCAATTCCAGGGATGGAGATGGTAATACCTCTTGTTCCCTATGCTCGAATCCCGACGCAGCCTGTCGAGAATTAGGGAATCGCATGCAGGGGCCAGGGGCCGCTTCAGACACCGGGGCTAGCCCGCTCGGTTCGCCCGCTTCGGCGGAGCGTGGGGCGTGCGATCAGCATGAGCATCGAGTTCATTCGTCGGGCAACCCTTGCGAAAAGGATTGTGCAAGCGAAGGGTGTAGTAAGGAGGCTGTGGAGGCCTGCAAGCCGCGTTAAGGAGGGGGATCGGCCCGCAGGGCCGGCGGCAGGCCATCTTCTCACTTGGCAGTGGCCCCGTACCATTCCACGAAGACTTGTTAGCAAGCGACCCGCGTGATAGCCTAATGGGGTCATCGCTGGAGGAGGACGGTGGGCGTGTAAGTGTTGGTGCAGCGGTTGGGGCTTGGGTCCTGGCCACCGGTGGATTCTTGGGTAGGGATATTCACGGGCTGTTTGGACCAACATCTGCATTTGGGGGCGTTGTTCAATGATCGAACTTCGTTGCCAGTTGTTCAGTTTGTCCTTGTCGAGTGCGAAACGGAAGTATTCGCGGTGTGTTCCATTGTCTGGCGGAATTTCAGAGACATGGAAGACGCGATGTCTTTTCTACCATTGGTGTTCTATCGAAAAGAATGTGTGGAATGTCTTCAGACAGTAAGTACAAATTAGAGTATGTGTGGCTCGATGGTTATCTGCCCGAACCCAACCTTCGCAGCAAAACCAAACTCACAGACAAGGCTCCCAAGACAGTTGCTGACTTGGAATTGTGGGGATTTGACGGTAGTTCGACGCAACAAGCTGAAGGTAGCAGTTCAGACTGTATTTTGAAGCCGGTTGCGCTTTATCCAGACTCCAGTCGCAAGAATGGTTTCTTGGTCATGTGTGAAGTGTTGCTGCCAGATGGCACGCCACACCCTTCGAACTTCCGGGCAACCATCGAAGACGAAGCCGATTTGTGGATTGGGCTCGAGCAGGAATACTTCCTGATGGAAGGCACTCGCCCACTTGGATTCCCAGCTGACGGTTTCCCTGGTCCCCAGGGTGAATACTACTGTGGCGTTGGCTACAAAAATGTAGGTGATATCGCGCGCCAGTTTGTGGAAGAGCATCTCGACCTCTGCTTGGATGCCGGCATCAATCACGAAGGGATCAACGCGGAAGTTGCCAAGGGGCAGTGGGAATTCCAGGTCTTTGCCAAGGGTGCCAAGAAAGTCTGCGACGACGTTTGGATGGCCCGTTACATTCTTTTCCGAGCTGCGGAGAAATATGGCCTGGGAGTCGAATTGCACTGCAAGCCAGTCAAGGGTGACTGGAACGGTTCCGGCATGCACTGCAACTTCTCTACCGCGCACATGCGCGACGTCGGTGGCGAAGAGTACTTTAAGAAGTTGATGGATGCTTTCGAGAAGTACGCCAACGAGCACATTGCCGCCTACGGTCCCGACAACCATTTGCGTTTGACCGGTCTCCATGAGACGCAGTCCATTGATAAGTTCAATTGGGGTGTGGCAAACCGTGGTGCATCGATTCGGGTCCCTCACGCGTTTGTTAAAAATGGCTACAAGGGATACCTTGAAGACCGTCGCCCCAACTCGCAAGCCGATCCCTATAAGATCGTTTCGCGAGTGCAAAAGACGATCAAGTCGGTTGGCTAGTCCCCGCTTGAATGTTCCATGGTATAAAATAAGAACGCCGCACAGGGTCCTGTGCGGCGTTTTTTTTCAGAAGAACGCAACTCATGCAAGAAGCTAAAAATACTCAACGCGCCTTGGTTCGGATTGGTTTCGACGGTCGCGTGCACAAGCTGTTCCGTGGTCCCGAGGCGGAGTCGCGGTTTGCGAACGAGGTTCGCGTCTTGAAGTATTTAGAGGCTCGCAAGTGTCCCTTTGTGCCGCGCCTGCTCGACGCCCACCCCGAGACGCTGGAAATGATCACCTCCAGCTGCGGAGCTCGGGTTCAGCACATCACGGATGATCGTGTTGCGGAGATTTTTGCGGAGCTTGAAAAGTATGGGGTTCGACACGACGATCCCTTTTTGAGGAATATTACCTACCGTGCTTCGGATGGTCGTTTCTGTGTAATTGATTTTGAATTCGCGGAGATTTTGGACAAGAGTGAGATTGCGCCCGCTAGTTCTGAACCCGAGGTGCAACACAGTTCGGCCGAACGCCTCGAATGGTCGGGGTTGACGCATCCCGGCCGCTTCCGTCCAAACAATGAAGATGCGTTTCTAGCCATGTTGCTCGATTCGCGGGGGATTCGATACCTGGGAAAGGTGGGCAACGCGGCACTGGAACATTCTGACTTTATATTCGCGGTCAGTGATGGAATGGGAGGCGAACGGTCAGGAGAGTTTGCCAGTCGCATTGCCGTCGAAAAGATCACGCTGCAATTGCCTCGGCAATTTGGGTTGGGGGAAGAGCGTTTTTCGGCCTATAGCGATGACATTCTGCGAGAGCTGTTTAACAGTATCCATACCGATCTGCTGAAGCTCGGCCGCTTTGACGAGAACTGCCGCAACATGGGAGCTACGCTCACGTTGGCCTGGTTCCGGCGGGGACGGGTTTACTTCGGCCATATCGGCGATAGCCGGTTGTATTATCTACCAGCTGCCGGTGGAATCCAGCAAGTCAGTGAAGACCATACGCATGTCGGCTGGCTGCGGCGCAATAAGCAAGTCAACGAACGCGAAGCGCGGATGCATCCTCGGAAGAACGTCTTGTCGCAAGCCTTAGGTGCCGGGCATCGCTATTTGAATCCACATATTGGCGTGCTGGACTATCATCCAGGAGATCAATTCGTGTTGTGTACCGATGGGGTGACCGAGGGCCTGTGGGATCGTGGGATAGAAGAGATCGTAAGTGCCGATGTCGAGGAGGGAACGCCCACTAAGGCGCAGCAGTTGGTGATGTCCGCGGTCAATGAATCTGGACGCGACAACGCGACCGCCGTCGTAATTGGAGCCCTTTAGATTCCACTATTTGATGCCTCCGCGTGGACGTCCTGTAAGCGCTCCACGCACATCGATTAAGCTGGCCGGATCGCGCGCAAGTTTGTCCGAGAATATGCGTGCATCCTCAACGACCGGTTGCAGGCGACGGGTCAGGGTTTCGACATTCTCGAGCGTGTTGATCACGCTGTAGTAGAGCTGGTCATCGTCCATCAGTTTGGCGAAGGTTCCCTGCCCATTGTTGATGCGAGTCGCGACTTGATTGACCGTCACCGATACTTTCCGTAGATCGCCCAGTAGAGAATCCAAGTTGTTCACTGTGCGCAGCACGTCGCCGACGATTCTCTCCCCTTGATCACCCAGTGGCTGCGTGAACTCGGATACGTTCTGCATCGCTTCCTCTGCAGCTCGGCCGACTCCTTCGTAGGCGGCTAGCGTCGATTGAGTCTGTTGCATGACCCGTTCGGCCTCGTTGACCAATTCGGGAAGTCGTTGAGAAACGACATTGATAGAATTCTTAAGATTGGGATCCGCAAAAACGGACTCGATTGCGTCTAGCGTCTGATTGAAGTTGGCGATTGTTTGCTCGGCTTGGACCGTAATCCGCCGCAACTCTCCATCGCTACCGCCAATCATGGTGCGAACGTCCAAGGCTAGGGCAGTGACTTGGTTGCCCGCATTTTCGATCGAAGCTAGGGTGGTTGCGAATGAGGATTGCATATCGAGCAGAGTATCGAGCGGATCGGGTGCTACGATTCCACCGGTAATGAAGTCTCCATCTTTGAGGATGGCACGCGACAACTGCATTTCGTTTTCATCCAGTAAACCGTTGGCTGGTGAGCCTCCTTGACCATCAAACTTTTCCACCAAGTTGAATTCGGAAAGCGGCACAAATTCGACGACTGCATCGCCGGTAATGAACGAGCCCTTGCCGATGCGAGGCTGTTCGCCCACGTAGACTTCGTGCTCCGCATCCAGTTCCAGGGTGAGTTCAACGCCTTGTGCACCCTTCAGCAGTTTGACGGAGGCGACGCGGCCAATCTGAACGCCATTCTTTCGAACGGGAGTATCGGTGCCGACGCCGGGGGCGGCATTGAATCGAATCGTGGTTCGGTACTGATGTTTGAAAATGTTAGGTGCGGCACCAAAAAACATAATGAGAATTACAGCGATCACTAGAGATGCGACCACCAGAACTCCCACGCCAAATCGATAACCTTGTTCGTCCATGAACTATTCCCTTTCAACGGTAATTATTCCGTGTAGTCGTCGGCAAGAGTGGGTTCGATGCCAAAACCGTCCGAGGTAGAACGCCTGAGTTCCATCAGTCGCTCACCTGCCTCGCCTCTTACAAACTGCCGGACTCGTTGGTCATCGGTTTCCTCAATTCCTGCCGGAGGACCGTCATAGATGACTTGACTCTCCCCCTTCTTCAATCTCGCGAAGGGATAGAGCATGATCACTCGATCCGCTACCTTTCGCGCGGTGCGCATGTCGTGCGTAATGATCAGGCTGGTGACGCCTGCGTTGGTACGCGTGCGGAGCATCAATTCATTGATCACGTCACTCATAATGGGATCAAGTCCGGTGGTCGGCTCGTCATAGAGCATTAGCTCCGGATTCAGTACCAAGGCTCGGGCCAAGCCGACTCGCTTCCGCATTCCTCCAGAGAGTTGTGAGGGACGCTTGTGAGCCACGCTTTCTGGCAAGCCTACTTCGGCCAGACGTTCGCTGACGATGCGTTGAATGCTGCGACCGTTGGCCAGGTTGTGTTGGATGAGTGGGAAGGCGACGTTTTGACCAATAGTCATGCTGTCAAATAGGGCGGCATTCTGGAAGACAAAGCCAAACTTCCGGCGCAGGGCAGTCATTTCTTGATCGCCCAGTCGGTGGATGTCTTGCCCGTCATACAGGACCTGTCCGCCGGTGGGACGCATCAGGCCGACGACTGTCTTCAACAGCATCGTTTTACCACAGCCACTTTCACCGATGATGACTACCGTTTGACCGCTTGGAATACTCAGATTGATATGGCTGAGGATCACCTGACGCCCGAACTGAAGCGTCATGTCCCGCAATTCGACCAAGGGCTTGGACTTCGCGCTCGGTGCAACGCTCTCGATGGAGGCGCGGTCTCGGGCGAGTTGATCTAGATCGTCATCCATGGCTCAGAACAACTTCTTTCCGCCGTGGGGCCAGACCATCATGAAGGTGGCATCGAGCACGATGTTGAGCAACAGATCGACAATCAAAATTAAGACGAAGCTGAACACAAAGGCAGCCGTTGCAGCTCGCCCCACTCCCTCAGCCCCTTCCAGGCAAGTGAATCCACGGTAGCAGCTCACCACTGCGATGATCCCTCCAAAGAAGAAGCTCTTGAAGATCCCCATAAAGAAATCCCAGCCGCCGACGAACTGGCGGCTGTTGTTCAAGTATTGGTAGTGGTCCACTCCGAGCATGACGACGCTGTAGAAATAGCCGCCGACAATTCCCATGAAATCGGCCATGATCGTCAATGCCGGAATGAGCAAGATGCAGGCCAGGAAACGGGGGACGACTAGGTAGTGAATCGGATTCGCTCCCATGCTAGTCAGGGCATCAATCTGCTCAGTGACCCGCATCGTTCCCAACACCGCAGCCATGGCGCTGCCCACCCGTCCAGCCAGCATGGTGGCGGCGAGTACGGGGCCCAACTCGCGGACCAGCGACATATTGATGACCGCACCCATGCGATTCTCGAGTCCCAGATCGCGGAACTGCGTGTAGCTTTGGTTGGCCAGTACCATGCCGATAAAGGTCCCTGTCAGGGCCACGACCGGCAGGCTCAGGACTCCCACATGGTAGAAGTTAGGGAGGACCGTTCCCTTGCGAGGGAGGGTGGTGAACAGCCACAGAAAAATGCGGCTGGTGAACAGAGCCATGTCCCCCAGAGTCACCATGGTGTCGACCACCATCGTGCCCCAGTCGCTCACCCAGCGATAGAGGGAATCGCGCAGCCCGCCGCCCGGCTTCGTGTGTGAGGCAGAATCGTAGGACGGCGCGGATGACACGTAGACTCCTTGGGAAGAATAATCACAATGACACAGAAGTGTTCGGCGGAACTCGCTCGAAGTGCCATCTCCGTTGCCAGCCCAGCTGAAATTCCTGAGCAGGGACCAAGAGGTCGATGGTAGGCCCCAATGGGCCACCCAAGCGATTCGTTGGCGATTCGTTGGCGAAACGTAGTTGTTAAAGTTTATCGGTTACGTAGGGTCTCCGGCTTCAGTTCATTCGGTTATTGGTTACCCCTCCTCCCAGATTTGCGAAGTTCTATGCCTGCTGAAAAAATTCGTTTTGACATTGTGACCTTGTTTCCTCAGATTTTTCCGGGCTATCTCGGTGAAAGTTTGCTAGCAAAAGCAATTGAACGCGAGTTGGTCGAAGTGCATTTGCACAATCTCCGAGACTGGTCGACCAGCAAGCATCACAAGGTGGATGCTCCTCCCTTCGGTGGTGGGCCTGGCATGTTGATTCAGGTAGAGCCTGTCGTCGAATGCATCGAAGCGGTGCAGGCATTGTCTGAAGAGGAGGGGGAGTTGCTGTTGCTCACCCCTCAGGGAGAGACGTTGAAGCAGGGGGTGGTCTCCAGCTTGTCGGAAAACCGCAGAATGATCCTATTGTGTGGACGCTACGAGGGGTTCGATCAACGAGTCATCGATATCCTCCAGCCTCGCGAAATCAGCTTGGGTGACTTCATTCTCAATGGTGGGGAAGTCGCGGCCATGGCGGTAGTCGATTCCGTGATTCGGCTCATACCAGGGGTGCTGGGTGATGAGCGGAGTAGCGCTGAAGATTCGTTTTCGGACGAGGCTCTGCTCGAGTTTCCTCAATACACTCGTCCTCGGGAATATCGGGGCAGGGAGGTTCCCGACGTGTTGTTGAGTGGCAATCATGCGGAGATTGCCGCTTGGCGAGCGGCGCAGCGGCAGTCCCGTACAGCCGAGCGGCGCAGCGATCTACTCTAGGTGGCTGGTGGCTGGCGACGGATGGCGATGTGCTCTGCTGCGTCACTACTTGTCGATTCAGGTACGTTGTATCCTCAGGGAGAAAAGGGGGGACTTTCGAGCAGGCTGTGGCTACCATTGCACTTGCCTTCCTCGCGCTGCGCGGCACCCCTCAACGCGCCTCCAACGCCGCACCATTTGGGAGAATCGGTATCGCCGCGCGTCTGCGAATTTGCTAAACCGAACATCTGCCGCAAGATTCGAAGTGCTGAACGGGACCTGAACTTAAGGAGGTCGGCATGCCATCTGACAATCCAGCTACGCATGCCACGAATCGGAATTTGGCAATGCATGCTTACATCGATCCCACCACGGTGCAATACACTGAGTATTTAGTGCGATGCATGGAGGAGCGACTGCAGACTGCTCAAAGTTTGAGGCTGCTAGCCGATTCCCAATCCGATGCCACTGCGCAGGGAGATATCAATGTTACCTTAGGCTTCATCTCGCGAAAACAGGTTCTCATCGAGCACCTTGAGGTCTTGCGCATTCAGATGCAGCCCTACTTTGATGATGATGCTGAATCACGCGTGTGGGTTTCACCACAACGCCGTCAGGAGTGTCGAGAACTAGCGGAGGCCGGGACTCGGTTGCTTCAAGAAATTTCCCATTTCGAACAGAAAACGTTAGAAGAAATGTCGCGCCAGCGAGATGCGGTCGCAGCGCAATTGCAAGACGGTCGGGACGCAACGCTCGCGCGGAGCGCCTATTCGGCAGACGACGTGCTGTCCGAAAGTGCATTGGACATTAGCAACCTTTAGCCACCTCAATCGACGCCCACGGAAGGGACGAACATGGTCAATTTGACTCTCTATCAGCAAACGCCATTGGCGGAGCATTCGATTCGAACTGCTTGGGAAGATGCGTTGGAGCAATATCGTCACGCCATCGCCGCGCGTCACCTGCGCGTCGAAGTTGATTTTGATGAGCACACCGTCGACCAGTATTGTCCAAGCTCCTTGTGTCTGGCGATCTCACGGGAAGTTGGAGAGGCGATCAATCGTTCTCCCAATCGCGGTGAGTTAAGCTTTTCAGTCTGTCAATCTTGGCGTGGCGTGGAAATCGAGATCACCGATAGTGGTCCTACCTTTGAGCTAACTCGCTCCAATGCGTTTTCAACACATTCCATGGCGGCAGAATACCCGATCTATTTTACGAAGTGTCCACAGGGAGGCAGAGCTTGCACGATCGTCCTGCAGCCGCCCCGTGCCCGTTCCATGGCGGCCTAGGCTATTCGCGGGAGTGATCAACGGGGATCGTTTCCTGGTGCTAGGTATTGGTAGGCTAGAGGCGTACGGATTTGTTGCGACATTGCTTCCACCTAGCACCGGTCATTTCGCTCATTCTGTAGAGGCAATTCGACATGTGGGACAGTTGGCTCAGCAACTCCACTCTGCCAGCCCTGGAGCAATCGGCAACTTTTGCACAGAAGCGGCATATGTTGCTGGCTGGAAATATCGCCAACTTGGACACCCCCGGCTACCAGACACGGGACATCTCCATCGAAGATTTTCACGCATCGCTCCGCGAAGCGATTGAATCGAAGCATGCTCCGGAGGTGTATCGTTCTCCCGGTTCCAATGCGGTTCTCCCCGACCAAATGGAGAAAGTCCGGGACGTTACCAAACAAATCCTGTATCACGACGGCAGTGATGTCAGCGTGGAAGAGCAAGTTACGGAAATTTCTAAGAATCAAGCGATGCACAATATGAGTATTGCCTTAATGCGTTCACAGTTGAGAACTCTGCAGGCAGCAATTCGAGAATCTGCATCGGTATAGGGTAGGTTTGATCTTGCATGAAGCGGTGCAACTGACCTATAGCTTTACCGCATTGCACGAACACAGCAGTACTTTAAAGGTGCTGATACCACGGTTTGCGTAAACCTTGAGGATTAGCTGGACATTGGCAGGTGCAGCGTCCGAAGAAAATGTTACATCATCACTTGCACGGAAGCAGAGTGACGAATGGTTGAATGGCGAAGGATCGATCGGATGAACGAAAGCAAGCTGTATAGCCCTCTTGGGAGCATCGCCCTGTTAGCAGCAATGGCGGTAACGTCGGTTGGCTGCAAGAGCGCTGGGTCGATGCCCGGTAGCAAAATGTTCTCTTGGAATCGCGAGCCTGATCCCACACTGCTGGTTAGCGGAAAAGAAGCTACCGGAGCGCCTGTTGGGCCTGCTGGCAAGTACTCACCGAGTACTATTGCATCCGTGGGAGCCAAAGCGCCAGTAGCTGGTTCTACGGCAGCCGCCAGTGGACCATCGGCCAGTGGTTTAGCCGCCAGTGCTCAAACGGTAGGTGCCCCTAAAACCGGGCTCGCGGCGCAGGCCAACGGGTATCAAACCGGTCCCTACCAAGTGGGGCAAACCGCAGGCAGCCCGGCGACCCTCGCGAGTTCACCATCCTCGGTCTATGCCAGCAATCTCCCCAATCCCTATGGTGGGTCGTACAACGGTTCGGCCAATGCGACGGCTGCACCCAACACGAGCTTGCCTGGTGGGACTGCCCCTGCGAGCCAAGCTCCGAGCGCAACAAGCGTCCCTGGGAAGGTGGCCAGCAACGCGACCGCGCCTTCGATGGGAATGGCGGCCTACCCCAATCCGGCAGGTGCATCCGCAGCTGCGCCTTCGACTGGGGCGCCGGGTGCTATGCCAACGAGCTTCCCAAGCTATCCAGGGGCCGCTTCCGGAAGTCAACCTGCAGATTCGAACAGCCTAAGCAGTATTAGTACATTCCCGAGCGGCTCTTTGCCGCCAGCGGCCGCCAATCCAACCACCGGTGCACAATCGCCTGCCACGGCGACCAGTTCGCTACCGGTGGGAACGACTGCCCCCGCTCCATCGGCTTACAAAGGTGCGACAACTCTCAGCGGTTACACTCCAGGGACGACCTCGCGAACGACCGGCTACGACTTTGGAGCAGGGCAGGAGGGAGCGACGAAATCTCCCGCAGCCGCGTCACCCTCAAGCTTTACCTTGCCACCCAACACGGCGGCGAGCCCTTCTTCGAACACACCCCTGCTGCGCTAAGTTTGCGGGGGCTAGTGCCACAGGATCTCCGCGGCATCAAAAACCGGACCTTCCACGCAGGTGCGTTTGTAATCCCAGTCGGCAGTCGTGCCGACTTTAGCGACACAGGTAAAGCAGATACCGATGCCGCAGGCCATGGGGGTTTCGAGAGATACCTGGCAGGGAACTGCATAGCGAGCCGCTAGCTCAGCCACCGCTTCCATCATCGGTTCGGGGCCGCAACACACTACACGCACGCTCTTTCCCGAACGCTGTTCATTCTGCAGGAGTTGTTCGAGAGGCAGGGTGACACGGCCGTGGATTCCCCGTGAGCCGTCTTCGGTCGCGATATGGAGTTCAACTCCTGCACGTTCGAAGTCTTCAAGGCCCGCCAAGTATTCTTGGCTGCGGGCACCGTAGCACAGGCTGACTTGTGGGGTGTATCCCATAGGGCGATTTCCCGCGTCTCCAAATTTTGCGTTTCCGAGCGCTTCTTGGGCCAATGTCAAAAAGGGAGTCTGCCCAATACCACCCGCAACCATGACCAAATGGTCTACGGGGGCGGCGGGGAAGCCATTGCCGAGTGGTCCCCAAACGGCAATGTCGCTGCCTGGCCTGAGTTTCGCAAGGCTGCTCGTTAGTTTGCCTTTGACTAGGTAAACCAAATCAATCCATCCCGCCGCAGCGGGCGGGCTGCGGTCGTGATCCACCGGCGGAGCAGGCGATTGCGAGGATATCGGTTGGGGGGCGGGGGATCTGTTGTAGAGAGCTAGTGCCCGACCGATGAGAGGATCATTGCCGGCGGGATTCCGGATCATGAAGAACTGTCCGGGGACGACGGACGCAGCCATTTCTGGCGCAAGAAAGCGAATGCGGCGCGTATCCTTCGCAATCCATTCGTTTTCAATAATCGTCGTTCGGATTGACCGAGCGCAGTCCGCGAAGTGTGTCATGATCTCCATCCTTTCGTCGTGCGGTGAACAGCTCCATCCTCGCGCGGATCGCTTCATGGGGCCCTATCGGATCAGGCCGATGAATCGCCGGCGGAAGCTCGGGGAACATCGCGCTCGTTGATTATCGTTGGCTACCCTTGCCGCCTCGGCCTCTTGGGCCACTTGATTTTCCGCCGCCAGATTTCCCGCCACGGGGCGCGGAGCTGCGACCTTTCGCGGAGGCGCTGCGTCCGGCAGCCTTACCCTTGGGGGCGCTGCTTCTTGACGCACTGCTGGTCGCTCGTTTGCCGGCAGGCCTAGCGGTTCGCCCGGCGGCTGCCCGTTTGCCAGGTGAGGCCCGTTTGCCACCCGTACGAGGTCCGCCGGTTCGCGTGCCAGTGTCCGCCGACTCTCTTGAGCCGGTGCTGGAGGACTTCGTACCGCGGGCGCCGGTGCCAGTGCGAGCGCGGCTGCCCGAAGCTCGCTTTTTCTGGCTGGGCTTTGATTTTTGGTTGGAGCGAGGCGTGGTCACTTCGTCGGCATCGTAGGACAGGATGCTGCCGCTGCCGGAACCGCTGAAGTCTCCCACAAAGTCGCTGTCGAAATCGCCAAAATCATCATCCAATTCGAGCCCCAAGCGACCGAAGTCCTCGGTCAGCAAATCGGGTTCATCGTCGTCTTCCAGCGCCGATGGAATTGGCGGAGCTTGATCCTTGGGCTTGACCTTTTGCGATTTTTCAGCTGCCGCCGCACTTTCGCCATCTGCCCGTTTCGACTTCCCCTTCGCTGCCTTGTTCCGCTTGTTGGGGTCGGTTGCTGCGTAGAGCGCCTTGACTTCGGAGCTCGATAGCTCCCGCGAAGCACCCACTGGCATCTGGCCAAGTTTGAGTGGCCCGATCGCTAATCGCCGCAGCAAGACAACCTTGTGTCCAGCCCGCGCCAGAATTCGGCGAATCTCGCGATTCTTGCCTTCCGACAAAACGATCTCCAGCTCGGTACAGCCCTTGCGATGTCGGCGAATCTTCGCGCCATCGATCTTGGCAAAGCCCTCCGACAGGTGGACTCCCTTGCGGAGTTTGTCGAGTTCGTCCTGGGTCAGTTGCCCCGATACGACGACAAAGTAAGTCTTCTGTACGCGGAACTTGGGATGCGCCAAGCGCTGCGCCAATTCGCCATCATTGGTCAGCAGGATTAAGCCTTCACTGCTTTGATCCAGACGGCCCACCGAAAATACGCGCGCCTTATCGGGTACGAGGTCGATTACCCGGATGCGGCCACTGGGGTCGCGATTGGTCGATAGAACGCCGGTCGGTTTATTGAGTGCATAATAAATCGGACGGAACGGTTTCAGAGCGACCCCGTCAACCTTAATCGTGACATTGCTCGGGTTGACCTTGGTGGCCAAATCGGTGACCGTTTGGCGATCGACCTCTACCCGTCCCTGTACGATCAACTCCTCGACTTCTCGCCGGCTGCCGACTCCGGCGCCTGCCAAAATCTTGTTGATACGCTGCTCACCAGGCACAGCGGGCTTGCGTGTTCGGGACTTGGGCTTACTGGTTCGTTTCTTCGCCACGGTAGGCTTCGCGATGCAATTGAAAGGGAACGGAGAGGCTACATGCCCCAGTGGGGGGTGGACCCCGCGGCTATGGGTTCTCAATACCAATCGAATCTAACTCAGATAACAGCTCAGTCCACTCCAAATCTTAATTCGTCCCGCAAAAGTCGGTAGGGCGCCGCACGTAGCGTCTCCCTAAGAATCGCTAATTAAGCGTAAACATCGGTGATGTTGCCACCTCAACTAGCAATTCTCGCATGCCGATGTGGTCATTCTCCAGTCGCGAGACAATCCGGTCGACCTCGGGGCGGTCTTGAATCCCGAGTTGTCTGCCTGTCGCGTACTCGAGGAGCTTGGTGGTTAAGGCGCGATAGAACTGGGTTTTGTCCTGCAGCAGATGACGCTTCAGCCCCTCGACTCCGGCGAATCGTTTGCCGCCTGGCAGCACGCCGGAAGCGTCGATAGGAACCGTCTGGCTGTACTGGGTTCTCCAGCCGCCAATGCGATCGAAATTTTCCAGGGCAAAGCCCGGCGGATCAATCTTACGGTGGCAGTCGTTGCAACTGGCGACGCGGCGGAGCTTCGCCAGCTGCTCGCGAATCGATGTGGCCCCTCGCGTGTCGGGATCGAGCGGTTCAACATCAGCCGGAGGTGGGGGAGGAGTGCTACCCAATAGATTCTCCAGCAGTCAGACGCCACGCACTACCGGAGACGTATCGATAGCGATGGCGGATACGGTCAGGACGCTGGCCTGACCAAGCGGTCTACCACGCCGCCCATCTTTCAAACTAACTCGTTGAAATCCATTGCCACCTGGGAAATCCACCGCATAGTGTTCGGCTAGACGCTTGTTCGCAAAGGTAAAGTCGGCATCGATAAACAACTCTGGGCTAAGGTTTTCTTCGATCAGATGTCGAGTAAATAACTCGGTTTCGGCTCGCATGGCAGAGCCTAAGTCGTATTGGTAAAAGCTTGTGAACTGACTGCGGTCGGGGGGCGTCGCCCGCAAGTTCAGCCAGCTGTCGAGAAATCCTTGAACGAAGCCAGCTAGTTTGTCATCGTCGAGCATTCGCTCAATCTGTGCTCTCCACTGCGCCGGGTGGTGGAGTTCTCCCGCTTCGATACCATTCAGCAAAGTTGCATCGGGTGTAGAGCCTCACAAGAAATAGGACAATCGTGCTGCCACCGCGGCATCCGGTGCGCCCCCGGGCTGTGGCAGGTAGAGGAAGCTCGGTGAGCAGAGGATTGTTTTGAGTCCGTCCCCGTAGGCTTCCAGCTCCGTTCTCCCCGCATCGCGTCTGCGGCGAATGACGTCTAAGATTCGCTCGGTTTCATCACCGGATAGCGGTCGGCGGTAGGCGGTAGGCGGTAGGCCAACGCAGCAAATCGCTCAAGCGCTTGACGCATGGCTTGGGAGGAGGGAAAACGCCCCGACTCCAAGATTGTTTGGCTCCCCTCTCCCAAGACGGGGCGCTGGCTGGCGGTAGGCCACGAGTCCCAATGGGGGCCCGATAGCTCGACTTCGTAGATTCGAATGTGTGGCAGCCGACCGGAGTGGATCGCATCATAACGGGCCTCTACGATCCCCTTCCGCTTTCCCGGATTGGGGAATTGCTCGGGATAGCGTCGCATCAGTCGGGACCACAGGCGTCTTGCATCCATGAGGCCGTTGCGGAAGGTGAACCGAGGTGTGTAACCCGCGTCCAACCAAACTCGCACCGTGTACCACTGGGCTTCATCCGCTAAGTCCAATTCGGCAAGCAGGGGTTCGATTGGCTGTGGTTTATGGAGTGGCCCAGCCAGATGCTTCCCCGCCACAAGTCCCAGCCGCAACGCTTCAGTGCGGTCGGTCCCCAAGAACTCGTCCTCGTAGGGATGGTCGCGTTTCATGGCTTCCGCATGGCTAAAAAACGCCTGCCGTCAGGAGAAACTCGCACCTCGGCTGGCTGGGTAGCGTCATCTTTCGGCGTCCTTTGATAACGAGTCGAGAACAGTTTGCTAGACTGATTGGCTTCAATTTAAACTACGCAATTCTCCGGATAACCAAACATGCTGCGCACTGTATCTACCTCTCTCATGCTAGCTCTACTTGGCACTGTGTGCTTGAGTGAAACGCTCTTCGCGCAAGAGGAGACGGTCGTCCACCGCCAGGCTCACGCCCACAATGACTACCTGCATGATCGCCCTCTGCTCGACGCGCTCGACAATGGCTTCTGCAGCGTCGAGGCAGATGTCTTTCTGGTCGATGGGCAACTATTGGTCGCTCACTCGCGAGCCGAATTGTCCCCGGGGCGAACGCTTCAAGGCCTGTATCTTGAGCCGCTGCGAACGCGAGTGCGAAAGCATGCTGGGAGCGTGTATGGCGACGGCATGCCCATCACCCTACTGATCGATTTCAAAGCCGACGGAGAAGCCACGTATCAGGCACTCGAAGCGCTTCTCGCGGAATACCCAGAGATGATCACCTCAATTGAGGCGGGGAAAACGAAGACTCGCGCGGTGAATGTGATCATCAGCGGAGACCGACCGATCGACGCGATGGCCAAAGCTACACTCCGATTTGCCGGTGTCGATGGCCGCCTGAGTGATTTGGGTAGCCAGCAGCCGCCCCATCTGATGCCATTGATTAGTGACAATTGGCGAAACCACTTTCGCTGGAAGGGACAGGGAGAGATCCCGTCGGCGGAATACGACAAGCTGAAGGACCTTGTCGACCGCTGTCACGCCCAAGGGCGTTTAATTCGCTTTTGGGGGACTCCCGACACCCAGGCTGCATGGGAAGTCCTGCAGAGGTCCAAAGTCGACTTCATCAACACCGACGATCTGCCAGGGTTGAACGCCTTTCTGCGCCACAGGTAGGTTTGTGCCACTGAAGGCGTGTTGTGGCTTTTCTTAAGGGGGGGGGGGCGTTTACCCCCTGTTTGTTTTGAGGATTGTGGCGGGAATGGGGGTTGTTTGCTTGAATGTAGTTCGTGTGGTGGTTAGGCTATGGTCGAATTGCCTGCGCTGCGCCTCCCTGTAGGGATTTGTGGAGTAGCCGGTTTGGGCGGTATTCGCACACCAGTAGCAATCATTAATCTGCATTCCAAGGACCCACCGCTATGTCATCGCGTCGATTTACAAAAGACCAAGCTCGTCTTCAAAGCAATCGTCTCAAGGCCGAAAAAATTCGAGCCAAGGCCGCAAATTCAACACAGCAGGCGCTGCGACAGCAGGCAGAGAAGCTGGCGTGGTGGCAGAATGCGTTCCGCACTCCGGTGCTTTCCGGAGCTTGGATGTTCAGTAGTTTCTATAGAATGTGGTGCGCCTTTTTAGGCTGGTTTGGAGCCGGAAATCCGGGAAGACCTGCGTTTGCTGGCTATCATCGCCCTACGCGGGGCCGTTCCTTCTTGCGAAGTATTCTTCATGAGCCGCTAGAGGATCGCCGGTTGTTGGCCGTCGATATCACGGGCAACAGCCTGTCGGATGATGTCGTCAATGCACAGGAGCAGCATGCCTTCTCCATTTCTGGAACCGCTTCGGGAGGAGTGACTCAAGTCATTCTTACTGTGGATGATGGCCTCGGCGGCGGAAACCCCGTTACTCGCTCAGTGCCCGTGAACAGTGGCGTTTGGGAGGCTACTGGGCTCGATGTTTCCTCGATGTTGGATACCACCCTTTCGGTAAGTGTTTCTGGGGTGGGGGGAAACGCGGGGACTGCGCAGCGAAATGCTTGGATTAGCAAAGATACAGTCGCCCCACCCATCCAGCTGCCCTTGGAAATTTCCAGCGACGACGTGATCAATATCGTGGAGTCGACGGCCGTTAAGGTCTTTGGTACGGGGGCCGAAGCTGGTGCTGAAGTCACCATCACCTTCGATGACGGGGCAGGGTTTTCTGTCAGCCGGACGGTGACTGCAGACGGAGTCGGTGGTTTCAACAATACCGGGACGGGGCCTGGGACTGCAACTCCGGTGGACCTTAGCGGTGTAGCGGATGGTGCCCAGCTTACCGTAACGGCAACCACCTCGGATGCACACGGCAATATTGGATCCGATTCAAGGACGATCGTAACCGACTATTCAGCACCGTCCGCTCCAACCATCGTCAGCCCCGTTGTCGGTGCGTCCTTTAACGCACTCACGAGCGTTGTTACGGTTTCGGGAACCGGAGCGTTGCCCAACGGTGCAGTCGCTATTTCTGCAACAGGTCCCGGAGGGACAATCCAAGGCTCGCCTGGAGCAACGGCGGACGCAAGCGGAAATTTTTCAGCAACGATCGATCTCTCCTCGCTTTCCGACGGAAATGTGCAAATCATCGTTTCGTCGGTAGATGAAGCAGGCAATCCTGGCACCAGCCAGGTAGCAGTCGTCCTCGATCAGACCCCACCGGTACTTAGCCTTGATTTGGTGGGAGGCGCAGATAATGTGGTGTCCCATGCCGAAGCTGTCGGCTTGATCATTAGTGGTGCCAGCAGTGAGAATGGTACGTCGGTGGCTATCAGTATTACGGATGGCGTCAACGTCACGCAGGGGTTCGCGACGGTTGCCGGCGGTTTGTTCTCTAGCGCGCCGATCAATATTGGGGCGCTGAATGACGGTCCCATCACGGTCACTATTTCCAATACGGATTCCTTTGGCAACAAAACGGTGGTGTCGGGTACCGCAACCAAGGATGCTTCCGCTCCCGCGATTCAAATCAACACACCTGTGGCTGGCGATAACTATATCAATGCTGACGAAGCGCCGACGCTGACGATCACTGGCCAAGGTGGTGATGTGAACGCGGCCTCCGTTCCTGTGTTTAGCGTTTCCGATTCGAATGGGCCAGTTCAAGCCAATCTACCGGTCACGCTTAATTCAGACGGGAGTTTTTCGTTCAGTCCAGATCTCTCCACGGCCGTTGATGGACTTCTGACCATTACCGTTACCCAGCAAGATGACGTCGGGAATGCTGGTACGTCCAGCGTATCGGTTACTCTTGATCGCGCTGCACCTGCACAACCACCGACCCTTGTTTCGGCTAGTGTGAATCCCAATGGAGTCGTTCAGTCGATTACCTCGGGTGCACTAACCAATGACAATACGATTAGGTTATCAGGCACGACGACTGCTTCAGGACTCGTGACAATCTATGCCAATGGTGTAGCGGTTGGCACGGGGCAAGCAACCGGAAGTGGAGCGACCAAAAGTTGGGCGATCACCACGGCGCCACTCGCCGACAATACCTATGATTTTCACGCGACCCTCAAGGATATTGCAGGCAATGAATCAGCGGATTCGAATGTATTGAGCTCGATCGAAGTTGATACGGTAGATCCTGGTATTTCCATCAATGCCCCAGCTTCGGGACAGGTGATTGGATCGGCGATTTCAGTCGCCGGGAAGGCGGATGGTGCGAGTACCGTTGCACTAATCTTCTCCGCTGGCGGGAGCCAAGTCACGACCACTACCAATGTTGACGCCAATGGAGATTGGGCCTTAGCCAACGTCGACCTGACTTCGCTGGCTGATGGGAATGTAACGCTGTTGGCGACTGCAACGGATGCGGCGGGGAACAGTCATAGTGCGACCGCGGTTTACAGCAAGGACACAACCGCTTCAACGCCTGTGATTTCTACACCCATTGCTGGCGACAATATCGCTAACCGAGCTGAAGCGACAAATCTAGTAATCCAAGGGGCAGGCGCAGAGCCCAATCGCCCGGTGACCATCTCGTTCTCGCAGGGCGCGCACTCCTATACGTTGCCAGGAACGATCATGGCCAACGCTTCGGGCGGGTTTACTTCTCCAGCAGTCAATCTCGTTTCACAGGGATTTGGAGGTGACGCGGGAAGTGCACCCATTACTGTCTCGGTGACTACGTCCGATGCGCACGGCAATTCCGCTACTGGAACCGCTTCATTCAATGTTGATACGGTCGTTCCTGGTCCGGTAGTCCTAACCTCCAATAGTTGGGGATCAGATGGGATCATCAATGCGGCCGAGCAGCAGTCGATTGAGCTGGCTGGGGAAGGTGCAGAGCCCAATACCCTCGTTACCATTTCGATTGACGACACGGGTGCGAATGCTTCGCAAACTCCCGCAGTGACCCAATCGGTGATGTCGAATGCAGCTGGAGAATTCGAACTCCTAGCGCCAGCCACCTCGTTGGACCTGTCGAGTTTGAATCCCGGGCTAATCATGCTCAAAATCACCACCACCGATGCAGCGGGTAATTCCTCGCTGTTCTCGCTGGATTTGACGAAGGACGCAGATGCACCGGTCTTGACCATTGACGCGAATACCATGGGAGATAATCGGGTCAACGCGTTGGAGCAAACGGCGGTCATCATTTCGGGTATCGCCTCCGATGGAGCAGACGGAACCGGAATCGTTGGCGGAACGGTCGATATCCTCTTCAAACATTCGAACGGTGCTAGCATTCTGGTCACTGGAGTGCCTGTTGCCGGTGCTAGCTATGTGAGTCCTCCTGTTGATCTTTCGAGCTTGCCGGATGGTAATATTGCAGTCACCGTTACCGCTGTCGATAACGCGGGGAATAGTACGACGACGCAACCTCGAACGCTGACTAAGGATACGGTGCAGCCCACGCTGGTCATTAGCACTCCCACCGATGGTCAACTGTTAGGCGACAGCGATGCTGCCGCCCTGGTCGTCGCGGGTACGGTATCGGAGCCCAATAGCTCAGTGACTGTCTTGGTTTCTGACGGAGTGAATGCTCCCATTGCACGTACCATCACGGCTAGCGGGAGCGCGTTTACGCTGGCCGGAAACCCAATCGATGTCCGTTCCCTGAATGACGGACCACTCACGATCACGATCACCGCCGCAGATCTAGCGGGCAACTTGGGCTCGCAGAGTCTAGGGGTTCAAAAGGACACCTCGGCCCCAGTCGTCACTATCAACGGGTTTATTTCCGGTAACAATCTTGTGAACCAAGTGGAAGCTTCCGCGGTAACTCTGTCGGGAACGGTTACTGACAACGGAGGAAGTCCACTGGTTGGTGCTACAGTACAGGTGACTTTTTCGGATGGTTCTAGTTCTGTCTCGCGGACCGTTTCCTCTGGCGCCGGCGGCGCCTACTCATTCGATGCACAAACCGCGAACATAACGACTCTGAACGATGGGCCGATTTCGGTAAAGGTTACCGTCTCCGATGCCGCTGGTAACGAGGGACTCGCTTCGCGTACGATCACCAAAGATGTGGCCGCGCCAACCATCGCCTTGGACGACGTCACTTCGGATAATGTGGTCAATGCCAGTGAGTCTCTGAAGATAACCGGAGTAGGGGCGGATCCGAACCAAGGTGTGCAAATCACGATCAGTGGGCCTGGCGCATCGGTTTCATCCTCAGGGGTGTTTGCCCAGTCGGATGGAACGTTCTCTTGGACATTATCCGCTGCTCAAAAGAGTAGCCTGCCAGATGGCCCTCTGACCATCGTTGCCTCTACCGCAGATCTTGCAGGTAACAGTGGGCAAACGCAAAAGACCGTACAGAAAGATACCGTTGCACCGACGCTGTCGATTAATCTGTCTTCGGTCGACAGTATGGTAAGTGCTCAGGAAGCAGGACAGGTCTCATTCTCCGGTACGGTCCATGATGCCCACCCCAACGCTGGCTCGATGATCGGAAAAACGGTCAAAATTGTCTTGAGAGATGCGAACAACGGGACCGCAGACATTGATCTGTTCGGAACCGTCGTTGCTGGCCCCAACAATACGATGGTGTTCACCACGACTCCCAAGGACATCAGTTCCTTGGCAAACGGCACTATTCGCATTATCTCCGCCACGGTGTCTGATGTAGCTGGGAACCCATCCACGCCGTTAGCGAGTGCCATTGAATTTCAGCTCGACAAAGTGATCCCGCCAGCACCCGTGATTACCGCCGCGGGCGTCGCTGGTAGTTTGGCCAATAATTCGCTTACTAACGAGAATATGCCCAAAATCCACGGAACTGTTGCAAACAACAGTGGCGGGAATTCCTGGGCGAATAATGTGGGGGCGACCGTCAGGATTTACGTCGATGGTGTCTCGGTGGGAACGACAGTCGTACAATCGGACGGCACCTGGAATTATCAAATTGCTAGTGCGTTGAATGATGGTAGCCGGCTATTCACCGCCAAAGTTACCGATTCGGCAGGTAATGAAAGTGGCGTGTCCAATACCTTTGCGTTGCAGATCGATACCATCGCACCGAATCTAAGTATCGACGTACCCATCGCCGGGGACGGTAAGATTAATGCGGTAGAATCGGAAGCCCTAACGATATCCGGGGTAGGGGCGGATCCGGGCATGACCGTGGATATCACCGTTGGCTCGCAGACCCAATCTGCCATCGCTGATGGAAACGGGGAGTATAGCAGCGTGTTCGATATCTCTTTGCAGAGCGATGGACCGATCGCGATTTCGGCCAGCGGAACGGACATCGCAGGCAATGTTGCGGGAACTGCTCAAGTCCTGGCAGAGAAGGAAACGGTGGTTCCGGTACCGACCATCACGACTCCCATCGAAGGCGATGGGCGGGTGAATTTAGCAGAACGAGGCCACGTTCTGATTGAAGGAACGAATGCCGAAAAATCGCGACCCGTTGTCGTCACATTTACCGATGTCAACGATATGACGGTGACACGCACCGTGCCCGCGGCGGACAATGGCGATTTCAGCCTCTCCTACAACTCGCCTACCACCCTGGCTAACCTCAGTACTCTGGCGGATGGGCCGGTCACCGTAACGGCGACCAGTTTTGATAGCTTCGGAAACGTTGGATCGGCGACTACCACGATTACGCTGGATACGGTTGCTCCAGGGATTGCAATTGTCGGTCTCATCAGCGGCGATGGCTATGTCAACGAGGATGAGACAGACGCAATCGTATTCAAAATCTCTGGTTGGGATTCAGCAAAACCCGTAAATGTTAAGCTGACCGACTCCACCAGTCCGAATCCTCATGTGCAAGAGTTTTCTGGCGTATCGGTCGCGAACGATGGTACCATCGAATTGGATTTGGGAGCGTCGAGTGCGTTGGTTGACGGCACGATCACGCTTGTCGTGACCAATCAGGATGTGGCTGGTAATGAAGGGATCGCACAGCAAACATTCAAGCTTGACCGAGTTGATCCCAATATCGAGATATTGGAAAAGGGGCTCATCGCTGGCGATGCTGTTGTCAATGCGGCTGAAGCCAATTCCGTGATCATTCGCGGGCGCGGCGCGCATCCAAACTCGAGTGTTGAGGTTCGGTTTGTTGATTCGCTGACCGGAGTTGGACAGACGCCTGACATCGTGCGAACTGTCCAGTCCAATGGTGCTGGTGAGTTTGTCTTGAATGATCCCTCGGTGAATCTCGCTTCACTTGAGGATGGGGCAATCGAAGTCAAGGTTAGCAATTTCGATCCTGCAGGAAACCAGGGAACTGATTCGGCCAATCTTGCACTCGATACCGAAATTGACCAGATCATGATCGCTAACCCGGTTGCTGGCAACAATGTCATCAATGGTGGAGAAGCGGTGGCTGTCATCGTAGCCGGTACGCATGCGGAACCAGGCATGCCGGTGACTGTGACTTTCTCGGATGAAGATCCGAATACACCAGACGTTGTGCGGACGGTAGTAGCACAGGCTTCCACGGGGGCTTGGACGCTGGCCAACAACGTTGCCGGTCTCACGGGCCTAACCGACACAGATCGATTGAAGATTACAGCGGTCAGTCGTGACTCGGCGGGCAATGAAACCGTAGCGGTCAAAGAGGTGAAACTCGATAAGGCTGCACCTGGATTGCAGATCGACTCTCCTATTGCAGGCGACGGCTATGTCGTGGGAAGTGAAAAGGGAGCGGTAGTCATTAGCGGGGCTGGTGCGGAGGCGAATAGCCAGGTCAGCATTCTGGTTTCCGACGGCAGTGTTTCCAGAACGCTAAGCGTAGGGGCCGACGCCGCCGGAGAGTTCAGTGGTACCTTCAATCTCAATGCCAACGCAGGTCATCCCAATTTCGTGGATGGTTTGGTCAATGTCTCAGTAAGCAATGTGGATGCATCTGGAAACATCGGAACATCCACGACGTCATTTATCATCGATTCCACAGCTCCGCTCGTCCCTGGCATCGAAATTCATGACGATGTTGGTAGCTTGGCAGACAATTCCATTACCAATGACAACACTCTGTGGCTCACCGGTGGAACGTTGGGCTCTGGCGGGTCCGCTTCATTCAATGCGGAAGTCGAATCGGTGGAAGTCTTCAATGGTTCCACCAAGCTAGGTGATGCTGAAATCAATCCGCAACGGACGGAGTATAGCTATGTAACGGGCGCACTGCCTGATCAACTCTACAATTTCCGAGTAAAGGTTACGGATGCGGCAGGTAATTCCAGTTGGACTGGCAACTTGCAGCATCGCGTAACCATCGACACGGTTGCACCAGCACTCGGGCTGTTGTCGCCGATCGCCGGAAACGATCGGATCAACGCGCAGGAGGCTGCTGCAGGGGTGACCGTGGAGGGTTCCACCGTGCCTAATGCCGAAGTGACCATTACCGTTTTCAACTCCTCGGGAGTCTCGCTGGCCAAGTATGTGACGGCTGGTGCCAACGGCGCGTTTTCTGCGTTAATCAGTGCTTCGGATCTGTCGCCATTCTCGGACGGAACACTTACGGTCATCGGTGAAACGACGGATGCAGCAGGCAATACCGGATTTGACGACGTCACAGTTGTCTTGGATCGGGAGGCCCCAACTTTGGCATTCACCTCGCATGTCGATGGTGGTGTTATCAATTCCAGCCAAGTGGCGAACGTCAACGTCGCTGGCAGTTTGACGGACAATATGTCGGTCAATGGTCAGGAGGTAACAGTGACTATTTCCGATGGGACTCAAACCCTGACGGAAGTGGTGACGGTAGGGGCTGGCAGCTTTGCTCTGGGAGGGCAGGCTTTCGATATCTCAGCCTTTGATGAAGGGCCAATCTCCCTGACCGCCACCGCACAAGATCGAAGCGGAAACAGTGCATCGCACACCATTTCCCTAACGAAGGACACCGTTACCACGGTGCCAATGATCGATCAACCCATCGCTGGCGACGGCGTGGTATCGGCATTGGAGCAAGGTGCGGTGTCCATTACCGGCAGTCAGGCCGAGGCCAATCGTCCGGTGAGTGTGGTTTTCTCTGATGGTACGAAGACTGTTTCCGTGGTCGGCGCTGCTGATGGGAGTGGAGCATTCACCTTGAATGGGCCAGCAAATATTGCTTCGCTGAGCGACGGCAATATCAATGTGACTGTCACCACCCAAGATGGTGCGGGAAATGCGTCCAGCGCAATGGCCACCTTCGTGAAGGATACGTCGGGGCCGACGGTGACGACGAACCTTCTCTCTGCCAGCATGGGAGGGGCGACTGTGATCACACCAAGTTCGCTGCTGAGTGTTGACAATATCAGCGGTCCAGCCGATGTCGTTTATCACATCACTACCAATCCTGCCGTCGGCTTCGTGGCGCTGGCCAGTGCACCGACCCAGCAGATTGGAACCTTCACTCAGCAGCAGATCGACGATGGACAAATCGTCTATGTGAACTACGGGAACTCCAACGTGTTCGCGGATTCGTTCCGATTTGAAGTGAGTGACGCGGTGGGGAATAAGTCCACGGGCATGGTGAATGTCAGCGTGATTGATGTGAACTTGCCGACGGTCGAGTCCGTGACGATCAACGATGGCGCCAATCAACGGTCCAAGTTGAAAACCATGCGAGTCGAGTTTGATCAACAAGTAACCGGATTTGACGCATTTGGTGCCATTCAAGTCGTTCGCCAGGCCGATGCAAGCGGCACGGCGGGAACCGTGGGAGGAGTGATGATTGCCTCGGAAGTGGTTGGGATTGGCGCCAATTCGAAGACGGTCTTGACGCTAACATTCACTCCTAACGCCAGTTTGGTCGATTCCACCGGTTCCCTAATGGACGGCAACTATCGGTTGATGATCAACGGAGCCCTGGTGCGTTCTCTTTCTGGTGGCTTTGGATTGGATGGTGACGAAGATGGCAGCGAAGGCGGAAACTTTGTCTTCGGCGACGAAGCCGCTGACAACTTCTACCGATTGTTCGGTGAGATTGATGGAGGTGATGCAACAGGAGCAGCAGTTGTAGATGGATTCGATGCCTCTGGATTCTTCTTCAGCTACAACTCGAGCCAAGGGGATTCGAACTACGACAGTATGTTCGACGTTGACGAAGATGGTTTCATTGATGGCTTCGACGCTTCTGCATTCTTCTTCAACTACTCGCGCGAGCGGGATCTTGATGGATTTAACGGTTAATCCAATGTTATCGAGCGTCTCCAGGAAATCTGGAGACGCTCGTGGGCGGGAGTAGTTATAGTGGCGTGTGTCGCTTCTGCTGATTAGACTGTTTTACTCCCGTTGCGTGAATCCAAATCATCCGAATGGAAAAGTAAGGAACCTATAGATGCTGAGATTTTACATTGCTTTAACGGCATTGGTGTGCCTCCCAGTGCCGTGTTGGGCGGACTACCAGTTCGAATTTGATCAGGCGACTGATTTCGATAGCTCACAGGCTGGCAATTTAGTGAGTGTCGATCTGTTTCTTTCTGAAATTGGTGGTGATGTTACTTTCAATGGCACCAACAAAGTCGAATTCAATTTAACTGCAGGGGCGGGCGGTAGCACGATTACCGGTTTTAACGTGAATGACGCGTTTGGTGGAAACCCCTTTTTGCCGGGAGCCGAGAGCAGCACGGCAGCCGCAATCCAGGGTGGCGTCGCTGTACGACTCTACAACGTTGGGGGAGTCGCACCGACCAATGGACGCGTTTTGCTGGGGCAGCTCGGTCTGCAACTCGGGGCAACCGGTTCCGCCACTCCCCTCAGTTTTGAGGGACAGCTCGCCACGCCCGTGAGCGAACCGGGGCGAAATATCCTGGCGTTCATTATTGGCAGTGGTGCAACTCCAGTCGCGTTGGATTCCCAGGTGTTCTCTCCTGGTAATTCCTATTCCGTAAATGTTGCAGCGGTACCTGAGCCAGGAAGTGTTGGTTTGTTCGGCGCTCTCTTACTGGGGGCGTCCTTCTACCGAAGAAAGAGCTAATCCTTCGCTGTGCACTACCACTTAGCATGGAAGAGCAAGGGCCTCACCGGTGGTGGGGCCCTTGTTGTATTGATCGATCCGGTGGGAAGGTGCCGTAGGTCTTTTGCGTGATTGCTTCAGTGGAGGTCCGCTGTGAGGCGACGAGGATTGCGGTTTCAGTCAGCGATGCGACGAGTTGTTCCATGGACTGAGGGGGTAAGATGCAGGCAGCTGTAGCCAGGGCGTCGGCTTGGGTAGCGGTGGGAGCGAGGACCGTGGCGGCAATTGGGCCGGGGACGCCCATGCCCGTTTGAGGATCCAGGATATGACTGCGACGGACTCCATCGATTTCTTGGTATTGCCATAGGTCTCCCGAGGTGGCGATAGCACAACTGGCAATCTCAATTCGACGCAGCGGTGTGCCTCCTTTCGCAATCGGAGCGATCTCAATTCTCCAGCCTCCGCGTCCGGGAGGAGGGGTGCCGCAGCGCATATTCCCACTAATGTTTACCAAACAGCACTCGAGCTGGTTGGCGACCAGCACCTCATAGGCGGCATCGACGATGTAGCCTTTGCCGATCGCTCCAAAGTCGAGTCGCAGGTCTTCCCGCAAGAAACGCACCGTTTGTGCTTCTCGGTTGAGGCGGACTTGCTCCCAGCCGCTCAGGCTGAGTGCTTGCTGTAGCTGTTCTGGGGGCGGGACTCTTCCCGCCTGGCGGTACTTGCGCCACAGCCGGGTTAACTGTCCCAAGCTGGAGTCGAAGGCTCCTGAGGTCCGACGATGCCATTCGTCCGAGGCCAGCAGGACTTGCCACAGCTCCGGCGAGACGTGGACATCTGCGTTGAAGGCATTGGGGGACAGTCGGCGAGTCTCACTGGTGGGGTCGTAATCTGTCAAAATTGCTGCCAACGCCTCAACCCGTTGTTCCACCTTTTGAAAAATTTCCTGAACGCTGGCTTTGTCTGTCCCGTAGGCTTTTAAGGAGACGAGTGTACCCATGGCGGGAAACGTGTAATCGTATCCCTCCAATCGGGAGTCGCTGGATTCGTTCGATTGGGGGTGGGGCGTTTGCGCCGTCGTCAAATTCCCGGAACCTAGTAATATCGCGGCAATCGCTATGGTCGTGAATGGATTGGTGTAGAATGGCATAGCGTTTAGATTCTCCGTAGGAGGCCGACTGGAGGGTGGTTAATCCACCTTAGGGCTGTCCGTGCAATTTTAACTGAGTGAATAATGAAGGTGATTGAAATATTGGAATGTCAGCGACTTTTGAGAGTGTTGGCAGTCAGGAATTGGTGCTCCGTTCGCGCGTTAGCCGTAGTTGCGATCGGCGGCCTACTAACTCTAGACGCAGTGGCCGCTGAGCCACCTCCGGTCTTGGAAGTGGAAGATGCGAGCGCCACGACCGAAGCCGAAATGAAACCGTACCGTGAAATTATCGAACAAGCCGATGTTAGTTTTGAGATGCTCCCGATCCCTGGCGGGAAGTTCTCCATGGGAAGTTCTGAAGACGACGATGAATACGAAGAGGATGAACTGCCGCAGCACGAAGTAGAAGTGTCGCCGTTCTGGATGGCCAAGCTGGAGATGAATTGGGACGTCTATGATGTTTGGGCTTCCGACTTAGATGTATTTCGACGTCAAGCGCTGGGGTTGGCGGCAACGCCACGCGATGCGTTAGCGGACACGTTTCAATTGTCGCAACCGACCAAACCCTACACCGACATGACGTTCGGCATGGGCAAGCGAGGGTATCCGGCCGTGTGCATGACCCAGCACGCAGCGCGTACCTTTTGCAATTGGTTGAGTGCCAAGACGGGCCGCTACTATCGCTTGCCGACGGAAGCGGAGTGGGAGTATGCCTGCCGAGCTGGCACGACCACAGCCTATTCGTTCGGGGACGACGTCGACGAATTGGAGGACTACGCGTGGTTTTTCGACAATACGGACGGAGGCTACGAAAAGGTAGGCAAGAAGAAGCCCAATCCCTGGGGGCTGCATGACATGCACGGCAATGTCGCGGAATGGGTGCTCGATCAATACGATGAAGCGGGCTATGAGGAGATTGCTAGCCAAGGGGTCGACCCTTTAGCAGTCCCCAAGACACTCTACCCACGCGTCGTTCGCGGAGGTGGGTGGGACCAATTCCCAGAGGATTGTCGCAGTGCCGCACGCGAGGCATCCAGCGAAGATTGGAAGAAGCAGGATCCTCAGATTCCCAAGAGTATTTGGTACCACACCGACGCCCTACATGTGGGCTTTCGCGTTGTACGTCCACTAGTTGTGCCGACGGACGCAGAAAGAAAAGCCAAGTGGGATAAGTCAGAGCCGGTGCAGGTTGAACGCGTGGGTGCCAAGGCCAACATCAACAACTGATATCCTTCGACAACTTTTACGAATTGAGGGCTAGCCCGCGTCGGGAAATTTCGGATCCAACACCCAAGCCGAGCTGGCCCTTTGGGGGCGGTTCTGGCCCTCGCACTCTGGAGTATTGCCTCTGGGGTTCGGCACCTTGTTTCTCGGTTCAACGTCTCGGTTCAACGCAAGAGTCACGCCTTAGCGAAGCATGCGTTCCCATCATTGATCCTCTCTCATATTACCCCCCCCTCACAACTTGGAGAAATTCATGAGTTCCACGAAATCAACCACATCTTCTAATTCTACAAGTACATCGCGTCGCGGTTTTGTCAAAGAAGCGGGCGCTGTTGCAGCTACCGCTACGTTGCTCACGGGGGCCATGCGAACGGTGCACGCCGCTGAGACCGATTCGATTCAAATTGCCTTGGTGGGCTGCGGTGGTCGCGGTACGGGAGCGGCGACCAATGCCTTGAGCGTGCCCGATGCGGGCATGAAACTGGTGGCGATGGCGGATGTCTTTGAGTCCAAGTTGAGTTCAAGCCACCGGGGATTATCCGGCAAGTTTGGAGAGCAAGTCGATGTTCCCGAAGATCGCCAATTCATCGGATTCGAAGCCTATAAGCAGGCTATGGACTGCCTGCGTCCCGGCGATATCGTGATTCTTACCTCGCCGCCAGCCTTCCGTTGGTTGATGTTCTCCTACGCGATCGAAAAGGGATTGAACGTCTTCATGGAGAAGCCGCTGACGGTTGATGGGCCAACCAGCAAACGCATGCTGGCCCTCGGCAAAGAGGCCGAAGCCAAGAATCTCAAGGTCGGTGTGGGACTGATGTGCCGCCACTGCGAAGCGCGGGGGGAACTTTACAACCGAATCCAGGATGGGGAAATCGGCGATATCCTGATGCTGCGGGCCTACCGCATGGCAGGCCCAACCGGATCGGCATCCGTTTTGCCCAACCCCGGTAAGATGTCCGACCTGATGTACCAGATTGCAAATTTTCACGGGTTCCTATGGCTCAGTGGTGGGGCTTTCAGCGACTTCCTGATTCACAATATCGATGAATGTTGTTGGATGAAAAACGCTTGGCCCGTTGAGGCTAAAGCTGCCGGTGGACGCCATTACCGCGGGGACATGGTAGACCAGAACTTTGACGTCTACTCCGTCGAGTATACGTTTGCCGACGGTACCAAACTGTTGCTCGACGGCCGTACGCAACCCGGCTGCTATCAAGAATTTGCAAGTTATGCGCATGGTACCAAGGGGTCGGCAACGATCTCCTTCAGTGGCCACTCCCCGGCGCATTGCAAAATTTATACCGGGCAAAAGGAAACCAAGAAGCAAGTTGCTTGGGAATTTGGTCCCGATGAACGCAATCCGTACCAACTAGAGTGGAATGACCTCATCGACGCGATTCACAACGACAAGCCGTACAACGAAGTGGAACGCGGTGTGATGGCTAGTGCGGTAACTTCGATGGGCCGCATGGCAGCTCATACTGGGCAGATTGTGACGCTGGAGGACCTGCTGGATTGTCCGCATGAGTTCGCTCCCAACTTGGACAAGTTGACGCTCGACGGTGATTCACCACTAATGCCCGATGCCAGTGGACGCTACTCGGTGCCGATGCCAGGGCTGATCGTCGATCGCGAATACGCCTAGTCGTTCGGCTGGAAAAAGACGGGAGTTCCCAGTGGGCTGGCAGGCGTGTACCTGCCAGCCCGTTGCAGTTGTGCGTGTGGTTGGAGAGTAGCCAGCTTGACCGGTCATGAAACCCGTGCTTCCGCAGCACTAATCGCTGCCGAGCGTCTACTTTGACCTAAGAGTGGCAGCTGCAGCACATACAAGTTCACAACGAACTCCCAATACGGACAAGACCGTGCCACACGAGTCGTAGGTTGTGAAAGCCCTGTTCCTCTCGTTGCCAGGCTCTGCCCTCAAAGGCAATGTCCCCGTGGCTCCGCCTAGACCACCCATCATTAGGATCCCAATGAGTAAGCCGCAGGATGTCGCCTCTACTGATTTTGCACATGTCTTCGCCCACGTTCGCGATACCGCGTTGCTGGAGTCGACGTCCGCTTTGCTGGAATGGGACGAGCGGACTGGCTTGCCTGCTGCTGCAGGTGGTTACCGCGCCGAGCAATTGACATACCTGTGTGGGGTGATTCACCAGCGAAAAACCGATTCGCGATACGGTGAGCTGCTCGCAACACTCCGTCAGTCGGATTTGGCGCAGGACACAACATCGCAAGTGGGGGCAACCATTGCCCGATTGCACAAAGACTTTCAACGCAATACTCGCTTGCCGATCGACCTAGTGCAGGCTATTTCAAAAGCGACGGTACTAGGTCAGCAGGCGTGGGAAAAGGCACGTGCTGCCAATGACTGGGCCTATTTCCAGCCGTACATGACCGAGATTTTTTTGCTGCGTCGCCGCGAGGCAGAGTTGCTCGCGGAAGAGGGGGGCTCTCTGTACGACGCTTTGCTGGATCAGTACGAGGAAGGGGCGCGGAGCGAGCAACTTACGGCGATCTTCGCAAACCTGCGTGACGAGCTTGTTCGACTGGTCCAGGAACTTGCCGACGCGCCGCATCGCCCGACGGGGAAATCTTGGGAGCGTGCCGTGCCTGTTGCACAGCAACGAGAGGTCAGTCGCTGGATCGCAGGGCGGATTGGCTACTCCTTTGAACGCGGCCGGTTGGATGAGACGAGCCATCCCTTCTGTACCACGCTGGGCCCCGATGATTGCCGCATTTTAACTCGATACCAAGCGGAATTCTTTCCCAGTGGGTTTTACGGAACGTTGCATGAAGCGGGCCACGGGATGTACGAGCAGGGCTTGCTGGCCGATTGGTATGGCTTGCCGCCCGGAATGGCTGCCAGCCTGGGAGTCCATGAATCGCAGTCTCGTCTGTGGGAAAATTTTGTAGGGCGCAGTCATGCTTTTTGGAAGTGGTGCTTCCCCGAAGTCGCTCAGCGAGTCGGCAGTGCTTGGCAAGGTTTATCCGCAGAAGATGTCTATCGAGATGCAAATTTGGTCGAACCTTCGCTGGTCCGCGTCGAAGCGGATGAGGTTACCTACAACTTGCATATTCTGATTCGTTTTGAGATCGAGCAGCAGTTGATGTCAGGCACGCTAGAGGTTAAAGATGCACCCGCAGCCTGGAATGAACGCTACCAACATTATCTGGGCATCCAGCCTCCCAGCGATCGAGATGGCATTTTGCAAGACGTGCACTGGAGTGCAGGTTTGGTCGGATATTTCCCCACCTACTCGCTGGGCAACCTGTATGCGGCGCAATTGATGGAGGCCGCTTCGGATCGACTGGGAGATCTCGACGGTTTGTTTGAGAAAGGGGAGTTTCAGCCCTTGTTGGAATGGCTTCAGCAAGAGGTCCATGTTCAAGGGTTCTGCTTACATCCTGGCACGCTGGTGGAAAAGGTCTGTGGAAAGTCGCTCGATGCACAGCCTCTGGTGCGCTATCTGCGTCGCAAGCTAGAACCCGTTTACGGCGTTTAGGTCCTGCGTACGCGGAGTTCTCAAGGGTTCTTGGTGCCACGTCACTGTTTGCCGGTGGCGTATCGGGCCCTGCCTCTACCTTGCTACACCATGCCTCGTTACAAACTTGTTACCCGCTAAAGCTCGAAGTTGACGTAGGATGAAGGTGTCGTCTGACTGATCCCTACCACTAGTTTCGAGGCCTACGATGGACACCCTTTGCTCCCCCCCACAATTCCTGTCCACATCTAGCGGTGTAATGATCGCAGCATTCCTGGTCTTTGCTACTGGCGTTGGTAATCCGCTTGGGGTTGCTGATGAATTACCCGCAAAACCCCAAGATGCGTCTCAGTTGGATCTCAAAACCCAACGTGTCATAGTTTTCAAGGATGGGTATTGCTTGGTGGTTAAGCAAGGTTCCGCCACCACCGACGCTGATGGCACTGTATATACCGATGAGGTTCCAGACGCAGCTGTGCTCGGATCTTTCTGGGCGGTTCCTGAGCAGGGAACGATCCAGTCGCTGGTAGCAGGCTGGGTCGATACCGAGTCGAAAACGCAGCGCAAAGTGGATTGCACAACTGTCGTAGAGATGGTTCAGGCCAATCTGGGAAAGACCTGCTCATTCGAGATCGGAGAGCAACGGATTGAGGGCACCCTGCTGAAGATTCTGTCCAATGCCCCAGTTGTCAACGAGTCCGCCTCACGCGGAATGGTTGCGAGCGACGCGGGCAGCTCGGCAAATTCCACGACTACTCTCGCAACGGTTTCGGCGAGTTTCTTTGTGGTTCGCACCGAATCCGGTGACAAGATGATCCAGGCTTCATCGGTAAGCAATCTTACGATCGAATATATGAATAGCCAGATCGAACAGAGCGTGACCAAGAAGGCGCGACACAAACGCTTGTCGTTGCACTTTGGACAACCTAACTCCGCAGTCAAAATCCACTTAATGTATTTTCGTCCAGATGTTCGCTGGATTCCGACCTACCGCATCAATCTGACGAGTCAGCCTTCGGTTGCTTTCCGGGGGAAGAAGGGTAGTGGCCAAGCTGATGGACGGAAGAGAGCGGAGCTGTTCATGCAGGGAGAGATTATAAATGAGGCAGAGGACTTCATCGACGTTCCGTTTCATGTCGTCGTTGGGGTCCCCAATTTTCGATTTCGTTCCACTCCTTCGCCGATGGTGCTTGAGGCTACGCTCCGCAATTCGTTGAGCCAGGCGGCTCCAGACATGATGGGGCTGAGCAATAACCAGTTTTCCAATGGGCTCTACGGGCAACGGTCTGGGGAGTTTAGTAGCAATCGGGCGATGGGAGAGGCAGCCCGGACCGCAGTCGAGTTGCCGGATGAATTGGTCGGAAAAGGGGGGAACGATTTGTTCGTCTACGAGCTCGCTTCCATGACGCTGAAACGTGGACAACGAGCCTTGGTGCCAATCCTACGCACTGACGTTGACTATCGAGATATCTACACCTGGGATCTCGAAATAATGCATTCTGAAAGCTTTGCTACTACTTCGGCCGCTTCAATATCACCGCTTGTCTTGAGCGAATCGAAAGTGTGGCGGCAAGTGGAATTGATCAACAATACCGATATCCCGTGGACGACTGGGGCGGCGATGTTGATGGACGATCAGCAGCCCTTAGCGCAGGAATTGTTGACCTACACATCGCCCGGCGGTATCTGCCGAGTTCCAGTAACGGTCTCGGTCGATCTACGCGGTAAAGTGGACGATAGCGAAGTCCAGCGAGAGTTGAATGCCCTCAAGTGGCGTGGCCAAAACTTTTTACGTGTCGAAGGGCTGATCGAAGCCGAATTGGCAAACAACAAGCTGGTCCCGGTGCCGGTTGAAGTGCGTTTGCGATTTGGCGGGAAAGCCACACAGGTTTCCGACGATGGTAGAATCACGCTCGAGGCCTTTCGCCAAGACGACTGGCATGAACGCCGTGGAAATGCCATCAACAACAGTAGTATGATCTTCTGGAGCCAGACGGTCATGCCGGGTGAGTGTTTTAAGCCGACGGTTAACTACGAATTCTACTTGCAGCATTGATGACTCAACGAAGAACCATACTGACCATCGAAGACGATTCCGCCATTCGCAGTGGAATCGTCGATGCGCTGGCGTTTTGCGGTTACGATACTATCGATGCTGCAGAAGGGGTGAGCGGCCATCTCAAATCCATTGAGGCTGTCTATGACTTGTTGTTGCTAGATCTTGGCTTGCCGGGCATGTCCGGGCTTGAGATCCTGCGATCGGTTCGTAAGCTGCGCCCGACGCAGCCCATCATCATTCTGACGGCCAAAGGGGAGGAGGCCGATCGAGTCCAAGGATTGAGTGAGGGGGCGGATGACTATGTCGTGAAACCGTTCAGCGTCAAGGAGCTGATGGCGCGGATCGAAGCGGTCCTGCGACGATCGATGGGGAGCGTACACGCGGGCCTTGTTGAATTCAAAGGCGGCGTGTTGGATTTTCCGCGCCGTGAGTTGCGCTACGCCGCTGGTGGTCGAGCTGAGTTGTCCGAGAAGGAAGCCGAGTTGCTGTTTTACCTGGTCGCCAACTCGGGCCGGGCCATCTCCCGCGATGAACTTCTCTCCAGCGTTTGGAACTTGAGTCCCAAGGGAATTAGTACTCGGACGATTGACATGCACATCGCACGCTTGCGAGAGAAACTTCGAGATACTCCCGAGCAACCCACCCTGTTGTTGACGGTTCGTGGCAAAGGCTATATGTGGATGGCTCCGTTGCCAGGGGCCGAAGCATGAAGAGACCTTGGCAAATTTGGTCTCTATTCTTACTCTGCGTTTTGGCCGTGACCGTTGCTCTCGCGTGGTTAAGCCTGAAGACCCTGCGGTTGGATGCACTCCGCGAAACCGATCGAGCAGAAACGGAAATGGCGCGGCGCGAAGCTGAGCTTCAAGAACGTATCAGTAGCGCACTGTATCGCATGGATTTGCTAATGTTGCCGCTCGTCAGCCAAGAGGCAGCGCGACCTCAATATCTCTTTCAATCTTTTTATGACGTTGTCGCCCCAGTCACACCAGAAAGTGCCTCGGCCGCGCGCAGCGAAGGGCTGCCAGGGAATCTACACCTCCCCTCGCCGTTACTGTTCCAAGCATCTGAATCCGTCTTGCTCTATTTTCAGATAGACGTAGAAAACCAAATTTCTTCTCCTCACCTACCTAGCGAAGAGGAGCGACGGATCGCCATCAGCCAATATGCCGTTAGCGAGGCAGCGTTTGAAAAAGCTCTGTCTCGAATCGAGCAAGCGCGACAACAATTTGATTTCCAAATCCTGTTGCGTGAAAGCGAGGCTATCGATCGCGTGGCACACTCCCAATCGGATGCTTCCCAACCAGATTTAATCCCGCCCTTAGTGGCCTACAACGTGCCTGCCGTTGAAAATTTTCGCAACTGGATCCAACAACAAGAACTTGAACCGAGCGTTGATGCGGACACGAGTAAATTGGATGCACAACGCTCTCGCGGCAAGCAACGCGTCAACGAAGAGTTCAATCAACGACGAGATTCCACGCAAGAATTTACCGCACAGAATGTTGCTAACAATGCCTATGGATATGGCAATGGGCTGGGAGGCGGCAGCTACAGCCAGTTGGCGCTCCCCAGTGAGTCAGCTCGAGTGGCATTTGAGCCAGTCCAGTTCGTGCCGCTACAACCGATCTGGCTGCGAGAGAATTTGCTCCTGGCAAGGCGCATCGCCAGTGAAGAGGGGGAGCGTTTTCAATGCTGCTGGTTGAACTGGGAGAAGATTCAGGAGGATTTGCAACGCGAAGTTGCGGATTTGCTCCCCAACGTTCAATTTGAACCTCTGACACCCAATACGGAATTGAAGCTGGGGACGGCCCTGACGACGATACCAGTCCAATTGCTCGTCGACCGTCCAGCCATTTTATCCCGTCTGGCTTTCGATCCTCAAGCTGCTGCCACCAAGTCGATCATGCCGCTATCTCTGTGGGCTGCCTGGTTCAGTTTAGGTTTGGCGGCGCTCGCCTCGGCCTTGCTGTTGCACGGAGTGGTGCGTCTGAGTGAGCGGCGGGCGGCGTTCGTATCTGCGGTGACGCATGAGCTGCGAACACCTCTCACGACTTTTCGGATGTACTCAGAAATGTTGGCTGATGGTATGGTGCCTTTAGAGAAGCAGCAGCAGTATGCCAACACATTGAAGGTCCAGGCGGATCGCTTGTCACACCTGGTCGAAAACGTCCTGCAGTTTGCGCAGCTCGAGCGAGGCCCTGCCAGGCTGGCTAATGAGCATGTTGGCATCGGTGAATTGCTCGAACGAATTCGTCCGCGGTTGGAAGAGCGAGCGACGGCTAGCAACATGCAGTTAGAGATGGACGTCGCAGAAGCACTCGTGGAATACTCATTGGCCACTCAGCCAGCCGCCATTGAGCAAATCCTCTTCAACCTTGTCGACAACGCATGCAAATATGCAAAGGCCTCCGCCGACAATCGCATTGTGGTATCCGTGGGGCAGGCAGCCGCTGGGATTCAATTTCAAGTGAGAGATTTTGGCCCCGGGATCAATCCAGTAGACCGAAAGCGATTGTTCCAACCCTTTCAGCAATCTAAAATCGCGACCGACAATTCGGTTCCCGGCGTTGGGCTTGGCCTGGCGTTGTGCTACCGGATGGCGCGGACTATCGGCGGGCGACTCTTAGAACGCGAGAGTCCCGACGGCGCTCTTTTCGTGTTGGAGCTGCCCCTGAGCAGCGACTAGTGGCTAGTGCTCAGTGGCTAGTGCTCAGTGGCTAGTGCTCAGTGGCTGGCATGCCCACGATCGGCAGATACTCGTCGTTCGCGGTAGTCCTGTTTCGCGCGACATCGGATCACCATGCCGGATTGGGACATTGGCCATCGTAGTATAGGATTGCCAGTTACACACAACTGCTGTTGCGTCTGCTACTACGGCGAGTGGTTGCCGATTGAGGTTTGCTGCCTTCTACCAACAAAGGGGAACTTGGGGTGATACGCTGGATAGTTTTGGTTGCGGGGTTACTTGGGGCTGCTGGGGTGGCGGTTGGTGCCAATGCGGCCCACGGTCTTGAGAGTAGCCTAGCAGAGCAGGGGATCGATGCCGAAGAGATCGTCAAGCGGCTCGACCAGTGCGATGTTGCAGTGCGATACCACATGACTCACATGCTGGCCTTGCTTGTGTTGGGGCTACAAGCAGGGCCGACGCGACTGCGCCGAACCACAGCCGCCAGCATTTTCTTTCTCCTGGGCATAGCACTATTTAGCGGTGGGCTCTACAGCATGGTTTACTTGGGAGAAATGGGGCACTGGGCAATTGTTCCCTGTGGTGGACTTTGCTTCATGCTGGGCTGGTTGAGCGTGGCTAGTTTGGCGATTGGGGCTCGACCAGCGGCAAGCACCGATGCCCACTGAAATTCCTGAGGAAGGGAATTCGTCGTACCGACTCTCAGAGGCCCATTGCCCCGCGTATGTCTTGGCGGGTGGCAAGAGTTCGCGATTCGGGACGGACAAGGCGTTAGTCGCTATCGATGGGACGCCCCAGCTCCTGCGACTGCAGCAACAGTTGTTGCAAGCCGGGCACACCGTTGCGTTCGTGTCCGACCGAGCGAATCGCTATGCACAACTAGGGATCGAATCGCTAGAGGATGTTGAATCTGAAGCCGGTCCGATGTCTGGGCTAGCTGCCGCCCTGGTGGACCGTCAAGCCAAGCTGGGGGAGGGCTGGTTGTTGTTGGTCGGCTGTGATCAATTTCTATGGCAACCGGCTTGGTTCGGAGAGCTCGCCCGGCGGGGCGCCGGCAATCTCCACGTCGTCGCCTTTCAGTCTGAGTCGCGTGCCGCGCCGGCAGGATTCGCACAGCCTGTTCCCGCGGTTTACCACACCAGCCTGTTGCCCACTGTGTTAGACTGTCTAACGCGCCAACAACGCTCCCTCCGTAGGCTGTTGCCAGAGATCGCCTCCTGCTCAGTCACTACTCCCAGCAATCCACGCCAATGGACTTTCAATACTCCCGATGAATTGGATGAGCTGTTGCGGCATCAGTGATTGACGCTGGGAACGGCGTCAATCTCAAGAGATGCCAGGCGGAGGATTCACCCACCCAATCCATGAAGCGACTATTGCCCATGAAAATCGGAATTCTACCAACGCTCATCGTTGCAGGCTTGTGTGTCTTAGGCTCCAACTGCCTACCGCTGAACGCTCAGGAAAAGTTACCTGTCGTATTGCGGAGCCAACAGCCCGTTGCCGAAGGGGCACAGCAGTACCACAGCGTTCGCAGCCAACAGGTTTGGGATTTGCGAGCAACTGCCGTGATTGTCTGCGATATGTGGGATGCCCATCACTGTTTAAACGCAGTTCGCCGTGAGGGAGAATTAGCGCCGCGCGTCGATGCCTTTGTAAGCGCATTACGCGAAAGGGGAGGGACGATTATTCATGCCCCCAGCGGTTGCATGGATGCCTATGAAGGGCATGCTGCCCGGCTGAGATCGAAGGCGATCGAACCGGCCGAGGATTTTCCTGACGCGATTGCCGAATGGTGTTACCAGATTCCAAGCGAGGAGTCTGCAGAATATCCCATCGATCAATCCGACGGTGGCGAGGATGACGATCTCGCCGAGCATGCAATGTGGGCACAACGACTGGCAGCCCGTGGGCTCATTCCCAAGTCGCCTTGGAAAAAGCAAATTGATGTGATCAAAATCGATGAGACTCGGGATTTCATCAGCGATAGTGGGACTGAAATCTGGAGTATTTTAGAACGCCGTGAAATCCAAAATGTCATTTTAGTGGGAGTGCACACGAACATGTGTGTATTGGGCAGGCCGTTTGGTTTGCGGCGACTTGCATCTGGAGGCAAGAACGTTGTGCTTGCCCGAGATTTGACGGATACGATGTACAATCCAGGGGCCTGGCCCTATGTGAATCACTTCACGGGGACAGATCTAATTGTCAGCCACATAGAACGCCTTGTATGTCCGACGATCTCGAGCGAACAAGTGCTTGGCGGCGCCCCATTCCGCTACTCAACGGATCAGCGTCCTCGGCTGCTGATGCTCGTTGCCGAGGATGAATACTTGACCGAAACGACGCTACCAGACTTTGCGAGCAAGCATTTGGGAGTCGATTACCGTGTCAGGATTGTCTATGGTAGCCACGAGGAACGAAATGAAATCGTTGGGATTCAAGAGGAACTGCGCCAGGCAGATGCACTGCTCGTGAGTGTCCGCCGACGCGCTCTGCCGACTCGCGACTTGCAGTTGGTCCGCGAGTTTGTGTCTAGTGGAAAGCCCGTGATTGGCATTCGCACGGCGAGCCACGCTTTCGCGCTACGCGATGGGCTCCCTCCCGCTGGGTTAGCGGTTTGGCCCGAGTTTGATGCGCAGGTGTGGGGCGGAGACTATACGGGGCACTACGGCAACCAGCTCACATCGGAGTTATCTTTCATTAACGATGCGTTTGCAGAATCTGTTGCGGCTGAGTTGTTTGGCAAGAACGGGGCAGGGCAGGGCAGGAAGCCCTGGATGTCGGGCGGATCGCTTTATAAGAATGAATCCCTGAAGCCTGGGAGCCATGTGTGGGTGGAGGGCCAGCTAGAAGATGGAGCAACTCAGCCGGTCGCTTGGACTTTCATTCGCGACAGTGGTGGAAAGTCCTTTTACACCTCGCTGGGGCATGTCGACGATTTCGCGCAGCCCGCGTTTCAGGCCCTGCTCCTGAAGGGAATCCATTGGGCTTGTGATGTCCAGCGTCCGGTCACGTTGGAGGGAGTTGCCCTTCAAGAGCAGCGGTTCAATGCAGGTGCCCGCCAGTAGAGAATGCCAGCCGGGTTGGCGACATCGCTCGCCCCAGCAGCGATGGTTCGGCAGGAAGTTGTGGGTCTGGAATTGTGGTTGGGCTTGGAGGAGTGAGCTGGTGTGATCGACTGCTTGTCGTCCCCTGGGGCTCCAGCTCGTCTCCTACCATGCATAAAAGTTCCAGGGACCCGTCCCTGATGCGCCTGGCGGCACTTCGACGAATCCATGGCTGTGCGCCAGTGAGACCAGATCTCCTGAACCACGACCGGCGACCAGCTCCGCGCTTCCCTGGGGCGTCAAGCGGACGAGGCGATACCAGTTTAAGGGGAGTGTTTTATCGTCAGCCGATTTCAGGAGTAGAGGGCGTGGCTCCGAGTAGGCTTCGGTCCCCCCCAGGCGTTCCAGGAGAGGTTGCCCAATTACGCGAGCGGTGACTGCTACGCTGACTGGGTTGCCGGGGAGTCCTAGGAGTAAGGTGTTGTTAAGGATGGCTCCCAAGACAGGTTTCCCAGGGCGAATCGGCAGTCGATGAAAGTGGATCTCACCGCCAAGTTGGCGAATCGCATCGGGGACATGGTCGGTGTCTCCCATCGATACACCGCCGGTCAGCAGGATGGCATCCGCCATGGGGCTGGCGGCAACGAGCGCCTCCACGACCTCGGGGAGGGTGTCTTTTACGCGTCGGCGGTCGACCATCTCGATCCAGGGCTTGGTATTCAACCAGGCTTCCAGGAAAGGGCCGTTGGAGTCTCGGATTTGCCAGGCTGCTACCGTGTCGCCTGTCTCCGACAACTCATCGCCGGTATTGAGGACTACGACTCGCAGGCGTCGCCGTACGTTTAACAAGCGGCTTCCAAAACTAGCTGCTGCGCTCATGGCTGCCGGGGAAAGTAGAGACCCTGCAGGTAGGACTTGCTCGCCGGCTTGCGTGTTCTCACCTTGGCGGCGGATGTTATGTCCGAGTCGCACTTGGCTGGCCGCTAGTTGGATCGTTACGTCCCGCGATGTCTCGATCGTATCTTCGCGGCGCACAACGCAGTCTGCGCCAAACGGAACCGCTGCACCCGTAAAGATTTGAATGGCTTGCTGAGGGGGAAGTGCCACGGGGGCAGAGCCCGCAGCGGCGACAGCAGCGATGGGCAGCGACGTGGGATCGCCGGACTCGGATAACTCCTCATGTCGGATGGCATATCCATCCATGGCTGAGACATCTAGGGCCGGGGAGTCGCGATCGGCAAGGAGGGCGTCGCCAAGAAATCGTCCGGCTGCGAGTTGGGTTGGAATGTTCTCTGTCTCAACCGGTGATAAGTGACCGGCCATTTTTTCGATCGCCGCCTGGACAGCATTCAGAAGGGGAAGATCAGGATGAGTCATGGTGTAGAAATTCTGAGAGGCAAAACGGAGATTACCCCTGCGGTTCTCCGGCAGGAGCGGCGACAAGCTGGCAGCCAACAATCGAGCACTCAAGGAAATGACGCGCTCCTCGGCTACTGCCCAAAACTAGTCGACTAGGTAGGGCTGGACGACCAGGCTACGGGACTGGTCCGCAATGCCGCAAAGGAAATCGGTATCGGTACCTGCGGCAGCGACGTGGCCCGCCTTATTCATGGCGACAAAATTGACGCTCAGCGCTGCGGGCGCTTTCCGCTCTCCTTCCGCAATGCGTCGAATGGTGGCAATGCAGGCCTCGAGCGGCGTCATGCCTTGACGCATGAACTCCACAATGAGAAACGAACCACAGTAACGCATGACATTCTCGCCGATACCGGTGGCACCAGCTGCTCCCACTGCACCGTCTACATAGAGTCCTGAACCTATGAGGGGGCTGTCGCCGACGCGCCCAGGGAGTTTGTAAGCCATGCCGCTGGTTGAGCATCCACCGACCAAATGCCCGCTGTCGGCAACCCCGAGCAGCGCGATGGTATCGTGCGTCTTTTCCTGTTCATCGTCGCCAGTTTGTTGTTTGGCTTGCCACCGCAACCACGATGCTTTGGCGGCCGGAGAGAGGAGGTCTTCGGTGGGGAAGCCCTGTTGCTGGGCAAACTTGGCAGCGTCTGCTCCGGCCAGCATGGCGTGGGGCGTAGCCTCCATGACGCGTCGAGCAACTGAGATGGGATGCCGTACTCCCTCGATTGCAGCCACGGAGCCAGCTTGCTGACGCTCGCCGTCCATGAAGGACGCATCGAACTGCATCACGCCGGCTGCGTTGGGTCGGCCACCGTAGCCCACGGATGTTACCGATTCATCGGATTCGGCGGTATGAATGCCCAGTTCGACGGCGTCTCGCATCGATTCGGTTTGTAGAAGCGTTTGCAACGCCGCTTGGCAGGCCGCTTTGCCAAAGGGCCAAGTTGCGATGAAGGCGGGTCGCGAAAAGCTGCGCGAGAGCTCTTCGGTCATCAGTGGATAAGGCACGGCTTTCTCCGAAGCGTCTTGAGTTTGGCAGGCGAGTGTGCTCGATCGCAGCGCCCAGGCTGTGGTAGCGACCGCCAAGCCTGAGTGCAATAAAATACGTCGGTGCATCGTAGAAACTTCCCAAATACAGCAATCCGAAATACAGCAAGATGAGGAATCGATGAATTCTACCTGGAATCCGCAGCTTTGCCGCGATGGTTGTCAGTTTCTACCCCAGGTTCTCGAGGCTCACCAGCTGGCGGAGGTGAGTGCCACTCTGGAACGCCTCTTGGTCTCTGAAGATGAAGGAGTCTTACGCAGCCGAGGAACTGCCTACGGGGTTCGCAATCTACTGCGACTTTGGCCCGAAGTGGTTGACTTAGTCCGCTTGCCTGCGGTGCGCGAACAGGTGCAGTCGATCTTGGGAGAGCGGGGCGGGGTGGTGCGAGGATTGGTATTTGACAAACCGCCAGAGCGATCTTGGACCCTGCCGTGGCATCGTGATCGAACCTTGGCCATCGAGCGCGTGCCGGAGGATCTTCTCGATTTTGCGCATCCCACCCACAAAGCAGGGACGGCTCACATCCTGGCACCGAATTGGCTCTTAGGGGAGATGCTGACTTTGCGATTTTCCATTGACCCTATGACCGCAGAAAATGGTCCATTGGTCGTAATGCCGGGCTCTCATCAGACCGACTCGGCCGGTGATGGAGATTTGGACGCTCCCAATACCACGCTCATGCAAACGGTCTTCTGCGATGCGGGGGACGTGTTCATGATGCGCCCCTTGTTGGCGCATAGCAGCCTCGTCTCTCAGGCAGGTACTTCAATGCGACGGCGGATTATCCATCTCGAACTGTGCTCCCGCGAGCAACTACCTGGCGAATTCTGCTGGGAACACTTCTTGAGGATCTAGCGGAGGCAGGGGCCCTTTAAACCAGGATAGAGCACTTTGGGAGTTGGGGCGGAAGGGGCTCGGCCTCTGAGCGGTGGTCAGCGGTTAACCGCCTCGATTCTCCTCCTAGGCGAACGCTGGCATGCGGATTCGGATGAAAACCACCGACCGCCGCGCGTCGAGGGACTAAATAACCAAGCCGCTAGCACAGATCCGATAAACCTCGATAATCTATAACGAAGTAGAAGCTACTATGGCGGTTGTGCAACTTTTCCCTAGGACGTGGAACGATCATGAGTCATCCCGGCAACTCCCCCGAAAACAGCGACGCACCGGAAATTAAGCGTGAGCGACTCAACTTTATCGAGCAGGAGGCGCAAAAGGATTTGCAACTCCCCAAACTGGCTGGCCGATGCTTAACCACCCGCTTTCCTCCCGAGCCCAATGGCTATTTGCATATTGGACATGCTAAGAGCATTTGTCTGAATTTTGGGTTGGCCAAAAAATACGGTGGTCGTTGCAACTTGCGATTTGACGACACGAATCCAAGCAAGGAGGAGCAGGAGTATGTCGATTCGATCCAGGAGGATGTCCGTTGGCTAGGGTACGAGTGGGATGAGCTGCACTACGCGTCCGACTACTTCGACCAACTGTACGCCTGGGCGGTGCAGTTGATCAAGTCGGGCAAGGCTTTCGTTTGCGATCTCACCGGCGAGCAGGTGCGCGAGTATCGTGGAACTCTCACCAGCCCCGGAAAGCCAAGTCCCTATCGCGATCGCTCGGTAGAGGAAAATCTTGAGCTGTTTGAAGGGATGAAGAGCGGAGAGGTCGCCGATGGGGCTCGGACGCTACGAGCAAAAATCGATATGTCTGCACCGAATATCAATCTCCGAGATCCGGTCATGTACCGCGTGCTGCGCGCACATCACCATCGGACAGGCGACAAATGGTGTATCTATCCGATGTATGACTGGGCGCATGGGCAAAGCGATTCCCTGGAAGGGATCACCCACTCAATCTGCACCCTGGAGTTCACTGACCATCGTCCCTTGTACGATTGGTTCTGCGAAAACTTAGAGATCTACCATCCGCGACAGATTGAATTTGCGCGTTTAAACCTTTCCTTTACAGTGATGAGCAAGCGAAAATTGCTGCAATTGGTCAAGGAAAAACACGTGCTCGGCTGGGATGACCCACGCATGCCTACGATCAGTGGGTTGAGGCGCCGCGGCTATACTGCGGAGAGTTTGAGGAATTTCTGCGAGCGCATTGGTGTTGCGAAATTCTTCAGTACGATTGATGTGGGCGTCCTGGAAAACGCGGTGCGGGATCACCTCAATACCACCGCGAATCGAGTCATGGCGGTCTTGGATCCCATCAAGGTCGTGTTGACCAACTATCCTGCCGACCAGGTCGAGCAACTGGAAGCGGTGAACAATCCCGAGGACGCGTCTGCGGGGACGCGAGAGGTGCCCTTTTCGCGCGAATTGTACATTGAACGCGATGACTTTATGGAAGATGCGCCACGCAAGTTCTTTCGCCTTAAACCGGGGGGGGAAGTCCGATTGCGGTACGGGTACATTATCAAGTGCGATGAGGTGATCAAGGATCCGGCAACCGGCGAAGTGACCGAATTGCATTGCAGCTACGATCCCGAAACGCGGAGCGGCAGTGCGACAGCTACGCAACGCAAGGTGAAAGGCACAATTCACTGGGTCAGTGCGCCCCATGCCTTGCAAGCCGAAGTTCGGCTCTACGATCGCTTGTTCTTAGCCGAAAATCCAGAGGATGCCCCGGAAGGGAAATCGTTCCTGGACAACTTGAATACCGATAGTCTGCAGGTAGTCCGAGGCTTTGTGGAGCCCTGGCTAGCCAGTGCCCAGCCGGGGGAGCGAGTTCAGTTTGAACGCACCGGCTATTTTTGCGTGGACAGCAAGGATTCTCAGCCAGATGGGTTGGTTTTTAATCGCATCGTCCCACTCCGCGACTCCTGGGCCAAAATGAAGGCGCAAGGTTGAGAGGAGAGCGGTGTAATTTTGCCAATAAAATAGCTTGTGCCGACTTTCTTAAATACAATAGGAGCCTCGTCCCCCGGAACGTCGTCCCCCGGAGCCTTGAACGGGCAGTTGCCTGACCGCTCAAGGCACAAAGCCATCATTGGTTAGTTAAAAGGAAGTACGGATGCTGAGAGCTTTTGCCATCACAGTCTTCGGTTTGCTTGCCCTAGCGGTACCCTCTGACACCAGAGCGGCGATTACCATCGCTGGATACACCGATGCAACGAACGATCGATTTACGAATTCGGACTCCTTTATCGGGGAAAGTCTAGATTTTAGTGGTGTGGGAATGTCCATGCCCACGGCGACCGACACCCGATCGTATTGGGCTACCGCGATCAGCCCTAATGTGGTGATCACCGCCAATCACTTTCATGCTCCCAACGGTTCAAGCGTTGTGTTCTATGCCAACAACGACCCCAGTTCGACGCCCATTACACGTACGATCGTCTCTGGGGTAAAGATTGGTTCCAATGACCTGTATTTGTCGGTCCTCAATGCAAACCTACCTAGTTCAATTGCCTTCTACGATTTTGCTGAGGAACTCCTCACCGAGGGTTCGACATCTTCGAGCAGCTCAATTATTGGGAAGAATGCGTTTGTGGTTGGACGCTCGCCCTTCAATGAAGCGGCCAGTTCGACGGATGATCGGTTTGCCTACAATGATCAGGCCGTTGGTCGGAATATCATTGATCGGTATGCTGCGAGTTTGGGAAGTCTTACGAACGCCGGCGCGCTGCTGCTGATTAAGGACCTGGAGGCGGCTGCGGATTTCGTTCCGTTTGAAGCGCAGCTTGCAACCTTCGATTCCGGTGCCCCAATGTTCGTGGAGATTGATGGGCGTTTGGTACTGGTCGGAACAAATCATTTTGTCTTTCCGGATGTCCCCCAGCTCGGGGATACCATCGGCAGCGGTATCGCCTATACCGGCAATCAGGCAGCTGCCATTCGGCAGTTCATCTCGGTCAGTGCCGTGCCTGAACCGTCGAGTGGTACCGCTCTCTTAATGCTGGGGTTGTCCGTGTTTGTTCGCCGCCGGAACCGCGGCTGAGTCGCCAGCTACGGCAATTCTATGCAATGCAATTGGGTCGCATTGCCGAGACTCCCGCGAATGAGCAGTTTGTTTCCCGACAGGGC